>NZ_JAMTDV010000131.1:5285-62597 GCF_023806565.1 Accumulibacter sp. | reverse complement strand
AAAGCGGACAATTCATCTGCTACAAAACCGGACAGTTCTATTTGTTGCCAACAGATCACCCGCCGCTCTCGTGAACACGCGGGCAGCGGACCGCCGGGAAGGATTCACAGCTCGGCCAGCACCCGGATGTGGGCCGCCACGCTGCGCGCCAGCGCCGACAGGGAATAACCGCCTTCGAGCATCGACACGATACGTCCTTCTGCGCATTGCTCGGCGAGTTGCTTCAGTTGCTCGGTGACCCAGGCATAGTCCTTCTCGAGCAGTTTCATGCCGCCCATCTCGTCTTCGTAATGCGCATCGAAACCCGCCGAGATGAGAATCATCTGCGGCTGAAACTCGCGCAGGCGAGGCATCCAGAGATCGCTGACGACGTGGCGGAACTCCTCGCCGTTGGTACCTCTGGCGAGAGGAACGTTGAGCATGTTCGACGCCTGGTTTTCCGTCCCGCTGTAAGGATAGAACGGGTGCTGGAAAGTGCCGACCATCAGCACGCGCTGATCGCCCTGGAAGCAGTCCTCCGTCCCGTTGCCATGATGCACGTCGAAATCGGCGATCGCCACACGCGCCAGCCCGTGCGCTTCCAGCGCATGCGCCGCGGCGACGGCGATATTGTTGAAGAAGCAGAAACCCATTGCCGCCCTGCGCTCGGCGTGATGCCCCGGCGGACGCACGGCACAGAATGCATTCTCGACCTCACCGGCCATCACCAGGTCGACGGCCTTGACGCCCGCACCCGCCGAGCGCAGCGCGGCCTGCCAGGTGTGTCGGTTCATCGCCGTATCCGGATCGAGGTGCACGATGCCCAACTCGGGCGAGGCACGTTTCAGTCGTTCGAGATGACCTGCCGAGTGCACGCGATGGAGTTGCTGGAGAGTGGCCAGTGGTGCGTCGTGATAAACAAAGTACGAATCCAGCCCCTGCGCAATCAGATGATCGTTGATGGCGGTCAGGCGATCCGGACATTCCGGATGGTAGGAACCCATCTCGTGCAGTTGGCAGTCGCGGTGCGTGATGAATGCGGTGGTGGTCACTGTGACCTTTCTATCGCAGATGGCCAGCGTCGGAGGCTGCGGGCCCCACGGGGAAATCGGGTTGTCGGCTAATGGTTTATTATCATCCCAATTGCGCCACCGCGACAAGCCATGCCAGCCAAGCCATCCACCACCCCGACACGATCCGCAATCGCCGGGATTCTAGCCGCCGCCAATACGGTGATTCTCGGCAAGCAGGCACAGATCCGCCTTGCCCTCTGCTGCCTGCTGGCGAAAGGCCACTTGCTGATCGAAGATCTGCCCGGCGTCGGCAAGACGACGTTGGCGCACACACTGGCACGGCTGCTCGGTTTCCACTTTGCGCGCGTCCAGTTTACGAGCGACATGCTGCCGGCGGACATTCTTGGCGTCTCGGTGTTCGACCGCGAAAGTGGAAACTTCAGGTTCCTGTCGGGCCCGGTATTCTCGCAGGTGCTGTTGGCGGACGAGATCAACCGCGCCACGCCAAAGACGCAGAGCGCGCTGCTCGAAGCAATGGAGGAAGGGCAGGTCACGACGGAAGGAGAAACGCGGACCTTGCCCAGACCGTTCTTCGTCATCGCCACGCAAAATCCTTCCAGCCAGATCGGCACCTTTCCCCTGCCGGAATCACAACTCGACCGCTTCCTGTTGCGCATCGAACTCGGTTACCCTGATCGTGCAGCCGAACGCTCGCTGCTCGAAAGCGGCGGTCGCCGCGAACAACTGCCGAGTCTGGCCGCCCGCCTTGCCCCCGGTGCCTTTGCCGCGCTGCAGAACGAAGCGGCTGCGGTGCATGCTTCCCCAGCCCTCCTCGACTACCTGCAGGCGCTGGTCGAAACCACCCGCGAGGGAGAACGCTTCGTCCATGGCCTGAGCCCGCGCGCCGCCCTGTCGCTGCTCGCCGCGGCACGCGCCTGGGCCTTCTGTGGCGGCCGGACGATGGTCCTGCCGGAAGACGTGCAGGCCGTTCTCCCGGCGGTCGCCCGCCACCGCCTGCGGCTGCCGAGCGGCGACCAGGCTGACGCCGAGGACATCGCTGCGCTGATCCGTTCGGTGCCCGTGACCTGATGCGCCCACTTGCCGCTGCGAGGCGCTGGCTATTCCGGCTGGGACGCGACGAGCGTCTGCCGATCGTACTCGGGCAACGGCGAATCTTCATCGTGCCGACGGGCGCGGGCTTCCTTTTCGCCATCGCCCTGGCAGTCATGCTAATCGGGGCGATCAACTACAACTTGAGCCTCGGCCACGCACTGGTCTTTCTGCTTGCCGGACTGGGCCTGGTCGCGATGGTGCACACCTTTCACAATCTGTTCGGCCTGCGTCTGACCCCGGGACGCGCCGAAGCAACCTTCGCGGGCGATCTCGCGCGCTTCCCTCTCCATCTGGAAAATGCCCGTGGCAGCTCGCGGCGGGCGCTCGAATTCTCGTTCACCGGGCAGCCTTCGTTGACCGTCGATGCGCCGGCAAGGGCGCGGGTGACGGTTGCCGTTCCCTACGCCACCGAGCGACGCGGCCGCCTCGATCCCGGTCGCGTCACCCTCGTGACGCGCTATCCGCTCGGCCTCTTCCGCGCCTGGAGTTACCCGCACCCGATCTGGTCATGTCTGGTCTATCCGCGACCCTTGCGTACGCCACTGCCGACGGCATCGTCCGGCACGCCGATCGACCATCGGCGGGGCGAGAGCGGACAGGAGGATTTTGCCGGCCTGCGGCCACGCCAGGCCAGCGACCCGACCCGGCACATCGCCTGGAAAGCAGTCGCTCGTCGCTCCGACGAACAGGAGTTGCTGGTCAAACAGTTTGCCGGTGGAGCGAGCGACGAGCTGTGGCTCGACTGGTCGCAGACAGCGGTCGATCTCGGCACCGAATACCGCCTGTCGGTACTCGCCGGCTGGGTGCTCACGGCCGACGAACAGCAACTGCGCTACGGCTTGCGCTTGCCGGCACAGCGGATTGCTCCGGCGCAGGGCACGGCACATCGGACGAGATGCCTGCAGGCACTGGCGCTTCATGGGGAAACGTAGCCGCGCCCGACCGCCGGCGCTCGAGCATGGTGCGGTACCGTGGTTGCTGGCCGGCGCCCTGGCCACCGCTGCTCCGCACGCCGGGCACCTGCCACCGTGGCTGTCACTGCTCGCCGCAGGCGCACTCCTCTGGCGCTCCTGGCTCTGGCAGCGGAGGCGCAGGCTACCGCCGCGCTGGGCGCTGGGCCTGCTGGCAATCGGCAGCGTCGCGGGAATCGCCTGGCAGTTCCACAGCGTGTTCGGCAGGGACGCCGGGGTGGCCATGCTGGTCCTGCTGATGGCGCTCAAACCGTTGGAAATGCATGCCCGGCGTGACGCGCTGGTGATCGTCATGCTTGGCTTCTTTCTCCTGCTGACCCACTATTTCTATTCGCAGTCGATCGCGACCGGTGTCTGGCTGCTGGCAACGATGACGCTGCTCACCGGCACCCTGATCCGGCTGCACGGCGGTACCCAGCCAGTCGCCACGATTGCCCGCGAGGCCGCCCGACTGCTGCTGCAGGCACTGCCCTTCCTGCTCATCCTGTATCTGCTTTTTCCACGCGTCAGCGGCCCGCTGTGGGGCCTGCCGCAGGACGCTCATGGCGCACTCAGCGGTCTATCCACGCAGATGTCGCCCGGGTCGATCAGCAATCTTATTCAGTCCGGTGCGGTCGCCTTCCGCAGCCGCTTCGTCGACGAACTCCCGGAGAAGACCGAACTGTACTGGCGTGGTCCGGTTTTCGATGCCTACGATGGTACCACCTGGCGGGTGAGCGCTCAGCAATCGCCACGGCCGGCGCCGGTAATCGAGGCGCGAGGCGTCACCTACACCTACACGACCATCCTCGAAGCGCACAACCAGCGCTGGCTGCTGGCGCTCGACCTGCCGACCCGCCTGCCGCCAGACGCGTCGCTCGCGCCGACCCTCGAAGCGGTGGCCAGTGTGCCCGTTCGTGTCCGCTCCCGTTTCACCTTCGCCTCTTCGCCCGACTATCGCGCCAATCGCGGGGAAGTGCCAGCCACCTTGGCGGAGGCGCTGCGTCTGCCGGCGCGGATCAATCCGCGCAGCCGCGCGCTGGCGCAGCAGTGGCAATCACTGCCGCCGGAGAGGATCGTCGAAGCGGCGCTGGCCATGTTCCGCGAGGACGACTTTCACTACACGCTGCAACCACCGCTGCTCGGCCGCGACGCCGTCGACCAGTTCCTCTTCGAGACTCGCCGCGGCTTCTGCGAGCATTACGCCTCCGCCTTCGTCTTCCTGATGCGCGCGGCCGGCGTTCCAGCCCGGGTGGTCGCCGGCTACCAGGGCGGCGAAGTGAATCCGGTCGACGGCTACCTGATCGTGCGCCAGTCCGATGCGCATGCCTGGGCGGAAGTCTGGCTCGCCGGCGTCGGCTGGGTGCGCATCGATCCGACGGCAGCAGTCGCGCCGTCGCGCATCGAGCAGGGAATCGTCGCCGCCCTGCCCGCCAGCGAACCGCTGCCGGCGATCGTCCGCCTCGACGCCGACTGGCTGCGCGACCTGCGCAACCGCTGGGAGGCGGCGAACAATGGCTGGAATATCTGGGTGCTCGGGTACAATCCGCAGCGCCAGCGCGAATTGCTCTCCCGGCTGGGCCTGCAAGACCCGGACTGGCAGAGCATGACCACGTCTCTGGCAGTGCTCTGCAGCTTGCTGCTCTTGTCCGTCACCCTGTGGACGCTGCGGGAGCGACGGCACCCGGATCCGGCGCAACTTGCCTGGGGGAAGTACTGCGGGCAACTCGCGCGCCGCGGCATCTGCCGTGCCGAATGGGAAGGTCCGCTCGATTTCGCCGACCGCGTCGCGCAAGCAAGACCGGCGCTGGCGGCACTTACCAGCGAAGCCGCTGGCCACTATGCCGAACTGCGCTATGGTCGTGGCGGCGAAGGACATCTGCGTCTGCTGCGCGACTGCGTGCGACGCCTATCACGGGAACGGAGAAACGAAGTTTGAAGCGGCCCCTCGCCACCCTGCTTTGCGTACTTCTCGGCAACCTGCTGCCGCTCGTCGGCCACTGCCAGCACGCCGCGGCCTTCAGCCAGAACCCCGAGGTCAAGGCCTTCATCACCGATATGCACGACCGCTACGGTTTCGACGTCAGCCACCTGACGCAGCAATTCGCGACCATCCGGCCGAACGCCGTCGTGCTGCGCGCCATCCGCCCGCCCGCGGTACCCGAAAAGCAGCGCTCCTGGCAGCGCTATCGCGAGCGCTTCGTGAACAGTCAGCGCATCGCCGGCGGCATCTCGTTCTGGCGCAGGAATGCGGCCACCCTGCAGCGTGCACAGGCGATCTACGGGGTGCCGCCGGAAGTGATCGTGGCGATCATCGGAGTGGAAACCGTGTATGGACAAGACATGGGCAGTTTTGGCGTCCTCGAGGCGCTCGCTTCGCTGGCTTTCGAATACCCGCCGCGCGCCGAGTTCTTCCGCGGCGAACTCGAGCAGTTCCTGCTGCTGGCCCGCGAAAGCGGCGTCAGCCCACTCTCCGTCAAAGGCTCGTACGCCGGCGCCATCGGCATTCCCCAGTTCATGCCGAGCAGCCAGCGTCGCTTCGCCGTCGACTTCGACGGCGACGATCGCATCGACCTGCGCAATAGCACCGCCGACGCCATCGGCAGCGTCGCCCGCTTCCTTCAGCAGCACGGCTGGCAATACGGCGCGCCGGTGGCGGTGCCGGCAAGAGTCACTGCTGATCCGGCGCCGCTGCTGGTCCTGGGCATCAAGCCGTCGCTGACCGTCAGCGAACTGGCGCGGGAAGGAGTGGTCGCCGCCGCCGCGAGCGACCTGCCGGCAGCGCTCATCGACTTGGTGACGCCCGGCGCCGCAACCGAATACTGGCTCGGCTTCGACAACTTCTACGTGATCACCCGCTACAATCGTTCGAGTTTCTACGCGATGGCGGTGTTTCAGCTCGCCGAAGCGCTGCGCGCAGCACGCGACGGGCTTGGCTACGATGTCCGCTAGAGCAGGTTGTCCGGCGTCCCGCCGCCCCGCCGAATGATGCGCCGAAGGTGATCAAGTGCCTCGATCTGGATCTGGCGAACCCGCTCACGGGTCAGATTGAGATCGGTGGCGATCTCCTCGAGGGTGCTCGCGTCGCGGCCCGAAAGGCCGTAACGTCTCTGCAGCACCTCCTGATGCTTGTCGGCGAGTTGCCCGAGCCAGCGCCGCAGGAGGTCGCCGATTTCGTTCGACTGCAACAGCTCATCGGGATCGATCAGGCTGTCGTCAGCAATCACGTCGCCAATTGATCGGCTGGGGTCCACTTGCAACGGCGCGTCGAGGGACGCGATGCGCTCGTTCAGCGCCATCACCCGGCGCACCTCTTCGCTCGGCCGGTCGATCAGGTGGGCGATCTGCTCGACGCAAGTCTCCTGCCCGTTGGCCAACTCCAGATGGCGTATGGCGCGCAGCACGAGGTTGATTTCCTTGACCACATGCACCGGCAGACGAATCGTTCGCGACTGATTCATGATCGCGCGTTCGATGCCCTGCCTGATCCACCAGGTGGCGTAAGTCGAGAAGCGAAAGCCGCGCTCGGGGTCGAACTTCTCGATGGCGTGGATCAGACCGAGATTTCCCTCCTCGATCATGTCCAGCAGCGGAAGGCCACGGTTGAGGTAGTGCTTGGCGATATTGACCACCAGGCGCAGATTGTGCTCGATCATTTTCTGCCGCGCGACGAAATCCCCGGCATGCGCACGGCGTGCCCAGACCGCCTCCTCGCTCGGCGTGAAGAGCGGCTTGGCGCCGATCTCGTTGAGATAGTGCTGGGTGACGTCGTTGAGCAGATCCGCCTCTGGTGACGCTGGCTGCTCGGCCGAATCGCTTTCTGACGACAGCTCCGCAGCTTCCATGGCAGTTTCCGGCGGATCGTCGTCTCCGCCAGGATACTCGTCAGGATCGAAAACGCGCGACATCATCCGCGCGGCGGCAACTGTTTGAGCGGATCAATCGGCTTGCCCTGCCGCCGTATCTCGAAGTGCAGCTTGACCTGGTCGGCGTCGGTATTGCCCATCTCGGCAATTTTCTGCCCCTTGACGACCGTTTGCCCCTCCTTGACCAGGATATTCTGGTTATGCGCGTAGGCGGTCAGATAGGTATTGTTGTGCTTGACGATGACCAGCTTGCCGTAGCCGCGCAGGCCGGTGCCGCTGTAGACCACCTTGCCGGCACCGGCGGCCAGCACGGCGTCGCCGGCCTTGCCGCCGATGTCGATCCCCTTGTTGCCGCCCTCGCTGAAAGTACCGATCACCTTGCCGCCGGCCGGCCAACTCCAGGTCACATCCTCGCTGCCGGATGCGGCGTCGGCCGGCTTTTCCTCGTTTGCTGCGGTCGCCTTGCTTTCCGGCTTGCTCTCGGCCTTGACCTCGGCGCGCGCCTCCGGCCTGCTCTCGACCTTGGCCACGCTGACCGGTTCGACTGGCTTCGGCGGCGCCAGCGCACGCGCCAGTGCTTGCTCGGAGTAGGGTTCCTTGCCTGCCTTCGGCTCGCGCTTCAGCAAGTCGCCGCCGGCGCTCAGCGAACGCTGCTCGACTGCGGCTGTGCTGACCACCGGACGCACCACGACAGTATCGCCGGCAGCCGCCGAGCCGGGCGGCCGGGTGCGCAGAACCTGCCCGACGAGGATGCGATTCGGATTCTCGATATTGTTCCAGGCGGCCAGCTCGCGGTAGTCGAGCCCGTGATCGAGCGCGATCGAATGCAGCGTATCGCCTTTCTTGACGACGTATTGATCCTTGCCGGCCACCGCTGCCGCGGGCACGGCCTGCGCCCCGGCCTGCCCCGAGCGCTCAGCCGGTGCCGGCGCCTTGCTGGCACAGCCTGCCAGGACGACTAGCAGCGCCAGCACGACGCCGTGACGGGCGGGATGATCTTGATCCTTCATTCGACTCCCGATAATAGCGGAACGAAACGAACAGCATCCAGGCGACTTTCGACAAAGCCTTCGGCGCGTCGTTCGATCATCGCCAGATGTTGGGTCGCCCCGCCCAGCGGCAGGATCAACCGGCCACCCGGAGCGAGCTGCTGCAGCAGCGCCCGCGGCACGCGCGCTGCCGCCGCGGCGACGATGATCGTATCAAAAGGCGCCGCCTCGGGCAGGCCGAGTTGTCCGTCGGCGTGCTTCAGGCGCACCTTGAGCTGCCGGATCGCGCGCAGGTTGAGCTTGGCCTTGGCAAGCAGCGGACCAATCCTCTCGACGGCAAAGACCTCGTCGGTCAGTTGCGCGAGAACCGCGGCCTGGTAGCCGCAGCCGGCGCCGACCTCCAGCGTCCTGCCGAGGTCCTCGCGTCCGGCGCGCAAGGCCTCGAGCATGCGTGCAACCACGTACGGCTGCGAGATCGTTTGCGAAAACCCCAGCGGCAGCGCCGTATCCTCGTACGCCCGTGACGCCAGTGCCTCTTCGACGAAGACATGCCGCGGCACGGCGGCGATCGCCGCCAGGACCTCCTCGTCAATGATTCCCTGCTCACGCAAGCGCTCGATCATGCGTGACCGCGTGCGCTGCGAAGTCATGCCGACACCAGCGTGCGGGAGCGCCTTGCTCATCGCGCCAGCCAATCGCGTACCAGGGGCAACTGGGCATTGTGCGTCAGATCGACCTGCAGCGGCGTCACGGAAACCTGATCGTTCTGCACGGCGTAGAAGTCGGTCCCCTCCCCCGCATCCTGCGCCGCTCCGGCGGCACCAATCCAGAAAACGGTTTCGTTGCGTGGCGAACACGTGCGCACCACCGGTTCAGCCTTGTGGCGCTTGCCGAGGCGAGTGACGACCACACCACGCAGTTGTGCATGCGGCAGGTCCGGAACATTGACGTTGAGCAGGACGGGCTCGCGCGGCGCCACCTGTCGCAACCGCCCGACGAGCTCACGGGCGACCCGCGCGGCACTCGCAAAGTGCGCGCCGGAACTGCTGCACAGCGAGATGGCTAGGGATGGAATACCAAGCAGAAAGCCTTCGGTCGCCGCCGCGACAGTCCCCGAATAGATCGTGTCATCGCCCATGTTGGCACCGATGTTGATTCCCGAAACAACCATGTCCGGAAGCGCGTCGAGCATGCCGGTGACGGCCAGGTGAACGCAATCGGTCGGCGTCCCGTTGACGTAGTAGAAGCCGTTGGCCGCTCGTTTGAGCGACAGCGGCCGGTCGAGCGTCAGCGAATTGCTCGCACCACTGCGGTCACGCTCCGGAGCTACCACCGTAACCTCGGCGAGTTCCGACAGTGCGCTCGCCAGATGCTCGATCCCGGGCGCGAAATAACCGTCATCGTTACAGAGCAGGATCCGCATAGACTTCCACGCACATTGACGAACGCAATCCGACCTGGCGATCTGCCGGCCTTCTCCTGAACGGCGGATCTGGCTCGCCACCGTTGGCGACCCGGTGGGCGGACACCCTCGACGCTACCGCTCCCGCGCAAGTCGGGGACAGCGGCTGTCGCGTGGATGAAGGGATCGCCGCGAAGCACGGGCTCGCAAAGCTGCGGCAGCCGCCCGAGAAGATACGGAATCGCAGGGAATCAAGCGCCATTATACCCCCCGGGACAATCAGCACGGGCAGAGTTGCTGCTTGCCCCGGATCCTGTCCGACCGGACTGCTTCAACCAGCCACTCGGCAACTCGCTGCGAGCGACTGACGCCAACGCTGCTGCCCGTGCGCGACAGGCGAAGTCACCCTCAACCTTGCCGGCCGGCAGCCGATAGAGGACTTACACGGCAAGCCGATAGAAGACCATTAAAGTTTTCCGGCGGTGGGCCGTAAGGAAGAATGTAAGCGAAACAGTCGCCACCCGTGACCACCAGGCAAACGTCTCGCCGAATGGTCGGCGGCAGGCCAAGGTCAAATCGACAGTGATAGGAGAAGGAAAATGCCCTCAGTCATCAACACCAACGTCGCGTCGCTCAACTCGCAACGCAGCCTCAACATGTCGCAGGCCTCGCTCGCGACCTCGCTGCAGCGTCTTTCCTCCGGCCTGCGCATCAACAGCGCCAAGGACGACGCAGCCGGCCTCGCAATTTCGGCCCGCATGACCTCCCAGATCAACGGCCTCAATCAGGCTTCGCGCAACGCCAATGACGGCATCTCGCTGGCGCAGACGGCGGAAGGCGGTCTGCAGAGCATCACCGATTCGCTGCAGCGGATGCGCGACCTGTCCGTGCAGGCGTCGAATGCAACCAACACCTCCACCGACCGTGCCGCTCTGCAACAGGAAGTGGACAACCTGGTGCAGCAGATCAATACGGTTGCCAGTCAGACCGCTTTCAACGGCGTCAAGCTGCTCGACGGCACCTTCAACTCGCAGGCTTTCCAGATCGGCGCGAACAGCGGCGAGCTCATCACCATCGGATCGATCTCCAGCGCCAAATCGGATGCCTTGGGCGTCGGCACCACTTCCTCCTACGTCACGACGCAAACGGCGACGGTGACCAACGGCGCCATCGCCACTGGTGGCATCACGGTCAATGGCTACGGCGTCGGACCGTCGGTCTCGGATGGTGTTTCGAGTTCGGTCAGCTTCAGCGGCGCGACGATCACCGGCACCGGTGCGTCGATCGCCGACGGCGACGTCAAGATCAACGGCGTTTCGATCGGCGCAACCACCGGCGGCAGTACCGTCACCCTGCAGGGCGATGCCATTCGCGACGCAATCAACAGCGTCACCGCGACCACCGGCGTCGTCGCCAGCAATGCATCCGGGGTCCTCACCCTCGCCTCCAAGGATGGCCGGGACATCAAGATCGAACTGACCGGCGCCGGCACGCTGGCCAATACCGGCCTGACCGCGGGCACGACCAAGGTCGGCGCCGACAGCGCGATCGCCAAGGCGGCAGCGTTCAATACGGTCACCGGGCAAACCGGCGTTTCCGCGGTAGCGACCACGACCAGCGTCACCAGCGGTGCGCTCAGCACCTTCGCCGCCGTTGCCGGGGACAATACCGACTACATCAAGATCAACGGCGTCAAGCTCGGCGCCATCGCCGCCGGCGCCAATGTCGCCGCCCAGGGCAACAATGTGGTGGCGGCGATCAACGCGGTGTCCAATCAGACCGGGGTCGTTGCGAGCTTCAACACCAGCAGCAACAAGATCAGCCTCGCGGCCGCCGATGGCCGCACGATCACCGTCGAAACGAAAGGAGCAGCGGCGGCAACCAACACCGGCTTCACGGCGAACACGCTGACCAACACCTATGGCGGCATCAAGCTGTCTTCGAGCAGCAGCGCCGGCATCAATCTCGGCGGTGCAAACCTGGCCAGTACTGCCTTGACGGCCGGCTACACGGCCGCGACCGCAACTTTCGGCGCAGGCATATCGAGCGTCGATCTGACCACCGCCGCCGGAGCACAAAACGCGATTTCCACGATTGACGCCGCGTTGGCCAACATCAACTCGAGTCGGGCGAGTCTCGGCGCACTGCAGAATCGATTCAGCAGCGTCGTGAGCAATCTGGCGACCACCTCGGAGAACCTGTCGGCGTCCCGTAGCCGGATCCTCGACGCCGATTTCGCTGCGGAAACCGCCAACCTGACTCGCGCCCAGATCATGCAGCAGGCCGGAACGGCGATGCTGGCGCAAGCCAACTCGCTGCCACAAAACGTGCTCTCGCTGTTGAAGGGCTAGGTCAGGCGGATCGAAAAGCAGTAACATCGGGGGCGCGGTCGCGGCGACGCGGGCGCGCCCCGATGCGTCCCCACCAAGGAGCGTGCGATGAACATCCAACCCACAGGCGCTTCGCTACCCCCGCCAGCCAGCGCGGCAGGCACCGTCGCCACCGGAGAATTCAGGGCAACGCGCGGAAGCATGACCTCCAATGTCGACGCTGCGCAACTTTCACAATCGACAGCCGCGTCGGTAACGGAGCCTGACCGGGCGAAGCTGGAAGCGGCCACCAAGAGCGTCCGCGAGTTTGTCGAACCGATCAACAACAATCTCGAATTCAGCGTCGATCACGACACGGGGCAACTGGTAGTGAAGATCATCGACCGTGCAACCAAGGAAGTGATCCGGCAGGTGCCGTCGCAGGAAATGCTCGCCCTGGCCAAGGCGCTCGACAGCATCAAGGGGCTGTTTGTCAAGCAGACGGCCTGAGCAGGCGACCCACGCTACCAGCGGTCGCCGGAGAAGACCATGACCATTTCCTCACCAGGCCTGGGCTCGAACCTCGACGTCAACAGTATCGTCAGCCAGCTGATGACCGTCGAACAGGCACCGCTGAACCTGCTGGCCAAGAAGCAGGCAGGTTTCCAGGCCAAAATCTCCGCGCTTGGCTCGTTGCAGGGAGCAATCTCGGGATTGCAGACGGTCGCCGGCAATCTGGTGCCGGCTGCCGGAACGACCGCCATACAGAAATTCGCGGTGCTCCGGAGCGCACTGAGCGACTCGACGGTCGCCACGGCAAGCGTGAGCTCGAGTGCAGTGGCCGGCACCTACAGTCTTTCCGTAACCCAGCTGGCCAAACAGCACGTCATCCGAACCAGCGGTGGCGGAGCCTCCCCGTTTACCGGAAGCGGCGGCACGCTGCCGAAAGGCGGCGCGCTGACCATCGCGCTGGGCAGCGCCGACGGCCTCACGCTCAGCAAGACAACCACGGTCACGATTGCCGATGGCGCTTCGCCAGACGCCGTGCGCGACGCGATCAACAACGCCGACGCAGGAGTCTCGGCGCTGGTGATCAATGGCAGCGCCGGCAAGCAGTTGATTCTCACCGGCGACACCGCCGGCAGCAACCAGTTCATCAAACTGTCGGGAGTCGCTGGTCTGAGCTATGCGCTTCCCGCGGCCAAGCTGCACAGCATCACTACCGCGAGTGGACCCGGTTCACCGTTTTCCGGGGATGGTGGCACGTTGCCGCTCGGGGGAACGCTGACCATTGCGCTGGGCAGCGCCGATGGCGGCAGCACCAGCCAATCCACCGACCTCACCGTCGCTGCCGGTGCCACCCCCGAGACGATCCGGGATCAGATCAACCATGCCGGCGCCGGCGTC
Organism: Accumulibacter sp.; assembly: GCF_023806565.1. Classification (GTDB taxonomy): domain Bacteria; phylum Pseudomonadota; class Gammaproteobacteria; order Burkholderiales; family Rhodocyclaceae; genus Accumulibacter. Next base: position 49,569 of record NZ_JAMTDV010000131.1, on the reverse strand, counting down.
TCTGCACAGGTGATCGACGGCGGCGACGGCAAGCAACTCGTCGTCACCGCCAGCGCACCCGGTGACAACCAGTTCGTCAGGCTGTCTGGGGCAATCTCGGCCCCGTTCTACACCGACAGCACACCGGTCGACACCTTCACCCAGACGCAGGCGGCGCAGGGTTCGGCCTTCACGCTCAATGACATCGCCGTGACCGCCGAAACCAACACGGTGACGACGGCAATCGATGGCGTCACGCTCAACCTGCTGAAAGGCCCCGAAGCGCCGGCAAGCTCGGTCAACACCACGCTGACGATCACCAAGGACACCTCGGGCCTGAGCGCGCAGGTAAATTCGCTGGTCAAGGCGTTCAACGACTACCACAGCACTGCCGCCAATCTCGGCAGCTACGATGCGACGACGCAGAAGGCGGGCGCGCTCAACGGTGACGGCACCTTGCTCGCGGCCGAGAAAAGCTTCCGCAGCGTTCTCAGCCACGTCCCCAGCGAGCTCTCCGGCGCCACCTGGAAGAATCTGTCGGACATTGGCGTCAGTTTGCAGAAGAACGGCTCGCTGACCGTCGATTCGAACAGGCTCGTCACCGCCATCGCCGGCGACGCCACTGGCGTAGCCAACCTGCTGGCCGCATACGGCAAGGCATTCAAGAGCGCTGCCGACAGTCTGGTCGGTAGCACGGGATTGATCCCTTCGCGTACGCAGGGGCTCAATTCGTCGATCAACGACATCACGAAGCAGTCGGCAGCCGTTTCGCAACAGCTCACGCAGATCGAGGCGCGCTACCGCAAGCAATTCACTGCGCTCGACGTGCTGATTTCCGGAATGACCAAGACCAGTACCTTCCTCACGCAGCAGCTCGCCAACCTGCCCAAGTTCAACACATCCAACAACTAGGAGCCCTCCATGTTCGGCAATGCACGCAGCGCGATTTCAGCGTATCGGAAAGTGGGCATCGATGCAGCCGTCGAGGTTGCCGACCCGTATCGCCTGGTTCTCCTGCTTTTCTCCGGCGCTCAGGCGGCCATCGGCAATGCCCGTGCCGCCATGCAGCAGCAACAGATTGCCGCCAAGGGTGAAGCCATTTCCAAGGCCATCGACATCATCGGCAATGGCCTCAAGGTCAGCCTCGACCTGGAGAAGGGCGGCGAGATCGCCGAACGCCTCGACGCGCTCTATGATTATCTGGTCCTGCGCCTGCTGCGCGCCAACCTCGACAACGACCTGGGAGCTCTCGAAGAAGTAGCGGGACTGCTCGAAGAGATCCATGGTGCGTGGCGCGAAATCTCGCCCAACGTGCCGCGGCAGGCGGTCGCATGACGGTCGTGCTGGACACCCTCGAACAACTGGCCGCGCTTGCGGAAACCATGCTCGGCGCTGCCGGATTGGGCGAGTGGGAGAAGCTGGCGAGCCTCGAAGCCCGACGCCAGACCCTGGCCAACAGTCTACCAGCCAGTCTGGCGAACGACTTGTCCGGGGCGACATCAACGCGCGCGCAAGCCCTGATCGAACGCTATCTGCGCCATCATCACGACCTCCTGCCGCTGGTGCATGCGCGACTCGACGAACTGCGTGTCGTGCTGCGCGCCGCCCCACCGCCGTCCGACATCTCGTGACGAAAACGTTGCGGGCAGGCCACGGTGCCAGCGGAGCGCGAGTGAGTGGGTGAGCAAACCAGCAGCCCAGGCGGACCGCAGATTGACCCACCAGCTCTGAACCGATGATCCTGAGCGACATAAGCAACCGCCTGCAAACGGGCGGCGACCTCGCCCTGCGGCCGCTGCCGCCGCTGCAGGAGATTGCCGACAAGCTGGGTGAACTGGTCAGCGGGCAGCGACTGCTGGCGGAAATTCAGGCACTCCTGCCGAACGGCACCTACCGCGCGCTGATCAACCAGCGCAGCGTCACACTCGCCCTTCCCTTCACCGCCAAGAGCGGCGACGCGATCGAACTGGAGGTTACCGACAGTGACGGCAAACTGGCGCTGGCGATCGTTTCGCAGAGCGGAACGGAGAGCAGCAACAGTGCTGCGCGATCGACCGCGGCCAGCCTGAGCGACACCGGGCAACTGATCAGCACGCTGCTCGGCAACCAGCGCGCCCGGCAGGAACGTGCTGCTGCGCTGCCGCTGAACGGCAACCAGCCGATCGCCAGCGAACCTCCCAAACTGGCTCGCGACCTGCTGCCCCTGCTCCGGCAGGCGATCGTCGAAAGCGGCATGTTTTACGAGTCGCACCAGGCGGAATGGGTCGAAGGCCGCTACAGCAAGGAACAACTCCTGCACGAACCGCAAGCCCGGCTGGGCCTGCAGGCGGCCAGCGAGCAGGTAGTCTCGCCAACGGCTGGCGCCGGCGGCGGCAACGAAATCAGCGGAGCCGACAGCGCGCAGGCGCGGAGCAAGGCCGCCGACGCTGGCGGCAGTCCACTACCCGCTGCTCCCGCGGCACAGTCCGGCCAGCCCGTCGCAGCACAGGCGGAGACGATCGTGCAGCAGCAACTCGAGGCTTTCGCCACGCAGAATTACTCCTGGCATGGGCAGATCTGGCCGGGACAGCAACTCGCCTGGGAGATCGAGAATCGCGGTGAACGACCGCCGGACGGCGAATCCGGCGAAGGCGAGAAGTGGCAGACGCGGTTGCGCCTGACGCTTCCCAATCTCGGCGCGGTCGACGCGCGTCTGTACCTTCAGGGGACGCGGATCACGCTGGCCATGATCGCCGCCAATTCCGAAACGCGCGCACTGCTGCACAGCGACGCTGCCGCCCTGCGCAGCCAGTTCGCCGAGGCAGGACTCGACCTTGCGTCGCTGGGCGTTGCCCCGCCACGGCCGGACCCGACGGATGCCGCAGTTGCGCAATGACGCAGTGCCGGCGACCAACGCCGACGACGCTGCTGCCGAGGAGACGCTGGCGGAGATCCTTGCGCGTGCGCTTGCCAAGGCGCTCGCCTGTACCGCCGCCGGGCAATCCGGCGAGGCCGAACAGCTCTATCGGGCGATCGTGCAGGCACGACCGGACCACCCCGAGGCCAATCACCAACTGGCCCTGCTCGCATGGCAAGGGCAGCGGCCGGCCGAAAGCCTGCGCCATTTCGTCGCTGCCCTCGAAGCCAGCCCGGAAACGCGCCAATACTGGCTGAGCTACGTCGAGGCCCTGCACCTGAGCGGCGAGACGAACACCGCGCGCGAGGTGCTCGCACTCGGGCGACAGCACGGCTTGGCCGGGGACGACCTCGAAGCCCTGGCGCGGCGCGTAGAGGATTCGGCGCCGCAAGTGACCCACGATTCAGCCACTGCGGCCGTCACGTCGAACCATGTTCGTTCCGGAAACAGGAGCAGCGGCGGCGGTGGCAAACCCTCTGCGCGCGAGGAGCGCAGGCTGCTGGAACTGTTCCGCAGCGGACGCTTCCGTGAAGGCGAGAAGCTCGCGCGGGCACTCAGCGGGCGGCTGCCGAGCCATGGTTTCGGATGGAAAGTGCTGGGAACGATGCTGCAGGCGCAGGGGCGCAACGCCGAAGCGCTGCACCCCTTGCGACAGGCGGCAGCGCTGCTGCCCGACGACGAACAGGTGCACAGCAATCTGGGGCTGGCGCTGGCAAGCGTCGGCGAACTGCACGAAGCCGAGGCCGCACAGCGACACGCCGTACAGGCCCGTCCGGACTTCGCCGAAGCACACTACAACCTGGGCAACGTCCTCTGCGCGCAGGGGCGGACACAGGAGGCGGAAGCCAGTTATCGCCATGCCGTCGCCGCACAGCCGAATTTTGCCCTCGCCCACTGCAACCTTGGCAACACGCTGCTGAGCCAGGGCCGTCTGGAAGAGGCCGAAGTCAGTTATCAGACCGCACTGGCCCTTCGTCCCGAGCTCGTCGAAGCGCACAACAATCTGGGCGACACCCTCCGGCAACTTGGCCGACTGCGCGAAGCGGAAAGCGCTTTCCGGCGTGCGCTGGCCTGCCGGCCGGACTTTGCCGCAGCGCACTACAACCTCGGCAACACGCTCAGTGATCAAGGTCGCCTGGATGCAGCCGAGGCCGCCTGGCGCTGCGCGCTGCAATGTCAGGCCGAATTTCCCGAGGCACTCGCCGTGCTCGGCTCGGCGCTGCGTGAGCAGGGACGACTGGACGAAGCCGAAAGTGCCCTGCGCGAGGCGCTGCGCTGCCGACCGGATTTCGTCGAGGCACACTTCCACCTTGGTGCCGTCCTGCGCGACCGCAACCGGCTTGCGGAAGCCGTCGACGAATGGCGCCGCGCCCTGGATCGCCGGCCGCAGTTCCCCGAAGCACTCACTGCGCTGGGTTCGGCGCTCAAGGATCTGGGGCAACTGCAGGAGGGGGAAGACAGCTTGCGCCGCGCCCTCGAATACCGGCCGGATTTTGCCGAGGCGCACTACAACCTGGCCAACAACCTCCGGCAACAGGGGCGACTGGTCGAGGCCGAGGCCGGCTTCCGCCGGGCCCTGGCAATCCAGCCCGAACTTGCCAGCGCCTTGCTCAATCTTGGCGTCACCCTCTACGAACTGGGCCGCTACTGCGAAGCCGAGGAGGCCTGCCGGAATGCGCTCGCAGTCAACGCCGACTACCCGCTCGCACACAGCAACCTGCTCTTCTGGCTCACGCACAAGGACACGATCGATCCGCAGGAACTTTTTGCCGAGCACCTCCGGTTTGGCGAACGCTTCGAAACCCCGCTGCGCGCCGTCTGGGCTCGGCACGCCAATTCACGCGACCCCGAACGCCGCCTGCACGTCGGATTCGTCTCCGGCGATCTGTGCAACCATTCGGTTGCCAATTTCATCGAGCCGATCCTCGCCCAACTGAAGGGCCACCCGCGGCTGGCGCTGCACGCGTATTCCAACCAGGCGGTCGAAGACCAGGTGACGCAGCGCCTGCGCTCGTATTTCGATCACTGGCAACGGGTGAGCGGGATTGCCGATCCGGCGCTGGCCGAAGGAATCCGCGCCGATTCGATCGACATCCTGATCGACCTCAGCGGCCATACCGCACACCACCGGCTGTTGACCTTCGCCCGCAAGCCGGCGCCGATACAGGCCAGTTGGATTGGCTACCCGGGCACGACCGGCCTGCAGGCGATGGACTATTTCGTTGCCGACCCCTACTTTCTCCCCGTCGGCGAGTTCGACGACCAGTTCACCGAGCAGATCGTGCGTCTGCCGGCATGTGCACCGTTCCTGCCGTTCGTCGGCGCACCCGCGGTCGGCGCACTGCCCGCCCTGCGACGAAACCACGTCACTTTTGGCAGCTTCAATCGACCGACCAAGATCAGCCCGTCGGTCGTCGCGCTCTGGTCGAAGCTGCTGACCGCCGTGCCCGATTCCCGCATGCTGGTCGGAGCGATGCTGCCCGACGGACGCATCGAGCAACTGATCGACGCCTTCGCGGCCAACGGGGTGACCCGCGACCGTCTGAGCTTCCACATGCGTGGCGACATGAACGGCTATCTCGAACAGCATCAACAGGTCGACATCTGCCTCGACACCTTCCCGTACACCGGCGGAACGACCGCGTATCACGCCCTCTGGATGGGCGTGCCGACGCTGACGCTGGCCGGGCGTACGGTTCCCGGAAGACCCGGCGCCGCGATTCTCGGCCAGGTCGGCCTGCAGGACTTCATCGCGCATGACGCGGCGGAATTCGTCGCGCGCGGGGTTGCGCTGGCCAGCGATCCGGCCCTGCTGGCCCGTATCCGGAGCGAAGCGCGCGAGCGCCTGCGCCAGTCGGCGATGGGTCAGCCGGAGCTGATCGCCAACAGCCTCGAACGCGCGTTGCGCATCATGTGGCAACGCTGGTGCGACGACCTGCCGCCGGCCGCATTCACCGTCGGCGCGCGCGATCTTGCCGAAAGTCGCTGAACGTGCCAGACGTCGTCGCTCTGCCCGGCGAACCCGGTGCCGCCCCGCTGCCGCCGCCGATGCGCCGCGAAAAACTGATCATCTACGGCAACGGTCAGATGGCGAAGATGTTCCTGCACTTTGCCCGCACCCAGTTCGACGTCGTCGCCTTCACGGTCGACCGGGCAGTCGTCGAGGAGCGGGAAATCGAGGGGCTACCGGTCATTCCATTCGAGGAAATCGGCAGCCGCCTGTCGCCCGCTTCGCACGCGATGATCACCGCCGTCGGCTATCTCGCCATGAACACCTTGCGCGCCGAGAAATACGCCGCCGCACGGGCACTTGGCTACCGTTTCGTCAATTTCGTGCATCCGTCGGTGGTCTGGCATCCGACGCTCCTTGCTGGCGAGAACAATGTCATCCTCGACCATGTCGCCATCCATCCCTACACACGGCTGGGCAACGGCAACTTCATCTGCAGCAACGCGTCGATCGGCCACGGCTGTCGTATCGGCGACAATTGCTGGATCAACTCGGGAGTCTCGATCGGTGGCGAAACGCGGCTCGGCGACGGCTGCTTCCTGGGAATCAATGCGACCATCGGCGACAATATCGTGATCGAAAGGCAGTGCTATGTCGGGGCAAACACGCTGATTTCCCGCAGCACGCAGCCGGAGGAGGTTTACGTCTCGGCCAGTGGCGAACGCTTCCCCCTCTCCAGCCATGCTTTCCTGCAGTTCCTTGCGCGCTCTGCACCCTGAATGCAATGACCACCGCCGTGCAAGTCTCTCCCATTTACCAGCGCTTTCGGCAATTCGCCCGCAGCCGGGCGGACAGGCCCGCACTGCGGATCGGGCGATCCAGCCTGTCGTATGGCGAGCTCTTGCGACAGGTGGACGCCCTGGCCGACGGGCTCGCTGCGGCCGGGATGGGCAGCGGTGATCACGTCGGCGTGCTGCTCCCCAACTGCCCCGAGTTCGTGCTCCTTCTTCTGGCCGGCGCGCGCAGTGGCTTGGTCATCGTGCCGCAGAGCATCGGGCTCCCGGCGGCAGCGGTGGAAGCAACCCTGCGCGCGGCCGATGTGCGCCACCTGATCAGCTGGGCAGGGATCGCCGGCTCGCTGACCGCGGCGACATGCGAGCTGGCGAGTAGCCGGGTGACGGTCGGTGGCAGCGTCGCCGGCTGGACCCCTTGGGCGGACATCCTGGACGCAGGCCGGAAAGCGCCGCGCAGCGCTCCGCTGCTCGCCGCCGATCTGCCTTATCTGATGGTGCTCACTTCCGGCTCGACCGGCCGGCCAAAGCCGATCGTGCTCAGCCAGCGCACCAAGATCCTGCGTGCCGATGCCGCCGCCAGGCTGTACGGCGTCAGCGACGCGGACGTCACGCTCGCCGCGACGCCGCTCTATCACTCGCTCGCCCAACGTCTGGTTCTTCTGCCCCTGCTTTCCGGCGGCACCTGCGTCGTGCTGGAACATTTCACGGCATCCACCTGGGTGGACGCCGTGCGCGGGCAGCAGGCCAGCTTTTCGATTGCCGTATCTTCGCAATTGCGCCAGATCCTCGCGCACCTGATCGCCAGCGGCGAAGCCTTGCCTTCCCTGCGTTGCCTGGTGTCGTCCTCGGCCCTGCTCGACGCGGATACCAAACGAGCGCTGCTCGGCCACCTGCGCTGCGACTTCCACGAATGCTACGGCACCTCGGAAATCGCCATCGCCACCAACCTGACGCCCGCGGCAGCGGCGAGCAAACTGGGCTCGGTCGGTACTGCCATACCCGGCACCGAAGTCGCCATCCTGGATCGCAGCGGGAACCAGGCGCCGCCGGGCACGACCGGAGAAATTGCCTGCCGTACGCCGATGCTGTATTGCGGCTACTATCGTCGGCAAGCGGAGACGGCCGCGGCGATGTGCGGCGACTTCTTCCGCACCGGCGACCTCGGCCGGATGGACGATCAGGGTTTCGTCTACTTCCTCGGCAGAATCAAGGACATAATCATCACCGGCGGGGTCAACGTGTATCCCCGGGACATCGAGGAAGTCGTCGCCAGCCACCCGGCGGTCAAGGAATGCGCCGCGATTCCGCTTGCCGACGAAGAGCTGGGTGAGGTCGTTGGCGTGGTCGTCGCTTTCCATGATTCGGTGCAGGCACCCGGAATCCGTGAAATCCAGCGCCTGTGTGTGCAGGGCCTGGGAGATTTCCAGCAACCGCGGCGTTTTTTCGTCACCCACGCATTGCCGACCAACGCCATCGGCAAGGTGGACAAGCCGGCCTTGCGGCGAACCTATTCCGGCCTGAGTGAGGCCGGCTAGCCATGGCGCGCAGCTCGCTCACCCCGCTGCGTCTCGGTTTCATCGGCGGTGCCGTGACCTCGGCGATCGGTTACACGCACTTCAATTCCAGCCGCCTGGACGGCCACTTCCGCGTCGATAGCGGTTGCTTCAGCCGTACGGCCAGCCGTAACCAGGAGACGGCCCGCACCTACGGCATCCCCCCGGGGCGCACGCACGCCACCTGGCACGACCTGCTGGCGCGGGAAAAGGAGACGCTGGACGCCGTCGTAGTCCTCACGCCGACCCCCGATCATCGGGAGATCGTCACCGCCTCGCTCGAGGCCGGCTACGCGGTCATCTGCGAGAAGGCGCTGGCGCTGTCCAGCGCGGATTGCCGGGCGATCGACGATGCCGTCACGCGCAGGCGGGGTTTCCTCGCCGTTACCTACAACTACTCGGGCTATCCCATGGTGCGCGAACTGCGCCGTCTGATCGCCGACGGCGAGCTTGGCTGCCTCCACCAGATCCACATCGAAATGCCGCAGGAAGGGTTCCTGCGCCGGGCAGCTTCGCCCCAGGCATGGCGTCTCCAGGACTACGGGGTGCCGACGATATCGCTCGATCTGGGGGTGCACGTTCATCATCTGGTCCACTTTCTGACCGGCGGCAAGCGCCCGCTGTCAGTGGTCGGCGACCAAAGCACCTACGGCCAGTTCCAGGAGATCGTCGACAACGTCTATTGCCTGGCGCACTACGAGGACAAGCTGCGCATCCAGTCGTGGTACGGCAAGACGGCTCTCGGCTACCGCAACGGGCTGCGCATCCGCGTTTTCGGCAGCCAGGCGAGCGCCGAATGGTTGCAGACGGAGCCCGAGGATCTGCGCCTGAGCCATGCTGACGGCCGCCACGTACTCATCGACCGCGGCTGCGCCGACGCCGATGTCGCCCGCCAGGTGCGCTACAACCGTTTCAAGCCGGGCCATCCATCCGGCTTCATCGAGGCTTTCGCCAATCTCTATGCGGATATTGCCGACCATCTGCGCCGCCATCAGGCGCAGCAGGCAGGATCCGACAGCTTCGTCTACGGCGCCCGGGAATCCGAGGAAGGTTTGCGCTTTCTGGAGGCGATTTCCCGATCGTCCCGGGCAAGGCAATGGGAGAACATATGATTGCGCCAGCCGACGCGGCCACAACCCACGCCGAGATTTGCCGATTCATCGTCGAGTTGCTGCGCGAGAAGGGTTCCCTGCCCGAAAACCTGCCGATCGCGCGCTATCGCTACCTGGACAAGGGGCACATCGACTCGCTGTCGTTCATCCGATTCATTTTTCGCATCGAGGAGCGTTTTGCGCTTCAGTTTTCCGAGTCCGATCTGGTCGATGAGAAGATCCGCAGCGTCGGCGGTCTCGCCGCCCTGATCGCCGAGAAGATCGGGCGTTCGTGATCGATCGAAAAGATGTCCTCCTCCCTTCGCCCATGAACGCACTCGACCATAACCGCTCGCTGCTTGGCGACTACGGCAGCTACGTCCTGCCGGTCCTCAACTTCCGCCGCATCGTCCTCGTGCGCGGATCGGGATCCTACGTCTGGGACGCCAACGGCAACAGATACCTCGATCTGAACAGCGGTCAGTTCTGTTCGGTTCTCGGCCACTCCAACCCCGATGTGGCGCGCACGCTTCTCGAGATTTCGCAGACCTTGCAACATACCGACACCTCGACGCTATCCGAAACCTTCCTGCGGGCCGCCAGGAAAATCCACGACTGCGTTCCGGAAATGAACGGCCGGACGATCCTGCTGTCGACCGGGGCCGAAGCCGTCGAGTGCTGTCTCAAGTACGCCAAGCACATCAAGGAAAGACCGGGAACCCTTTCCCTTGACCGGGGTTACCATGGCCTGACGCATGGCAGTGCCGCCTGCTCGCTGTCGCGCGACAGAATCCGACCGCCGCTCGATCACTCCTACGTGGCGCCGGCTCCCGTCGTCCATGGCGATGCCGACGACGGGCCGGAGGTCGATCGCTGCATCGAGCATTTTGCCGAGATCGTGGCCCGCCACAGGCAGCACATTGCCGCGGCCATCGTCGAACCGATTCTCTCCGGAGGCGGCTTCCTTTTCCCTCCCCCCCGGTATTTTCAGGAAATTCGGCAGATTTGCGACGACAACGACGTCTTCCTGATTTTCGACGAATGCCAGACCGGATTCGGGCGAACCGGAACCTGGTTCCATTATGAGCAACTCGACTGCATCCCGGATTTCGTCGTCTCCGCCAAGGCGATGGGACTTGGCTATCCGGTATCCTGCGTGATTGCCAACGGCCACACGGTTCCCCACCCGAAGTTCGCGATGGAGTATTTCAGCTCGCATCAGAACGAACCCTTCGCCGGTGCGCTGGTGACCCATCTGATCGACCGCATCGAGACTTGCGACCTGCTGGCGGCCAACAGGCGTTCGGGCGAACACCTCCTCGCTCAACTGGCGACACTCGCTGCCGAGTTTCCGCTCGTCGCAAGCCCGCGCGGCAAAGGACTGATGTGCGCCTTCGATCTGAACGTTCCCGCCACCGTCGACGGCAAGCAGGCGGGCGACCGATTTTGCGCGATCGCCCAGGAAAACGGACTGCTGATCCAGCACTGCAATTTCGGACGAACCATCCGTCTGCTGCCGAATTATCTCGCCAGCCCCGAGGACTTCGCCTTTCTCGCCGATCGCTTGCGAGACACTCTCGCCACTTTCCAGATTTTCCTTGACCAGACCAGCTAGCGAGGTTCCCCGATGCTGTTTTCCGATCTTGACCTTACCCATCTGCAGGTGGCGATCAACGAGTTTCGCGGGAAGAAGCTCGTTCTCTGGGGAGCAGGACGGCGTCTTGGAAGTTTCATCGAGGCGTTCTGCGGCGACGGGAAGCTGTTGCCCCAACCCTACGGCGTTTGCGACAGCACCCGGGAAGTTCGCGAAAGCGAGCTGGTTGGCGTCCGTGTGCTGCCCTTTCCCGAGGTGCGCGGGATGTCTCCCGAAGACACCGTGATCATCATCACCGCCGGTCTGCTCGAATTGCAGGCAAAGGTGGTGGCCCACGAACTGTATTACTTCCCGATCTACCATCGCCGCAGCTTCGAGGCATACGACTATCTGCAGCGGAACATGGCGTCCTGCGACCGCTGCCTCGAGTTGCTGGCAGACCCGTTGTCCCGGCAGATTTACCGCAGACGCATCGAAAACCTGCTTGCCGGCCGACTTTGGGATCAGTCCCTGTACAGCGCAAACCCGTACTTCGGCAACGACATCAATCGCAGACTCGACGATTCGGGCCAATTGGTGTTCGCCGGCGCCTTCAACGGCAAGCATATCGAGCGAGCGATCGCCAACAATCCGGCCATTCGTGTTTCGGCCTTCGAACCCAGCACGATCTGGTCGTCGTTCCTGGTGGAAAAATTCGACGACAACCCGCGCATCACGATCCACAACAGGATTCTCTGGAGCGAGAACGCCTACCTCGATTTCGACGAGAACGCGGCCAACGCAGGCCTCGACGCCCACGTCTGCGGAACGGGGACGCCCACCTCCTCCCGCTACCAAGGCGTCGCCATCGACGAATGCATCGACGGCAAAGTGTCGATGATCGCGCTCGACGTCGAGGGTTCCGAACAGCGAGCCCTGCAGGGCGCCGTCCGGACCATCGCGCGCGACCATCCCCGCCTGTGCGTCTGTCTCTACCATACGCTCGACGATTACTTCACGATCCCGCGGTTGATCCACGAGATGTCCGGTTACCGCCTGCGGGTCAGACATCACTCGTGCATCAGCGTCATCGAGACGGTCCTTTACGCCGTTTGACCCGACATGCCACGCAACCCGCGCCGTACAGTCTCACCCAGCCCGCCGGCGCGTGTTCCGCTGCGCAAGGGTATGCCCGACTACGCCCTTCGCCTGCCGTCCGCGATCCTCGCCGGGTCGCAAGCGGACCACACACCGAATTCTCCCGTCACCGAAACGCCGACAGCGAGATTTCCTTGGCCAAGACGAAACTCCTGATCTTTCCGCTCGACATGGACGATGCGGACACCTTCCTCCGGGTCGCCGGCAGCCTTGGCATGGAAATCGTCGGCGCCAGTTCCGCCATGGCCGATGCCGCCGGCAAGGCAGTCGACGCTTTCCTTCGCCTGCCATTTGTCACCGACCCGGAGTTCGACGAAGCCTTGCGAGTGGCCATCGAGCAGCACGGAATCGCGCGCATTTACTCGCCGCACCAGGGGATTTGGCGACACCTCGACGATCTGCGGCGGAAGGCTGCGGCAGATTTTCCGTTCACCTTGTGCAATCCGGACCCCTTCACCGCGACCAGGCGACAGTTCTCGCCGCACGACGAGTGGGCCGCTGCTGCCGTGCTCGACCCGACGGCCGAACGGATCGCCGGCGACAGTTCAGCGCCGCCCCTGCCGTGCAGTTGCTATGCGGCGCTGCACCGCCAGTTCCTGGGAACGCCCGGCCAGTGTGACGAGAGCAAGCTGCAGGCGCTGTGCAACATTGCCCGCATCCTGCCGCGCGGCGATCTTCTCGAAGTCGGCTCCTTGTACGGTCGTTCGGCCTTTGCCCTGGGCTATCTCGCCAGCCGCCACCGACTCGGCAGCGTGATCTGCATCGACCCCTGGAACACTTCCGAATTGACTGATCAGGGACCACAGGCGGCCGTACTCAACAGCGAACTGGTCAATCCGGAAATCGACGTCGAACAGATCTTCCGCATCTTCCTGTCCACCGTCGCCCTGCTCGACAACGTCGGTTACCTCCGCAGGACCTCGACAGCAGCATCGGCCATCTATCGTGATGCCCGCAGCCGCCGCGAGTTGCACAGTCCCGGGCTCGGCAACATCCCACTTGCCGACCACCTCGCGCTGCTGCACATCGACGGCAACCATCGCTACGATCATGTGCGCAACGACGTCGACACGTGGAGCCCGTATCTGGTCACCGGCGGCTGGCTCCTGCTCGACGATTATCTCTGGGCCTTCGGCGACGGCCCGCGGCGAGTGGGTGACGAACTGCTCTCCTCACCGCTTTACGACCGCGCGTTCGTCAGCGGCGACACGCTGTTCCTGCGCCGCAGCGAAGCCGGTTGACTGGCCGCACCGCCGCCTGTCTACCGCCTGACGCCCGACGCATCGGGTCGGCAGAATCGGTACCCGCTATTCCGTTGGGTCATCGGTAGCCGTTCAGACGAACGCCGCGATGACCTCGATGACGCGATCGACCGCCTGGCCGTCCAGGTCGGGATGGATCGGCAGACAAAGGACCTGTTTGGCGATGCTCGTGGCAACCGGCAGATTGGCTGGCGCTGCCGAGGCCAGCCCCCGGTACATCGGGAGCTCGCTGATCGGCGGGAAGAAGTAGCGACGAACGTAAATGTTGTTGCGGCGGAACTCGTCGTAAAGCTGGTCTCGCGACAACGGGTAGTCAGGGCCGATCAGCACAGGAAAATAGCCACCGTTCGAGCGGACACCATCGGCGCTCGGCAGACACTGCACGCCCGGAACGCTGCGCAGCGCCTGACGATAGCGCCGGTCGATCTGGTTGCGGGCAGCGATCGCCTGCTCCACATGCCTGAGTTGCAACAGGCCGAGAGCTGCCTGAAACTCGTTCATCTTGCCGTTGATGCCGGGAGCCACGACCGTGATCTCGTCGGCGAAACCGAAGTTCTTGAGGTAATCGATGCGCTGCTTGATCCGGGCGTCGCGCGAGATGATCGCACCGCCTTCGAAAGTATTGAACACCTTGGTCGCGTGGAAGCTCACCACCGCCAGGTCGCCGAGTTCCAGCAGCGAGTGTCCGTCGACCGAGACGCCGAAGGCATGCGCGGCATCGTAGATCAGCTTCAGCCCGTAGGTGTCGGCGATCTGCTGCAGCCGGCCACTGGCACACGGATTGCCGTAGCAATGCACGGGCAGGATCGCCGTCGTGCGTGGCGTGATCGCAGCCTCGACCAGCTCCTCATCGAGGTTGCAGGTATCGCGACGGATGTCGACGAATACCGGCTTGATGCCGTTCCACAGCAGCGCGTGCGTCGTCGCGGCGAAGGTATAGGGTGTGGTGATCACCTCGCCGGTGATCCGCAGCGCCTGCAATGCGGTCATCAGGGCAAGCGTGCCGTTGGCGAACAGGGAGACCTGGGGCACCCGCAGGTACTGCCTGAGCGCCTCCTCGAACTGCTCGTGGAACGGGCCGCCGTTGGTCAGGCGCCGGCTCTCCCAGATTTCCTGCAGATACGGCAGAAATTCGTCCAGCGGTGGCAGGTAGGGACGGGTGAGATAGGTCGGCTTGTCTTGCATTGGTACCTGCGCGAAGGGTGGCAAGGCATTCCGCCGCATTATGCACCCACTGCCGCAATTTGGACTGTTGACTTGTGCCAGGTCACCGGCACGCGCACCAGAGCGGGCACCCGGAACCCAGGACGAACGGCAAAGCGATTGCAGCAGTGAGAAGCGCCGGCTAAGATGGCACTTGCCGCGATGCCGTGATTGGCGAGCGCTCGGTGGCCGGGCATCGCGCTGCGGAAGGATCGCTGTCCCGGCACTACAGGGAAACGTGGAACATGCCCAAAGCGTCAACCGGACCGCTCAAGAACGCCGTTGCACTCGCCTACAGCCAGACCGACGCGGCGCCGCGCGTAGTCGCCAAGGGCCGTGGTCTGATCGCCGAGCAGATCATCACGCGAGCACACCAGAGCGGTGTCTATGTGCATGAGTCCGCGGAGCTGGTTGCCCTGCTGATGCAGGTCGACCTCGACCAGCACATCCCGCCGCAGCTCTATCTGGCCGTCGCCGAACTGCTGGCCTGGCTTTATCGACTGGAAAGCGGCCAGGCGGCGGCAATGCCACCGACGACCATCGCCAAATCACCGACGATTCCCCCCGCCGGGCTTCCTCGGTGACCGCGCGGCCGGTTTTGCTTTACACTCGCCGCTCCAGCCGATGCCAGGAAAACCAATGGAAGACACGGACCTTGCGCCATCCCCAGAGCAGGCGCCGACCCGCTTCGAAATCGAGCAGCCCAAGGACTACGGTCAATATCTGTTGCACGCAAGAAGCGAGATTGCCGCGGTGCTGCGCACCCTGGTCGAGCGCCGGGCGCTGGTCGGCGTCTATTTCAACCATGGCCGCTCTTTCCTGCTCACTTCGCTGCTCCGGGTTGACAGCGAAAACAATGAGATTCTTCTGGATTCCGGACGCGAGGAAGAGACCAACCACCAGGCACTGCTCGCCGAGCGACTGCTGCTCAGCGCGACCGTCGACAAGGTCAAGGTGCAATTCACCGTGAGCAAACTCGCCGAGACGCAGTACGCAGGACTTCCCGCGTTCCGCGCGGCGCTGCCCGAAACGCTGCTGCGACTGCAGCGCCGCGAGTATTTCCGCCTGACGACTCCGCTTACGAAACCGGTCCGGTTCGTCGCCACGTTCCGGCGCAAGGACGGCAGCGCGCTGCTGATCGAGGCGTCCTTGCTCGACATCAGCGGCGGCGGTGTCGGCCTGATGGCAACGCCCGGCCTGGCGGCCCTGCTCGAGCGCGGATCGGTCATCACCGACTGCAAGATGGCGCTTCCCGACGAAGGGTTGCTGGTCGCCAATCTGTGCGTTCGCAACAAGCAGGAAGTGACGACCCGCGCGGGAGCCCACTACGTTCGTGTCGGTTGCCAATTCATCGCGCTACCCGGAACCAGGATGAGCATGGTGCAACGCTACATCACCCGCGTCGAGCGCGAGCGCAAGGCGCGCTTGAGCGGCTTGTAGCGCTGCCGGCGACAGCTTCGGCCGCCGGCAGATCGCTTTCTCGTCGCATTGTTCGTGGTCGCTGCTGCAGTATGCAGCGGCCGCACAGCCTCCGCCCGCCTAGAAACCGATGGCCAGCAGCGCGTAGGCAGCGAGTACCGTTCCCAGCATCGCCAGCCCGTAGCAGATCAGCTTCGCGCCCGTCCCGGCATGAATGCCAATATCGTGCAAGCTGTGGAAGATGCGGTGCGCTGCGTGCCAGAGAAACAACGCGATGATCGCGAAAATGAAGCCCTTGCCGAGCCAGTTCCGGGCGAAAGCGAGCATGTGCGGGTAGCTCATGGTGTCGGCCGGCAGCAGCAGTCCGAGCGGAACCGCAAGGCCGGTGATGAACACCAGCATCGGCCCGAACAGCGCCGAGAGCATGCCGCCAGCGCCGAACAGCGCCCAGAAGATCGGTGCATTGGAACGTTTGCGCTCTTGTTTCATCGTGCCATCCCCCATACCACAGCAAGCAGGCCGAAACAGGCAGCGGTGGCCACCGCCAGACCGCTGCCGGTGATCGCCCAGGCCGAGAGACGCTGACCACCGACAATCACCGGTGGCATCGTGCGCGGCATGATCTTGAACCACGTGTAGGTGTGGTAAGTCAGCGCGGCCAGGGCCAGCAGATGAAAGCAGATGTACCACGGATTCTGCAGCGCGCTCAGCCAGGCATTCCAGGCAGCTTCACCCTGCGCCAGGCGCAACAGCCCGGTCAGCAGAATGCCGGCGTAAGCGGCGACGAAGAGGGCTGTTCCCTCGTGAATCATGTACTCGACGAAATAGGGATTCTTCCGCCACCAACCGTCCATCGAGCGAACATAGGGACGACGCTTGCTCACTTGGCACCTCCCTTCGGAGCGAGAAATCGCAGAAAGTAGTCGGCCGCACTGTTGGTCTTGTTCTGATTGACCGCGTTGGCCGGGTCGACGTGCTTCGGACAGACTTCCGAACAGTAGCCCACCGCCGTGCAGTTGAATACGCCTTCCTCGGAATTGACCAGTTCCATGCGTTCCGCCTTGGCGCCGTCGCGTGAATCGACGTTGTAGCGATGCAGCAGGGCGATCGCTGCCGGCCCGACGAAATCCGGGTTGAGGCCGAATTGCGGACAGGCGGCGTAACACAGCAGGCAGTTGATGCACGAACTGAACTGCTCGTAGGCGTCGAGCTGCTCCGGCGTCTGCAGGTACTCGCCCTGCTCCAGCGTGCGAGGCTCCTTCGGAATGATGTACGGCTGAATGCTCTCCAGCTTCTCAATGAAGCCATCCATGCTGATCACCAGGTCGCGCTCGATCGGGAAATGCGACAGCGCCTCGACCCGCACCCTGGCCGGATAATAGTCGCGCAGAAATGTCTGGCAGGACAGGCTCGGAATGCCGTTGATCATCATGCCACAACTGCCGCAGATTGCCATCCGGCACGACCAGCGGAAGCTCAGCGAGCCGTCGAGGTAATCCTTGATGTACTGCACTCCTTGCAGGACCGACATGTCATCGGTGAACGGCACTTCGAAGACCTGTCGGTGCGGCTCCCTGTCCTTCTCCGGGTGGTAGCGCAGAACTTCGATTTCGATCGTCTTTTCAGCCATGGGACGCCTTCCTTTCCTGCTCCGCCTTTTCGCCCGCAGCGCCATAGGCGCGAGTGCCGGGCTGCGACTTGGTGATCTTGACAGGGCCGTAGTCGATGCGCGGAGCGCCGTCAGCGACATAGTGCGCCTGCGAGTGCTTCAGGAAGTTGACATCGTCACGCTGCTCGAAACCGTCGAGCCGCTGGTGCGCGCCGCGCGACTCGCGCCGGTGCAGCGCCGAGTAGGCCATCGTCTGCGCGACGTCGAGTTGGTATTCGAGTTCGATCGCCAGCAGCCACTCGGTATTCCATACGCTCGACTTGTCCTCGACATTGACGTTCTTGAAGCGCGCCTTGAGTTCGTCAAGCTTGTCGCAGGTCTTCTGCATGGTTTCGGCGAGGCGGTAGATGCCGCAGCCGTCCTCCATGGTCTGCGCCATTTCCTTGCGCAGCGTCGCGATGCGTTCGTTGCCACCGGTCTTCTGCTTGAGGGCCATGACTCTTTGCTCGACGGCCCGCGCCTGTTTCTGCAGGCTCGTCGAATTGCCTGGTCCCGCCGACTTTGCGAAGCGCGCGGCTTCGACTCCCGCCACCTTGCCAAACACGCAGAGTTCGGAAAGCGAATTCGAACCGAGCCGGTTGGCACCATGGATGCCTACGCTCGAACACTCGCCCGCCGCATACAGGCCCGGCAGCGGCGACGCGCAGCGGCCGTCGACGAGAATTCCGCCCATCGTGTAATGCACTGCCGGACGCACCGGGATCGGCGTACGCGCCGGATCGACCCCGAGAAACTGTTCGGCCAGTTCGTAGATCTGCGGCAGGCGCTCGCGCAGTTTCGCCTCACCGAGGTGGCGCAGGTCGAGATGCACCACCGAACCGTGCGGCCCTTCGATCGTGCGGCCCTTCTGCTGCTCGTACCAGAACGCCTGACTGAGGCGGTCGCGCGGTCCGAGCTCCATGAACTTGTTGCGTGGCAGGGGCTCGGCCGGACCAAGACCATAATCCTGCAGATAACGATACCCATCCTTGTTGACCAGGAATCCGCCTTCGCCACGGCATGCTTCGGTAAACAGCAATCCGGTTCCGGGCATGCAGGTCGGGTGATACTGGACGAACTCCATGTCACGCAGCGGCACACCGTGGCGGTACGCCAGCGCCATGCCGTCACCGGTCACCACGCCACCGTTGGTATTCTCGCGGAATACCCGGCCGGCACCACCGGTGGCGATGATCACCGACCGCGCTTCGACCAGCGTGAATTCGCCGGTCGCGATCTCGATCGCGACGACACCCTGCACCCGTCCGTCCTCGACCACCAGGTCAACGCAGAAATGCTCGTCGAAGCGCTTGATCGCCGGATACTTGATCGATGTCTGAAACAGCGTGTGCAGCATGTGGAAGCCGGTCTTGTCGGCCGCGAACCAGGTGCGCTCGATCTTCATGCCGCCGAAGGCACGCACGTTGACGTGTCCGTCGGGAGTACGGCTCCAGGGGCAACCCCAGTGCTCGAGCTGGGTCAGCTCTTCGGTGCAGTGCGCCACGAAGTACTCGACCACGTCCTGCTCGCACAACCAGTCGCCACCACCCACCGTATCGTTGAAATGGTACTCGAGGCTGTCCGTCTGCTGTTTGACCCCCGCCGATCCGCCTTCGGCGGCAACGGTGTGACTGCGCATCGGATAGACCTTCGAGACCAGGGCGATCTTCAGCGTGGGATCGGACTCGGCGACGGCAATTGCCGCCCGCAGGCCTGCCCCGCCACCACCGACGATCACCACGTCTGCCTTGTATGTCTCCATGCTTCATCCTTTCTCGCACCGGGAATCCCCCGGCACGACCAACGTCCGAGAAGCCCTGGCAGAAAATTCCGGCAGGGCCAGCCGATTATCGACTCGCCGGCTTGCCGATCGGTCGTGCTTCGGCAACCTTGAGCGTCAACATCTGATACATGCCACCAAAGAAGCGCTGCTCGTCGACCCGGGAGAAATTCCGGTCCTTCGGCAACCAGGCGGCGATTTCCTCACTGAAAAGGTCACGGGCAAATGGTTCGAGCCGATCGAGAACCGGCGTCCAGAAATAGCGCAACGGGTTGAAGCGGCTCGGCGGCGCATAATCGACGATGGTCAGCGTACCGCCGGGGCGGACCACCCGAAACGCTTCCGCCAACGTCCTTTCACGTACTGCCTGCGGCTGTTCGTGCAGGAGAAAAAACAGCAAGGCCCGGTCGAAACTCGCGTCGGCAAACGTCAGCGCCGCGGAATCCATGCAGTGCAGCTTGATCGGGGCGGCGGCAGCCAGTTTGCCAGCGAGATTCTCCAGCTGGATCGGGAGGATATCGATGATTTCCAGTGCTCCCCCCGGAGCCACACAGGCGGCCAGGCGCGGCGTCAGATCGCCATAGGCACAGGCGATCTGCAGCGTACGCCCGGGCAGATGGTTGCCATACGCTTGCAGCACCGCGTTGCACAGGCGCTTGTAGTTTCCCCAGAGAATCAGATTGACGAGCCACTGCCGTTCGAAGACATGCACCGCTCGCGGATGAACATAGGCCCACCAGTAATGCGCCTGCAGATAGTGGGGAACGCTCGGCAGCGCCTTCTTGACCGCGACGCAGGCGGCAACGGGGGGTTCGAAGCGATTTTTCATGGGGAGGGCGCCGACCTTCGGCACGATGCCTTTCGAATATTGGTGAGCCTGGCCACGGATTATTCTTGTGCTGGCCCGTCGCCCGACCACGCTGCACAGAGTGGCTGGCCCGGGGCCGTCAGGCCGTACCCTAACCGATCAATCGAGCGAACGCAACCGAGGGAGCACCACCCCGGCATTGACCGACGTCGCCATCGCCAGATCGGCCACATCGATTCCGCGCAACTCGGCGAGCATTCTGGCGATCCCCGACAACTGCGCGGGTGTGTTCCGGCTGCCGCCCAGCCAGGCCGGCGGCATGTCCGGAGCGTCCGTTTCGAGCACGATCGAAGCCAGCGGCAGGGCAGCCGCCAGCTCGCGGATCCGCCGTGATCCGCGAAAGGTCAGCGAACCGCCGAAGCCGAGCTTGAAACCCAGCCCGATGAACTCGTCGGCCTGCTGGCGACTGCCGTTGAAGGCGTGCGCGATGCCACCCGGTACCCGGATCCGGCGCAGATTCCTGAGCACCCGATCGACCGCGCGGCGGACGTGCAGCAGCACCGGCAACTGTGCATCGCGCGCAATTTTCAGTTGTTCGACGAAAAAGTGCTCCTGCCGTTCGACATCCGGCTCGGCAATGAAAAAGTCGAGGCCGATCTCCCCCACTGCCACCACCCGTTGCGGCCCGGCCGCAGATTGTGCGATCCAGTCACGCAGATCGGCGAGCTGCGTTTCGTCCGCCTGCGCCACGCAGAGCGGGTGGATCCCGTACGCCGGCGCGCATCCGGCGTAGCGCGTGCAACAGTCACGCACTTCGGCGAAGTTCGCCCGCTCGACGGCCGGAACGACGATACGCGATACCCCGGCTGCTCGCGCCGCCGCCACCAGTTCGCCGCGATCCGCCGCAAATTCGGCCGCGGCGAGGTGGCAATGGGTATCGGTCAGCATGACGACGGATCAGCGTCGACCGCACGCCACCGGACAGCGTGCAGCGCCGGGGGAGAAGCGGCGGGCGTCTCGCATGCACATCGTTCGCCCGCGGCAGACTCAGAGAAATCGAAACGACGGCTCGGGCGTACGGCCGCTGACGATGTCGGCCAGGGCAGCGCCCGATCCGCAGGCCATCGTCCAACCGAGCGTGCCGTGACCGCTGTTGAGATACAGATTGGGAATTGCCGAACGCCCGATCAAGGGCACGTTGGACGGCGTCGCCGGGCGCAGGCCGCACCAGAACTGAGGTTCGCCAGCCGGCCGCAAAGCCGGGAAAAGCTGGTTTGCCCGATTCATCAGCGCGGCGCAGCGCACCTTGTTGAGTTCGCGGTCGTAGCCGTTGAACTCCGCGGTGCCGGCGATGCGCAGGCGCTGGCCGAGGCGCGAAAAGACCAGCTTGTGACCGTCGTCGGTCAGGCTGACACTCGGCGCGATGCTGTCGGCGCCAAGCGGCAGCGTCGCCGAATACCCCTTCGCCGGATAGATCGGCAAGCGCAGGCCGAGCGGGCGCAGCAGGAGGGGAGTGTAACTGCCGAGCGCGACGACGTAGGCGTCGGCATGGTACGACTCGCCGCCGGCCGTTACCGCGCTCACCCGTCCACCGGAGGGGGTCAGCCTGTCGACCGCGACGCCATAGCGGAAAACGACGCCGCGTTCGACACACAGCGCCGCCAGCTGCTGCGTGAAGCGATGCGCGTCGCCTGATTCGTCGGCAGCCGTGAAGTCGCCGCCAACCAGCAGCGAACGCGCCGCAGCCAGCGCCGGCTCGATCGCGATACACTCATCGACGCTGACGGCTCGTCGCTCGCAACCAAACTCGCGCAGGACGGCGGCCGCCCGGATCGCGGTCGCGAACTCGCGGCGATCGGTATATACGTGCAGGATGCCCCGTTCGAGATGATCGTAGGCGAGCGAGGTCTCGGCGCGCAGGGCCTGCAGCTGGCGACGGCTGTAGAGGGCAAGGGTGACGATCTGCCGCATGTTCTCGCGCGTTCGCCGCGGCGTGCACTCGCGCAGGAAGCGCAGACTCCAGTCGAGCAGGGCGGCGTCCCGACGCGGGCGAAAGAGCAGCGGCGCATCCTCGCGCCGCATCCACGCCAGAGCACGCAGGGGTGCGTGCGGGTTCGACCATGGTTCGGCGTGCGAAACGGAAATCTGGCCTCCATTGGCGAAGCTCGTTTCCAGCCCGGCAGCCGACTGGCGTTCGAGCACCGTCACCTGATGGCCGGCCTTGGCCAGATACCACGCACTGCTGACTCCCACGACGCCGGCGCCGAGCACGACGAGCTTCAAGCAGTCAACCCCTGATCCCGCGTGATGCGGACAACCTCCGGAATACGGCGCAGACTGCGCATCAGACGCGCCAGGGAAGTGCGACTGGCGACCTGCACGGTGAAATGCAGCGTGGTGTACATGCCCGGATGCTTGTCCTCCATATTGACGTGCTCGATGTTCGTTCCCGAACGCGAGATCTCGGTGGCAATCCGCCCGAGCGCGCCAAGCGTGTTATGCACCATGACCAGCAGGCGTACACTGAACAATTTGCCAGGCTCCGGTTCCCACTCGACGTCGATCCACTTCGTCGGCTTGACACTGCGCGCCTTGCGGATCGCGGGGCAATCGTGGGTATGGATGACCAGACCCTTGCCCTTCCACAGCGAACCAATGATCGGATCGCCCGGAATCGGCTGGCAGCAGGGCGCGAACTGAACGGCCATCCCCTCGGTACCGCGAATCACCAGCGAAGCGGGCTGTTTCTCGATCGGCGGTGAGCTTTCCTCGCGCGCCAGCAGGCGCCGGGCGACGACACCTGCCAGGCGAAAACCCAGACCGATGTCGGTATAGACCTCCTTGATCAGCTTGTTGCCGGAGTCGCGCAGCACATTCTTCCAACTCGACACCGGCAGATCCGAGGCGGCCACGCCGAGCGCCCGCAATTCCTGGTCGAGCATCTTTTCGCCGAGCGCCGTGGATTCGTCGTGCTGGACGCTCTTCAGATAATGGCGGATCTTGCTGCGCGCGCGGCCAGTCCTGACTACACTGAGCCAGGCCAGGTTCGGATGCGCGTCGGCAGCGGTAACGATTTCGACCCGGTCGCCGTTGGTCAATTCCGCCAGCAACGGCTGCGGCTTGAAATTGACTTGGGCGGCGACGCAATGATTGCCGATGTCGGTGTGCACCGCGTAAGCCAGGTCGACCGCCGTCGCCCCACGCGGCAAGGCGATGATCTTGCCCTTCGGGGTAAACACGTAAATCTCGTGCGGGAAGAGATCGACCTTGACGTGCTCCAGAAATTCGGAAGAATTGCCACTCGCGCTCTGCAGGTCGAGCAGCGAGTGGAACCACTTGGTCGTCTTCTGCTGCAGATCGGCGCCGAGCGTCTCGCTGTCCTTGTACAGCCAGTGCGAGGCGATGCCTTCCTGCGCCACCGTCTCCATTGCCTCGGTACGAATCTGCAACTCGAACGGCGTACCATGCGGACCGATCAGCGTGGTATGCAGTGACTGGTAGCCGTTGGGCTTGGGAATCGCGATGTAGTCCTTGAACTTTCCGGGTACCGGCTTGTACAGCCCGTGCAGTGCGCCGAGTGCCAGATAGGCGGTAGGGACGTCCTTCACCAGCACGCGAAAGCCATACACGTCGAGCACCTGCGAGAATGACAGGCGCTTGTCGAGCATCTTGCGATAGATCGAATAGAGGCTCTTTTCGCGACCAAAGACGCGCGCCTCGACATTCGCTTCCTGCAGCCTGCCATTGATGCCGTCGAGAATCCGCGACAGGAGCTCGCGCCGGTTGCCGCGAGCTGCCTTGAGAGCACGCGCCAGAACGCGCGCCCGCATCGGGTAGATGAGCTTGAAGGACAGGTCCTGCAGCTCACGGAACATGTTGTTCAGACCGAGTCGCCCGGCAATCGGCGCGTAGATTTCGAGGGTCTCGCGCGCGATACGGCGGCGCTTGTCGGCACGCACCGCGGCCATCGTCTGCAGGTTGTGATGACGATCGGCAAGCTTGATCAGCACCACGCGCAGATCGCGGGCCATGGCCATCAACATCTTGCGAAAATTTTCGGCCTGCGCTTCCTCGTGCGATTGAAACTCGATCTTGTCGAGCTTCGACAGGCCATCGACGAGATCGGCCACCGGTTTGCCAAAGCGCTCGGCGATCTCGCTCTTGCCGACCCTGGTATCCTCCATGACGTCGTGCAGGAGCGCGGCCACCACGCCCTCGACGTCCATCTGCCACTCCGCGATGGCCCCGGCGACGGCCAGCGGATGGGTGATGTAGGGTTCGCCGGACAGGCGCTTCTGTCCGCGATGTGCGTGCTCGCTGAAGCGATACGCCTCGCGCACGCAGTCGACTTCTTCCGGCGGCAGATAGCTCAGGCTGTCGATGAAGACCTGATACGCCGGATCTTCCTCGGGATCGGCAAGCACCAGCGCGGCTTCGGTCACCGGCGATGCCGTGGAGGATTCACTCCCGTCAACCGGAGGGTCCATGATCACGCACTGCGCAATCGTGCGATCGAGCTCAGGCCTGACCGCGGTTGAGTACCTCCAGACCCACCCGGCCACCGGCGATTTCACGCAGCGCGATCACCGTCGGCTTGTCGCGGCCGGCGTCGACCAGCGGTGATGCGCCAGCGGTGATCTGACGGGCGCGATAAGTCGCCGCCAGTGTCATCTGGAAACGATTCGGAATGCGGTGCAGACAGTCGTCTACGGTTACTCTTGCCATGCGGACCTCCCGGGGAAATCAGAGCAGTGTTGCAAACAGGATGGAATGGCGCTGGCGCTGCGCAGCGTAGCAGAGTCGGGTGGCGCGAACCACCGCGGACAGATCTTGCAGCGCGCGCTGCAGGTCATCATTGATAATAACATAGTCGAATTCGGCCAAATGGCGTATCTCTTCGCGGGCGGCGGCAACACGCCGGGCGATCGTTTCGGCGCTGTCGGTCGCGCGCGCGCAAAGGCGGCGTTCGAGGTCGACGAGCGATGGCGGCAGGATGAAGATGCCGATCGCCTCCGGGAACTGCTTCCGCACCTGCTGCGCCCCCTGCCAGTCGATTTCGAGGAGGACGTCGTTTCCCGCCAGCAGCGCAGTTTCGACGCCCCGTCGTGCGGTACCGTAATGGCTGCCATGCACCTCTGCCCACTCGAGAAATTCATTGTTCCGGGTCATACCGAGGAAATCGTCGACGGCCACGAAGTGGTACTCCAACCCATTTCGCTCACCGACACGCGGCGCGCGCGTAGTGTGAGAAATGGACACGCGGATGCCGGGATCGTTCTCGCTCAGCAGGCGCACCAGCGTCGTCTTGCCGGCGCCCGATGGCGCCGTGACAATGTAGAGATGCCCGCTCATGCTTCTCTTCCAGGAAGGCAAGGCGCCAATTGTACGCGTCACACGGTGCTATCGACGGGCAATCGGCGACCTTTTGCGCGGCGTTACCCTCGCCAGATGCTGATCGACCCTCCCGGACGGGGTGGCAGCCCCGCCACGTCCGGGAGATGCCGCGCGGGGGCATGGACTCGCCCGGCTTTACCGACGAGAATTGCGGCCTGCCAGATTGAGTCTGCGAGGAGCAAGTGAATGTCTCGATGCAAACTGATTCGGCTCGGCGCTCTTCTGCTGCTTGGCGCGCTGCCGCTGGCAGCGCTTGACGCCGCCGTGCCCCTGAAGATCGTCGGGTTTGACGACATGTCATGTCGCGCCTGGTCGGCGTCGAAGGACGATGCCGACCAGCGTGCGATTTACGTCGCCTGGGTACGCGGCGTTCTCTCCGGCCACAACTACGCAAATCAGAGCCAGCAGGTGTCGGCAATCTCGGCAGGAACGGTTGAGCAGTTCGTCAACCGCTACTGCAGCGAAAAGCCTCAGGGCCAGTTCAGCGATGCGGCATTTCGCATGAGCGACCAGTTTTCCGGTCGCAACAACGCGATCACCAAATAAGAAGAGCCGCCGCCGCGGCTCCTCGGAAAAGAAGCGGGCCGGCCGAAGTTACGGCGAGCCCGGCACCACGAACTCAGTACCCCTGCTGTTGCTTACCCTTGATATTGCCGACCGTGCCACCAACAACGGCACCAACCGCCGCTCCGGTCCAGCCGCTACCCCCCGAAATCGCCGCAATGCCGGCACCTGCCGCGGCACCAATCGCCGCCCCGCTCACTGTACCCTGCTCGCGCGGCGTCATGTTGGTACATCCCATGACCGCCAATACCGCGGCGATTACCAACGCCAATCCAGTTCTTTCCATCGCTCGTCTCCTCACTTGGTCTTCGGCAGCGCCGGCACGACCAGTTCAAACCAGATGGTCTCGACCACCGGCCGCTGCAGGCTCTCCGGATGCGCCGCGTACCATGCATTGAGCGCCTCCATTACGCTACCGAGCGTCTGCCCCCGCATGCCCTTGGCGACTCGTGGCGAAAAGCCCCGCTCGGCGACCGCTGGATTGTCCGCGTAGTACGCCGCCTCGACCTGCACCAGGTTCGCGAGGCCGACGAGATAGGCTTTCTTGACGTCGTCGCTGGAGGTGGTCCACTGCGAACCATCGACCAGCGGCACTTCCGCCGCACCAGCAGTACTACAGGTCATCAGCAGGGCAATACAGGCCGCCGAAGCCGTACACCGCAGTCTGCCGAAACCGGTTGCAATAGTCATTTTCATTCCCTCCATAACAGGAATTTCAAGACTACCATGTCGGGCCAAGCGATGACAGTGAAATTTCGGGACTGGACCCGGCTGCGGCAGCCCGCACCTTCTCCCCATCTGCCGGCCGTGTGGCGCATTCCGGCAAGCGAGGCAGAAGGGCCTTGACTTCGGCAGTTCCGCCACTATTCTGGATATGGGAACGTGCCGGGTTGGCCGCGCTGCTTCAGCAATACCGGCGAGAGTGGACAACCATCGCGCAGTTCCGGGTTCATCGTCATTCGCACAGAAATTCGTCGGCAGGGCGCGTGCGATCACTGGCACGCAAGCTCTGCGGCGACAGCTGCAACAAGGAGATTGTCATGGCAGACAAGGAAGACAAGGCGACAGCGAAGGAAGAGAAGGGGGGAAAATCGGTTGCCGTACGACCGGGCGCACTTGCTCCCTTCCGAAGCTTCGAGGAGCGGTTCGAGCAAATGGAGCGCTTCATGGACCGGATGATGGGTGGCCTGTCGCTGGGCCACTGGATGCGGCCTTTTGAACGCGATTGGGCGGGTCTTGCGGAGATGCGTGCGCCGGCGGTCGATCTCATCGAAAGAGAGAACGAGATCGTGGTGCGGGCAGAACTGCCGGGTGTGAAAAAGGAGGACATCTCCGTTTCGCTCGCGGCAGACTCGATCACCATCGAAGCGCAGAGCAGGAAAGAGGAAGAGCAGGAAAAAGGCGATTACCGGCGGCGCGAAATCCGTTCGAGCGTCTTCTCGCGCAGCGTGTGGCTGCCTTCGGAAGTCAATGCGGAAGCTGCGAAAGCCGCTTTCAACGATGGCGTCCTCGAAGTCACCCTGCCCAAGGCTCCGGAGGCCAAAGGCCGGAAGGTGCCGGTCGAATAGCGACCAATGAACATTCTCCCGATCGCGTTTGCGGGCACCGCGCTGGTCTGCGGCACCGTTCTGGCGGCAATCGATGTGCCGCCACCCGCGACGACGCGCGGCGAACTGCTGTATTCGACCCATTGCATGGCCTGCCACGACGCCAATGTGCATTGGCGCGACCGGAAAGCCGTCACCGACACGCGGAGTCTGCGCCGGGAGGTTCGCCGCTGGCAGGAATTTGCAGGGCTGGGATGGAGCAGCGAGGACATCGACGAGGTTGCGCAATACTTGCGGATGCTGCATTACCGCAATCTCGCGCCGGATTGACCGGCAGCGGCGGGCTGCGGGTCGATTCGAGTCGGTGGCGCACGATTCGGTCTGGCATGATGTTGACGGCACGGCGGATAGCTTCCGACAGGCACGCATCGCGAGCTTCGTCACCGACTGGCTCCGGTCCACGGCGATTGCCGCAGCGGCAACCGTGAGCCAGGTTCGGTCAGCAAGTCTATTCCAAATTCTGAACCTGCTCGCGCATCTGCTCGATCAACAGTTTGAACTCGATCGCCGCTTGCGACATATCGGCGACCATCGACTTGGAACCCAGGGTATTGGCTTCGCGATTGAGTTCCTGCATCAGGAAGTCGAGGCGTTTGCCGCTCGCACCGCCAGCCTTGAGCACTCGCTCGACCTCGTCGAGATGGGTCGACAAGCGCGCCAGTTCCTCGGCCACGTCGATGCGTGCGGCGAAAACGGCGACTTCCTGACGGATTCGTTCGTCGTCGACCGATTGCACCGCGTCGAACAATCGCTGCCGAAGTTTCTCGATGAACATCGCCTGCGCCGCCGGGATGCACGGTTCGATTTCGCGCGCCAGGGCGCGCATGCGGTCTACCCTCTCGCGAATGACGGCAGCCAGCTTCTCTCCCTCACGCGCCCGGCTCGCCGCGAAATCGTCGAGAGCTTCGCCAGCGAGTGCAAGACAGGCCGGGACCGCCGTTTCGACGTCGACGGTCTGGTCACCGAAAATTCCCGGCCAGCGCAATACGTCGCTGACCGCTAGGGGAGCAGCAGAGGGCAGAACCTGCCGGATCTGGCGGTCGAAGGAAGCGAGCCTGGTGAGCAGCTCCGTATTCAGACTCGGTGGCTGCCCGTCACCGCTGGCCGTTGCGAAGTTGACGCGACATTCGAGCTTGCCACGCGAGACTCGCGAGGCGATCAATTCGCGCAGCGCCGGTTCGACCACCCGCAACTCGTCGCAAACGCGAAACTGGCAGTCGAGGTAGCGGGAATTCACACCTTTCAGTTCGATATGCAGGCTGCCACCAGCGATGGTGCGGGTCCTGGCGGCATAGCCGGTCATGCTGACAATCATCGGATTCGTGACATGTGACTCATGTGGGTCGGCAGGTGGCTTTACACTTCACCCTGAAACACCGGAAAATGGTTAGATAAGCGAATCATAGCCCTGACAAGGATGTCGCCACAAGCTAACCACCCCCTCCCTGCCGGTTTCCAGCTCGATGAGTACTGCATCGAGCACCAGCTTTCGCTGGGTGGATTTTCCATCGTTTACGTGGCCACCAGCGCCGAGGGACATCGCGTCGCCATCAAGGAGTACCTGCCCAACACCCTGGCCCTGCGCCGCGAGGGGCAGACGGCGCCTCAGATCTCCGAGGATCACCTATCCGCCTTCCGCTACGGCATGAAGTGTTTTTTCGAGGAAGGCCGCGCGCTCGCCGGTCTTTCCCATCCCAACGTCGTCCGCGTGCTGAATTTCTTCCGTGCCAACGAAACGGTCTATATGGTCATGGAATACGAGAGCGGCCGCACGTTGCAGGAACTGATCCAGAAGAACCGCTCCGGGGTGACCGAAAACTTTCTGCGCAATGTCTTCACCAAGATGCTCAATGGCTTACGTGAGGTGCATTCGCACCGGCTGCTGCACCTCGACATCAAGCCGTCGAACATCTACATGCGCAACAGCCACATCCCGGTCCTGATCGATTTCGGTGCAGCACGCCAGACCCTGGCCTGTGACACGCCAATATTGAAGCCGATGTATACGCCCGGCTTCGCCTCGCCCGAGCATTACACCCAGCGCGACCTGCTCGGCCCGTGGAGCGACATCTACAGCGTCGGCGCTTCCATGTACGCCTGCATCTCCGGCAATACGCCGCAACCGGCCAACAACCGTCTGGAAAAGGATCGGATGATCCCTGCCATGGTGCGCTGGGAAGGTCAGTACTCGGACCAGTTGCTCGAAACCATCGACTGGTGCCTCTGCCTCAACCATCGTTACCGCCCGCAAAGCGTCTTCGCACTGCAGAAGGCGCTCACCGAACCCGTCGATCCCCTCCCCCCACCCTCTCCGAGCCCACAACAGAAGGATAACTGGCTCGGGCAGGTGGTCGGGAAATTCAGGAAATCCAGAGGCTTATGAAGTTCACGATTTACCAGGAAAGCCGAACCGGCATGCGCGCCAACAACGAGGACCGGCTGGCCTACTGTTACTCGCGAGAAGCCCTGCTGATGGTCGTCGCCGACGGGATGGGCGGCCACTACTATGGCGAAGTCGCAGCGCAGATCGCCGTGCAGACGCTGACCGACGCGTTTCCACGCGAGTTCAAGCCTCGCATGCGAGATCCCTTCATGTTTCTGCAGAAGGGAATGCTCAACGCTCATCGCGCGATCCTCGACTTTGCCGGCCAGCATCGCCTGCTCGACTCGCCACGCACCACCTGTGTCGCCTGCGTCGTGCAGAACAGTGTCGCCTACTGGGCGCATTCAGGCGACTCGCGTCTGTACCTGCTGCGCAATGGCCGCGTGCTGGCGCAGACCCGGGATCATTCGCGCGTGCGCCTGCTCGTCGACCAGGGAGTGATCAGCGAAGAGCAGATGCCGGGACACCCCGATCGCAACAAGATCTACGGCTGTCTCGGTGGCCAGCAGAAGCCGGAAATCGAGTATTCGCGCAAAGCGACGCTGGAAACGGGTGACGTGCTGGTGCTGTGCACCGACGGGGTATGGAGCGTGCTGCCGGCCGACATTCTGGCCGTTTCGCTGAAGACCACCGATCCGGCAGATGCGGTGCCGGTGCTGCTGGGGCAGGCGGAAGCACGCGGCGGCCCGCACGCCGACAATCTGTCGATGATCGCCGTGCGCTGGGGAGACACCTACGGCGCCGACAGTGGCAGCGGTAGCGGTAACGGGAGCGGGCGCGGACTGATCTCGACGAGAACGATGCCGCGCGATTCGGTGACCAAGAGAATCGACGAATTCGGACGCCAGCCAGGCGGCAAGACCGACCTCACCGAAGAGGAAATCGAACGGGCCATCGAAGAGATCCGCTCGACCATCCAGAAGTACTCGCGATAGGAAGCCACATGCGCCCCAGCCACCGCCACGCCTCGCAATTGCGCAGCGTGCAGATTACCCGCCGATTCACCCGTCACGCCGAAGGCTCGGTCCTGATCGAAATGGGAGACACGCGCGTGCTGTGCACCGCCAGCGTCGAAGAATCCGTACCTCCCTTTCTGCGCGGCAACGGCAGGGGCTGGGTCACCGCCGAGTACGGGATGTTGCCGCGCTCGACCCATACGCGCACCGGTCGCGAGGCGGCCAAGGGCAAGCAGAGCGGTCGTACCCAGGAAATCCAGCGACTGATCGGCCGCGCGTTGCGTGCGGTGACCGACCTCAAGGCGCTCGGCGAACGCCAGATCACGCTCGACTGCGACGTGCTGCAGGCCGATGGCGGCACCCGTTGCGCTGCCATCACCGGTGCCTGGCTGGCGCTCCATGATGCCTGCGAGCAACTGGTCGACAAGCGCAAGCTCGGCGAGAGCCCGCTGCGGGACCACGTCGCTGCCGTCTCCGTCGGGATCTATCAGGGTTCACCGATCGTCGACCTCGACTACGCCGAGGACGCCAATTGCGACACCGACATGAACGTCGTCATGACCGGCTGTGGCGGCATCGTCGAAATCCAGGGTACGGCCGAAGGCGACCCGTTCACCCGCCGCCAGATGAACGAGTTGCTGGACCTTGCGGAGACCGGGATCGGCGAACTGATCGCTCACCAGAAAGAGGTGCTTGCCCGATGAAACTCGTTCTCGCTTCGAACAACGCCAAGAAACTCAAGGAACTCGATGCGATTCTGGCGCCGCTCGACTGGCAACTCGTTCCCCAGGGCGAGCTCGGAGTTGCCGAAGCCGACGAACCGCACTGCACCTTCGTCGAAAACGCCCTGGCCAAGGCCCGCCACGCATCACGGCAGACCGGCCTGCCCGCACTCGCCGACGACTCGGGCCTGTGCGTCGACGCCTTTGGCGGCGCGCCCGGCGTGCAGTCCGCCCGTTACGCTGGGGAGCCGCGTTCCGACGCCCGCAACAACGCCAAACTGCTCGCCGAACTCGGCGAAGAGCGCCAGCGAAGTGCGCGCTTCGTTTCCGTGATCGTATTCGTTCGCCACGCCGAAGACCCACAACCGATCATCGCCGAGGGAGAATGGCACGGCGAGATCCTCCGGCAGGAACGCGGCGACGACGGTTTCGGTTACGACCCGCTGTTCTACCTCCGCGATCTCGACAAGACCGCCGCGGAACTCGACGCCGCCGACAAGAACCGTCGTTCGCATCGCGGGCAGGCGCTGGCCCGTCTCGTCGAGCGCCTGCAAGCGCGGCGCTGATGCCGGGCGGCAGCGGCCGGACGTTCATTCCGCTGTTGGCACACGAGCAGCTGCCGGCTCTGACCGGCAAGCAGCCGCTGTTCCGCAGTGCGCCGCCGCTTTCGCTCTACGTGCATGTTCCGTGGTGCGTGCAGAAGTGCCCGTACTGCGACTTCAATTCGCACGCGCTGCCAACAGGCGGCAACGGGAGAACCGCTGCCGTGCCCGAGAGCGACTATCTCGCGGCCCTGATCGCCGACCTGGAAAGCGCTCTGCCGCTGGTCTGGGGGCGCCGGATCGACAGCGTCTTTTTCGGCGGCGGCACGCCGAGCCTGCTCTCGGGGGAGGGAGTGGACCAACTGCTCGCCGCACTGCGCAGCCGCCTGCGTTTCCTCCCCGGCGCGGAAATCACGCTCGAGGCCAACCCGGGAACGGTCGAAGCCGCCAAATTCGCCGCCTTTCGTGCCGCCGGCATCAACCGCCTGTCGCTCGGCGTCCAGAGCTTCGAGCGACGGCACCTGCAGGCGCTCGGGCGCATCCACGACGATCGCCAGGCGCGCCGGGCGATCGAAATCGCCGCCAGCCACTTCGACAACTTCAACGTCGATCTGATGTACGGTCTGCCCGGGCAGACGCCGGCCGAAGCGCTCGCCGACCTCGCCACGGCGCTCTCCTTCTCGCCCCCGCACCTGTCGTGCTATCAACTGACCATCGAGCCCAACACCGCTTTCGCGGCCAGGCCACCGAACCTGCCCGATGCGGACAGTTGCGCCGACATGCAGGACGCGATCGAAGCCCGGCTGGCGGTCGCCGGTTACCGGCATTACGAAATCTCGGCCTTCGCGAAAGCGGAGAAGCACTGCCGGCACAATCTGAACTACTGGCAGTTCGGCGACTACCTGGGAATCGGCGCCGGCGCACACAGCAAGCTGACGCTGCACGATCGCGTGCTGCGCCAGATGCGCTGGAAAGGACCGGAGCAGTATCTGGCCCGGGCTGCGTCCGGAGCGCCGGTGCAGGAAGAGTTCGCCGTCGCCGCCGCCGACCTGCCGTTCGAGTTCATGCTCAACGCGCTGCGCCTGATCGACGGTTTCGACCCGCAGCTCTTCGAATCGCGCACCGCGCAGCCGCTGCTCGCCATCGAAACCACGCTGCGTCAGGCCGAGCAGGAGGGCCTGCTCGAACGCCATCAGCTACGTATCGCCGCCAGCGATCACGGGCGCCGCTTTCTCAACCGGCTGCTGCAGCGCTTCCTCGTCGAGCACGACTAGACCCCGGCGCGGAGTTCGCCGTCAGCCTACGGTTTCATCGCCTCGACTGCCTGATACAGCTGCTGGCGAAGCTGATCACTGGGCTGTCCCTGCGCTTCGGCGACGCGAATCTGGCGCAGCAGATCCGACGCCTGCGAGGCCGCCAGACTGCGCGCCTTTGTCGCGGCAGCCTGGTTCGTCGTTTTCGCCGCCGGCGACGAGCCGGCTGCCGATCCGCTCGGCGTCCCCGGCGGCCCGCCACCCGCGCCATCGACCAGCAACTGCGCGCGCTCGGCACCGGGCTGTGCCCGCCGCGCGGTGATCACCATCGAGCGCGGAACGTAGGGGCGCGGCATCGGCCGATTCGCCACCGCTGGCGCCGCGCTGCGCCGCAACTCATTGACCGCGGCACGAAGCTTCTGGTGCAGTTCTTCGCTCGGCCTCCCTTCGGCCTCGGCCGCACGGATCTCCCGCAGGATCGCATCGACCGACGCCGGGACCGCTGCCGAGCGCGTCGCCGGACCAAAGCTCTCGGGCGGCGCCTTGACCGCGATCGCGAATTCCTCCGGCGAAGAGATCATCTTCGCCAGGCGCAGGTGATCGTAGCGCATCGCCATGGTCAGCGCGCTATCGCCCCACTCACTCTGCAACCGGGGGTTGGCGCCCGCCTCGAGCAGGGTCCGCGCCAGACCCTCGTGTCCTTCGCGTGCCGCCATCATCAGTGGCGTCGCGCCATTCGGCGCGCGCGCATTGACATCGGCACCGCGCGCCAGCAGATCGCTGACCACCTTTTCGTGGCCGTTGAAAACCGCGTAATGCAGCGCACTCCACTGCCTGCCGCCGCGATCGAGCGGCGCCCCGTGCGCGAGCAGCCAGTCAACGGCTTCCTGATGGCCGCCCCAGGCGGCCAGTTGCAGCGCCTGTTCGCCGTGCCGGTTGCTGCGCCGCAGGTCGGCGCCGCGCTCGACGAACAGGGCCATCAGTTCGACCCGACCATGCCAGGCGGCGACCATCAATCCCGTACCGATGTGCGCCGCCTCGTAATCCGGCGGCAATCCCTCGTCGAGCCAGCGCCGGACGGTGCGCAGGTCATCACGCTCGATCGCATATTCGAAAGTGATCGGGTCCGGCGGCGCCGCCTGCACCGACGTGGCGATCAGGCAGGCCAGCGCCCAGCAGCGAAGTACTTCGATCCAATGTCTCACACGTCCTCCCTGCACCTACGGCAAGCCGTCCTGTCGTGCCGGCCGCGCGCTTTTGCTGCACAATGGCGAGCCCATGCCGTCTCGCCTGATTCCCGCTGTTGCCATCTCGCTCGTCCTGCACGCCGTCGTGCTGTTCTGGGACGCCATCCGGTTCCCCGCAGCGCCGGTCTCGCCGCCGCTGCAGGCCTCGCTCCGTCTGCCGGACAAGCCGGCGCACGCCGACGACGAGCCGCTACTGAA
Source organism: Accumulibacter sp. (assembly GCF_023806565.1). GTDB lineage: Bacteria > Pseudomonadota > Gammaproteobacteria > Burkholderiales > Rhodocyclaceae > Accumulibacter. The sequence goes on along the minus strand of NZ_JAMTDV010000131.1, from coordinate 14,589 downwards.
GAACACGCTCGGCACCGATCCGACACCGCGCAAACCCTCGCCGTCCGCCACGCCACCTGCCCAAAAGGTGCCATCGCCCGCGCCGACCACGGCAAAACGGCAGGTCGAAGCGGCCCAGCGCAAGCTCTCGCAACACCTCTACTACCCGCCCGAAGCCGTCGCCCGTGGCATCGAGGGCGAAGTCCGCCTGCTGCTCCTCGTCGCCGACGATGGCAGCATCACCGACGTGAGCGTCGCCGTCAGCAGCGGCCATGCGATCCTCGACCGGGCGGCAGTGAAGGCGGCTTACGCCATGGGCAGAGTGAACTGGGGCCACTCACGAGAAATGATCCTGCCGGTCATCTTCCGCCTAGAGTGATGCGAGCCGCCGGCGAAACACCAGATCGCGAACGCCGTGTCCCAGCCGCAGCCCCCGCTGCTCGAACTTCGTCTGTGGCCGATGCTCGGGTCGCGGCGCGTAGCCGCTCGCCGTGTTCTCCAGCAAGGGCTCGGCGGAAAGAACTGCCAGCATCTGCTGCGCGTAGTCTTCCCAGTCGGTGGCGCAGTGCAGGTACCCACCCGGCTGCAGGCGGCTGGCGAGCAGCGCGACGAAGGGCGCCTGCAGCAGCCGCCGCTTGTGGTGGCGCAACTTCGGCCAGGGGTCGGGGAAGAAGACATGCACGCCGGCGAGTGAAGCGGGCGCGAGCATGTCGCGCAGCACTTCCACCGCGTCGTGCTGGACGATGCGCACATTCTGCAGTTCCAGCTCGGCAACCCGCTTGCACAGACTGCCGACGCCGGGCGTATGCACCTCGATGCCGAGGTAGTCGATTTCGGGATGCGTTGCGGCAATCGCTGCCGAGGTCTCGCCCATGCCGAAACCGATTTCGATAATCCGCGGCGCATGGCGTCCGAACAGCGCATCGAGATCGAGCGGCGAGCTCGCGTAGGGAACACCGATGCTCGCCATCATCGTTGCGTGATAGCGCTGCTGGGCGTTCGACAGGCGCCCCTGACGCAGCACGAAACTGCGGATGTGGCCCGCCCGCCCGGCGGTATACACGGTCTCCTGACCGTCCATCGCTACGATCCGATCAGGCCGGAGGTCGGTGACGAGGGATCGGCCGAATAATACTTGCGCGCCATGCGCCCGGCGAGAAAGGCCTCGCGCCCGGCCTCGACGGCCTTCTTCATTGCGCCGGCCATCAGCACGGGATCGCGCGCGTGCGCGATCGCCGTGTTCATCAGCACGCCGTCGCAGCCGAGTTCCATCGCGATCGCCGCGTCCGAGGCAGTGCCGACACCGGCATCGACGAGCACCGGCACCTTCGCGTTGTCGATGATCAGGCGCAGATTCCAGGGGTTGAGGATGCCCATCCCGGAGCCGATCAGCGAGGCCAGCGGCATGATCGCGACACAGCCGATCTGCTCGAGCATCCTCGCCTGGATCGGGTCGTCGGCACAGTAGACCATCACCTCGAAGCCCTCCTGCACCAGCGTCTCCGCGGCCTTCAGCGTCTCCGGCATGTTCGGAAAGAGGCTGCTCGGATCGCCGAGCACTTCGAGCTTGCACAGCGCGTGACCGTCGAGCAGTTCCCGCGCCAGGCGCAGCGTGCGCACCGCGTCCGCCGCCGTGTAGCAGCCGGCGGTGTTCGGCAGGATGGTGAATTGTGACGGCGGCAGCACGTCGAGCAGATTCGGCTCGCCCGCGTTCTGGCCGATGTTGGTGCGGCGAATCGCGACGGTGACGATCTCGGCGCCCGCTGCATCGATCGCCGCACGCGTTTCGGCGAAGTTCTTGTACTTGCCCGTACCGACCAGCAGGCGCGAACGATAGGTTCTGCCGGCGACGGTCAGGGTGTGTGGGGAAGATTGCATGTTTTTTTCACTTGCAAGCGGGTCAATGAGGCTTAGAGCTTGTGAATAAATCTACTTCGCGACCGATCTGCGGCGTTGCTCACTCGCTCCCCCACGGCCGGCTTTGCACAGCCGGCCGGCTCCGGCGGCGCGCAGCAGGCTGCGCGAAACCCCGCCTACGCCCTCGCCTATCTACATGATATGTGGCGTCGTTTGCTCGCTCGCGCCCAGCATCTCGGCCTGCTCGCGACGATTTCTTCACAAACTCTCAACCCCCACCAACGGCAACGACGATTTCGATCCGATCACCGTCGGTCAGCAGCGTCTCGCCGTGCAGACCACGCGGGACGATCTCGCCGTTGCGTTCGACGGCGATCCGCTTGCCGGCGTGATCGAGCGCCGCCACCAGTTCGGCGACGGTCAGCGACGAGGGAAACTGGCGGCTTTCGCCATTGATCTGGAGTTCCATGGCAGGGATTTTAGCACGCCGCGCGGACCGCTCCGGCGGGCGTGAGCGCGATGCGACTCCGCAGACCTTACGGGCAGCGTCGATCATGTCGTCGATACAAAACCGCCACTCCAGCGGCGAGGTATTGGAGGGTACTCGATTTTTCCAAGGTCGTCTGCTTCCGAATCATCGCACGCGGAACACCTTCATCACCTCATCGCCCAGGTGATTGATCACCTTCACCGCGATTCTCCCGGATTTCGGTTTCGGGAACGGGCGCGAGGTGTCACGGCGGAGCGAAGCCCAGGCTTCCACGTCGATTTCGGCTTTCAAGGTCGTCTTCAATGCGCTGTAGGGGTCGCCCGCGCCGAGGAAGTAGGCATGGCGGACGAAGAAGCTCTCCTGATTGTAGTCGGTGTCGATGAACCAGCAGGCGATGCCGTCGGCGCCGTCGCTCACCACCTCGCCGGTCTGCGGCTTGAAGACATCGACGCCATTCACCTTGACGCGCAGCAGGTCGTCTTCGTGCAGGAGCGTGATGTCCGGCTCGCCGAAGATGACGAACAGGTTGCCCTTGCCGGTGTTCTTGAGGTCTTCGGCCATGTGCAGGTCGGCGTTCATGCGCGCCTTGAGCACCGGCAGCCTGCCGAGCCTGGCGAACTCGGTGGTGTGCGCATCGAAGTTGAAGGCGCAGGCGATCAGCACGTCGAAACCGGCATCGGCGGCTTCGCGTGCCGCCTCGACCAGATCGGCGCGCTGCACGGTGCCGAATTCGGGGCCGATGAAGATGGCGGCGCGCTTCTCCATCCTGCCCTCACCCTGCCCTCTCCCGGAGGGAGAGGGTTCCTGCTCCCCACTCCCGTTTGCGGGAGTGGGGCCGGGGGTGAGGGTATAGCGCCCTTCCGCGCAGACCAGGTCGCCCGGCCAGGCGACGAGCGAGGTGAAGGCAATGCGGTCTTCCTTGTGCGCCTGCTGCACGCCCGCGGTTTTCAGGTTCTCCAGGATCATTTGCGGGAAGGACTGCTTCGGCGCGTATTTCGCCTCCTGCTGGCGCAGGGTGTCGATCAATTCGTCGTTTTCATCGACTCCCAGGATGCGGTGCGGGGAGAGGCTCTCAACGGTGAACGGGCCGGCGACGCGCACCGCTTTCCTGTTCTCGTAGGGCTTGTCGTAGAGGTATTCGAATTCGGCCCGGGCGGCGATCGAGGCGTCGATTTCCTTCTGCCGGGCGATGCGCGCCTGCCACCAGTCGGCGTGCGCCTGCCTGGCCGCGTCCGGCCAGTCCTTGCCGGCTTCGCGCGGAATTTCCCATTCCTGCCAGTCATTTTTGAGCATTTTTTGCAGTTGACCGCGCAAGGGCTCCAGTTTTTCCTGCCATTGCTCCCAGATCACGTCGATCTCGGCGTTGTTGGCGATGGATTTCAGCGTGATGTGCGGCACCCGCTCATAGACGAAGCCATGGCGGATATTGCCGTGGGTCGGCTGCGAACTCGGCGCCGTGCGCCTGACCTCGGCCTCCTTCAACTGCCCTTCGCGGGAGTCGGCGAGCAGATAGTAAGGATAGCGCGCGCCCATGATGCGGGCGCGGGCCAGCGCCAGCGCGACGCGCGAGGTATCAATCGTGATCCAGCGGCGGCCCCATTGTTCGGCGACGTAGGCGCTGGTACCGGAGCCGCAGGTGGGATCGAGAACGAGGTCGCCGGGGTCGGTGGCCATCAAGATGCAGCGCTGAACAACTGCCGGACTTGTCTGAACGACATACAACTTGTCGGGGCTACCGGCAACTTCCGTCCATATGGACGTGAGCGGATACGCAGGAAAATCCTCGATGAATCGCTTGTAGTTAATCATCTTGCCAGATGACTCGATTCGATTAGCTCGAATCAGCTTTGCAAAACCTGCCTCCCCGGTTGTCCAGTAACGCCCTTTGGGGACGTATGTCTTACCCTCGAACGTGACAGGAAAACTGCCCGGTGGGCGAGATGACGTGAGAATCGTATGGCGGTACCAATGCCCTTCATCGTCGGTCAGCGTATACCGACCACCACTGCCGTGACCCACGCCTTGTTCCTTCGCCCGGTGGAGCATTCGTGATTTGACTTGGATGATGCTCTTTGCGTACCAAATGATGTAGTCGGCGACACCTGGAAGAAGTTCGCTTGGCTGTGCGCCGGTTTTTTGGACGGTGATAAGGACTACGAAGTTCTCATCCCCAAACACCTCATCCATCACCGCCCGAACCCGATGCACGTTCTCATCGCCGATCTGCACGAAGATCGACCCCGAATCGGTCAGGAGATCGCGCGCCACAGTCAGGCGGTCGCGCAGATAGGTGAGGTAGGAGTGAATCCCGTCGCGCCAGGTATCGCGGAAGGCCTTGACCTGCTCCGGTTCGCGCGTGATGTGCCCGGCATTGCCATCCTTGACGTCGCGGCTGGTGGTGGACCACTGGAAGTTGCTGTTGAATCTGATGCCGTAGGGCGGATCGAAGTAGATGCACTGCACCTTGCCGCGCAGTCCTTCGCGCTCGGCGAGGCTGGCCATGACCTGCAGGCTGTCGCCGAGGATCATGCGGTTGGTCCAGTTCTGGTCGTGCTGGTAGAACTCGGTCTTGTCGACTCCGGCCGGGATGCCGTTGAAATCGGCGAAGAGGTCCGGCGTGATCTGGCCCTGCTCGTGCGCGCGCTCCCGCGTCTCGCGCAGCAGTTCGTCGATCAGCGCCTTCGGGTGTACCTTCTCCTGAATGTAGAGCGGCGGCGCATGGACGACGAGGTCGCTCCAGTCCTGCTCGTCCTTGCCGCGCCAGACGAGTTGCGGGTCGAGGTCGGTGTTCCTCGGGTAGCGCACCTGCCTGGGGTTCTTCTGCGCCTCGTCGAGCACCGACTGGTATTCGGCGGTAGGAATGTTCCTGCGCCTGGCGTCGTCGTGGGTGATCGCGTCGACGTTCTTGTTCGTGGTGGGTTGCTTGGCCATGGTGTCATCCTCCCTCGGCCGGCAAGGCTTCGCCGGTGAGGATGCCGTAGAGCGGCAGATTGATGTAGTAGTTGCTGCGTCCGACCTTGCGTTTGTGCAGGAGGCCGGTGGCCGTCAGTGCGTCGAGGTATTTGGTGGCCGTCAGGCGCGATACCTTGAGATCGCTCTGGACAAATTCGATCTTGGTGTAGGGGTAGGAAAACAGGTTGTTGATCAGATCCTGGCTGTAGAAGCGATGCTCGGCGCGGATGCGGTGCTTGTAGTCCATGAACAGCGTCTTGATGGCCTGGATGGTGGCGATGCCCTCGGCGGCGGTGTGTTCCACGGCCGCGAGCAGGTAGATCACCCATTCTTCCCAGGCATCGCGCTCGCGAACCTCCTGCAGGAGGCGGTAGTAGTCCGCTTTGGTGCGCACGATATGGCGGGAGAGGTAGAGCACCGGGATGTCGAGCAGGCCTTGCCTGACAAGATAGAGCACATTGACGATGCGGCCGGTGCGGCCATTGCCATCGTAAAAGGGGTGGATGCTTTCGAACTGGTGATGAATGAGTGCCATCTTGACCAGCGGATCGGCATCGAAAAGCGCGTCGTCGTTGATGAAGCGTTCGAGATCGGTCATCAGAGCAAGGATGGCGCCGGGGTCTTGCGGCGGCGTATAGACCACACGGCCGCCACCGCCCTTGAGCGCGGTATGTCCCGCGCAATGCGCATACGAAATTCGGCTTTGATATACATATCCTGCCGAACAAGTAAAGTTTCTTGCACGATGGCGCATCATTCGCCGGCCACGCTGTCGATCAGTTTCGCAAATTCCGCCTCGACCTTTCTGGCGAAGTCGTCCTGCATCCGGAAGACATCGGTGAACTCGGCGAAGGCCCAGCGCCCGTAGCTGCCCAGGTGATTGACGCCGGGCACCCAGTAGCTGTCCATGGTCGATTTCTTTTCCCTGGCGTCCTCGCGCCGGTAACCCTTGATTTCGACGACCAGCCGCAGCAGGTCGTCCGGCCCGCGGCCGTCGTCGACCAGCACGATGAAGTCGGGCAGGTATTGGCGCGTTTCCGATCCGTAGCGGTAGGGCACCTCGAAACCGAGGCCGTGGTTCTTGACGTAGGCACGCACCTTGGGATGCGCTTCGGCCACACGGCAGAATTCGCCCTCCCAATCGCTGTCGAGCACCACCCAGTTGATGTGGCAGTGGCGGGAACTGGTCTCCCAGCGGTCGGGCTTCGCGGTGTTGAAGCGCACATGCCGCGTCGAACCGCTGGGGTTATAGGCGTCGAGCAGGGCCTTGATCGGGCGCTCGCCAAGGAACTGCCGGGTGATGGCGGCGGTGATCTTGTTGCAGGCCATGTCGGCCAGTTCCTGGTACATCAGCAGCGCGGGGTAGGTGCCGCCCTTGCACTCCAGATGGTGGTCGAGCCATTCCTTCGCGATGCGCTTGAGCTGGCCGAACAGATGCAGCTTCGGTTCTTCGCCCGGGTCGCGCCACTTCGTATAGAGCAGCCGCTGCGTGAGGTGGAACAGCAAGGTGGAAGATCGAACGTCGCCCAGATGTTCGACGGTCAGATTGACGCCCTCGCCGATGATGCCCTCGGTGCGCGTCTCGGTCGGCCCGACGAGGTCCGGTGTCAGGGTGAGGGTCGATTCCTCGTTGAAACTGGCCTGCAGGCGCTCTTCCGGCAACTCGACGCGGTAGCCTTCGACGCGCGGGAAGCGGATTTCGAGGGCGTCGCGGTCCGGCCGAATCGCCTTGACCTGCACCGTTTCACGCGCCGGCTGCGGCTGGACGACGACGGGTTTCGCGGTGAAGTCGAAGGGGATGCCGAAGACGTCGGCGTATTCGACGTCGAACTGGCCTTCCTCGTTGAGTTCGTAGGACTGGCGGCGCAGCGCGCGGCCGATCACCTGTTCGCACAGGAGTTGCGTGCCGAAGGCGCGAATGCCGAGCACGTGCGTGACCGTGTTGGCGTCCCAGCCTTCGGTGAGCATGGCCACCGAGACCACGCAGCGGATCGAGCCGCCGAGTTGTCCGGCCTTGCCGACGGTGTTCATGACTTCGCGCAGCAGTTCCTGATCGGTGAGCTTGTCGCCGGCGCGGGCATCGCCGGTGCGCTCGACGATCTCGCGGCGGAAGCGCGCGATTTCGTCGGCGGCCATGTCGTGAAACCTCTCGTCCAGCGCATCCCCGGCTTCGAGTTGTTCGCTGTCGATCAGGAGGGTATTGGGTCGCGGCAGCGGGTTCCCGGTGGTTTCGTCGAAGTTGCGGAACAGCGGCAGGCGACCGTTTTCGAGTGTCGAGGTGCCGTCGTCGTTCTTGCGCTGGAAGCCGGAAATGAAGTCGTAAACGAGCTTCGAGATGGCGGTGTTCTGGCAGACGACGATGAAGCAGGGCGGCGCCTTGATGCCGGCGCCCTGCCAGAGCCGGAAGGTCTTTTCGTAGTGACCGTAGAGCGCCTGCAGCGCGGTTTGCAGCCGGGTCGGCAGCCTGAGCGGGTCGAGTTCCTGATTCGCGCCGCGCCCTTTCTTCGGCATGTCGTTGCGGATGTGCTCCCACAGGTTGCGGAATACCGGCAGTTCGTCGCCGGGGATGTTCTCCGCCACCGGCACGCGCGGCAGCTTGACGATGCCGCATTCGATGGCATCCATCAGCGAGAAGTCACTCATCGTCCAGGGGAACAGCGTGCCTTCGGCGTAACCCGAGCCGCGCAGGAAGAACGGCGTGGCGGAGAGATCGATGACACGCGACAGGCCGAGCTTGCGATGGACTGCTTCCAGTCCGGAGATCCACAGGCGGGCGGCTTCGTTGTTCTTCTCGGCCTCCTTCCGGTCGTCGCCCTTCAGTTCCTCGTCGTCGGATTCTGGCGGCTTTTCGCGGTAGCAGTGATGCGCCTCGTCGTTGATCGCCAGGATGTTCTTCATGCCCATCAGCTCGGGCAGCACGCGCTGCAGCATCTGGCCTTCGCTTTCGGTGGTGACGATCTCGTCGCCGGTGCGGCCCTGGAGCAGTTGCCGCCCACCCTTGGAAATCTCGATGCGTTCGCGCAGCTTGAAGGCGTGGTAGTTGGTGATGACGATCCTGGCGCGGCCCATGTCGTCGAGCAGGTCGCCCGGCACCAGTTCCCGTTCCCTGTAATAACTGTCGGGATCGTTGGGTTGCAATACGCGCAGCCGATCCTTGATCGTGAGGCCCGGCGCGCAGATCAGGAAGCCACGCGTGAAATGCCTGCTGGTCGGGCGACGCACGGCGTTGATCGTCTGCCAGGCAATCAGCATGGCCATCACGGTCGTCTTGCCCGCGCCAGTGGCCAGCTTCAGCGCCAATCGCATCAACTCGGGGTTGGCATCCTTGTTGGCTGCTGTCAGATGGTCGAGAAGGCGTTTGCCATGCCTGGTGCCCGGAGCAACTTCGGTCAGCCAGATCGCCGTTTCGACGGCCTCGACCTGACAGAAGAAAGGCCGGACAGCACTGAACCCGTGCTGGCGCCAGTGCTGCAGCAACCGCGCAGTCTCGGGGGTGACCTGCCACTGGCTCGGATTCGGCAGCGCACGCCAGGCATCGACATGGTTCCGCACCTCGTTGATGATCGAGGTCGCGTCGTACTGCTGTGTCTTGCTGGATAAGCCCTCGCCCTCGTCGAAAACGAAAGCTTCCTGCCTGGGTGTCTTCTTTTGCTTCTTCGGCTTCGGGATCGGAGTGATGAACTCGGCCCGCCGGCGTGACTCCACGACCTTCTGCGTCGGCTGCCCCGAGGCATCCAGCTCCCAATGCCGCGCCGGGCGCTCATAGGGGGAGTTGAGGATCGGGTGATCGAAGAACGGATTCGACATGGGGATCGCCTGCGGCAGCGTAGTTCGTTGTTTTTTCGCCTGCCCGGCATTGTCCAGCAAATACCCGTCGATGGCCACCTAGCGGGTGCTGGCGCGGCCGGCGCAGTTGCCGTGCGCTGCCGTCCCATCCGTCGACCCCGACCGGCAAGTCGGGCGCGGCCGACATCGGCGCGCTTCGTCCGCATGTTCTTCGCTACAATCGCGGCTCTTCCATTGCTC
>NZ_JAMTDV010000131.1:0-5185 GCF_023806565.1 Accumulibacter sp. | reverse complement strand
ATCGGCGCGCTTCGTCCGCATGTTCTTCGCTACAATCGCGGCTCTTCCATTGCTCGGCGAGCAAGCGCCGCAGCGCGCGAGGCGGACGGTGTCCGTTGGCCGGGCCCGGCGCCGGGCGCTGCGCAAGCACTTCGCGAGCGGGCCGCTACCGGCAACTGCGCCGACATCAGCGAAACTTGAGGAGAACCCGATGACCGAAGCCCTTTCCCGACTGCTGACAGAACTCGAAAACTTCGGCGCGGAGAACGACGCCTCGATCAGCGACCGGCCGCGGCGCATGCTGAACATCACGCGGGACACCGGTGAGTTCCTGTCGCTGCTGGTTCGCGCCACCGGCGCGCGCCGGGTGCTGGAAATCGGAACGTCGAACGGTTACTCGACGCTCTGGCTCGCCGAGGCGGTCAGCGCCATCGGCGGACAGGTGACGACCGTCGAACTATCGGATTTCAAGATCAACCTCGCGGCGACGACTTTTTCCCGCTCGGACCTGTCGCCGGTGATCACGCAATTGCATGCCGACGCTGGCGAAGTGCTCGCGACCGGAGGCGACGGGGCATTCGACTTCGTCTTTCTCGACTCGGAACGACCGCAATACGCGGGCTGGTGGCCGGAACTCCGGCGTGTACTGCGCAAGGGTGGACTGCTGGTGGTCGACAACGCCACCTCGCACCCTTTGGAGCTGGCTCCGCTGGTGGCTCTGGTCCAGGCGGACGACGAATTCGTCAGTTGCCTGGTGCCGGTAGGCAATGGCGAATTCCTCGCCACACGCTCGGCCTGACCAGCCAACGGCGATTCGCCGTTGCGGCAGGGAGCCGCCAGCGATCCGGCTTTCGCGCTCGGGCGCGAGCCCACCACCGCGTAACCGCCGCCACCCCGCAACCGGATCCGCGCCGGCAGGACAATCTGCCGCCAGCCGGCACGATTGCCGAGAGCCACGGCGAGGATTTCGGTGCCGGTCGAGACGAGATTCGATTGCCGCGCCGGCTTGCTGGCAACGATGGCGCCAGCTCAGCGGGACGATCCGGGCATCGGGGAAGGTGGGCACGCATCCTCCGCCAGGTAGCTGCCCGCTACCCACCCGACATTCCCCTGGTATTCGACCTTGCACCAGCGCGGATGCTCGGCCGCCCGCCGGCGCCTTTCCTTGTCGCTGAGCGAGGTGAACTCCTGGAAGGTCAGGCCGCCCTCGCAGCCGAGGCTGCGCAGGCAGTGCGCGTCCGCCGGGATACGCCCGATTTGCGCCGACGAAGCCAACGGCTGTGCGCGCAGCGCAAGGGTACTCCTGCTCGCCAAGCCCTGCACGCGGTAGTGGTCGGGACCGTCAGCCGTCGCCAGAGCCTAGCCGCCGGTCGTCGTCGCGATCAATCCGAGCACGGCAACGAGATGACGCACGCTCAAAGAAACGCCGCCGGGAAGCACCGCCACCCGCATCCGGCCGACATCCTTCAGCCCCCCGTGAGGAAAGCGTCCGGAATATCGTAGCGCTCGTCGTCGCCGATCCTGACGGTCGTCAGGTCGTCCCGCCGGGAAAAGGTCAGCGCTGCCATGGCGTCCGCCGTGACGGGCTTCCCCTGCACGAACAGGATGCGCCGCTGCACGCCGTCCCTGCCGATCGCTTCGAAGGTCGCGGTACCGTCTCTTCCGCGCCGGATGACGCCCGCGTCGCACGACTTCACGCCGGGCTGATACGGCAGCAGGCAGGGCACCGTCGCCGTGGCGTGGTAGGCGGTGCCCGCAACCTTCGCATCCTGCGTCGCGGACAACGGCGCCAGGGGCTTGCCGGAAACGGCAACGGTCAGCGTGTATTTCGACGACTCGTGCCGTCGCGCCGCCGGCCGGTCGATCCAGACGCGGATCGTGTAGTCGCCATCGGCAGGAAGCAAGCCCTCGTAGGACCGCTCGCCGGTATCCCGGCTCGAGTACATCGCCACGTTGGTCGAGCCGGGAGGCAGCACGTTGAAGTTGTTCTGGCCATGCGAAGCCCTGAACTCGATCCGGAGCGTCTGACCCGCCGCCGCCCGCACGAGGTAGTCGACGTCACCATCGCCTTTCAACGTGCCTTGGATCGTTGCCGACATCGCGCCCCTGGCGAAGCTCACGCGCTCCTTGCGCGCGGCCGCCGGCCCGTCCGCCGCGAGCGTCGTCGTGACGAGCGCAAAGGCAGCCAGAGTGGCAAGTGTGGCCTTCCTGATCCGCTTCATCTTCTCTCCTTTCACCCGACCGGGCCACAACACGGGGTCGGCCGGGCCATTCGCCGGCCTGCGCGGCTGCTCGCGCGGGGTTGGCGCAACAGTGGAGTGCGCAGGATGGAACACCGCCTACATGGAGTGGAAGCCGATCATGTTTCCCTCGGGATCGCGAGCCAGGACGATGTGACCGTGCTCACCGATGGACATTTTTTCTCGCACGATCGTGCCGCCGTTCGGTACCACCCGGGAGGCTTCCTCGGCGCAGTCCCTGCAGCCAAAGTAAACCAATGTCCCACCGCCCGCCGAGGGGAAGCCTTCCATCTGGACCAGCATCCCGCACGCACCATACGAGGTGTGCGCGGTCTCCTTGTCGGCGGGGAATGCCCACATTTCCATGTTCATCTCTGCCGTCGGAGGAGGCATCCTTTCCAGTTTCTTCTCGAGTACGGCTTCGTAGAAGTTCCTGGCTCGCTGCATGTCCTGCACGTAGATTTCAAACCAGACAACGGGATTGCTTCGCATGGTGATTCTCCTGCAGTAAGTGTGAGGGATTGGACGCGTGATGCCAACGGAGATCCTGGCAGCAAGCGGCAGTCCAGGCACAAGGGGTGCAGCGAGCCAGGATGCGCAATCTCCTGGCTATGCCGCTCGCCTGTCCTGTCATGCATGGATCAGCCGCATCAGCCTGACGTCGCCAACATCGACCGAAAATCCGTGCTTTTCGTAGAAGGCAGACATTTCCGGCAAACAGTAAAGCTCGATGTGCCTGACGGATTGCAAACGCTCGTGATTCCTTGCGAGTGTCAGCAGGTCATGGCCAAGGCCTTTGCCTCTCTCGGATGGAGCGACGATCACGTCGAACAGGATGGCCTTGAAGGTGAAGTCGGTCAGCACGCGGACAAAGCCAATCAGGTCATCGCTTTCCGAGGTGATGCCGATGCAAATCTGCGAGCCCCGGACGCACCGCCTGGTGTCTTCGAGCGAGCGGCCGCGCGTCCACCATTCCCCCTGATAGAGCGAGTGAAGCTGGGCGATGTGCCTTTCGCTCAATTCGCTGATGTTGTTCATGTTGCCGGGAGTCTCGCGATACGTGGGGTTTTCGTCAAGCGCTCGCTGCCGCCAGGGCGCTTGGCCCGCGATGCGGATGATGACATTGCGCGCCGCGCGGGCCAAGTGCCTCACCGCCCGCGGCCGACTCGCGCCATGGTTCAGGCCGCGCGCTCACGCAGGTGCACGATGTTGCCCTCGGGGTCACAGACATTGCGCACCCTGATGCCCGGACCCGCCCACACGGGACCCCAGACCCTGCCCCCGAAATGCTCGACCAGAGACTCCGCCGAAGCGAGGCTGTCGACGGTGAAGAACGGCTTGATCGCCTGTTCCACGCGCGGCACCGGCGCGACTTCAACGACGACGAAGCTTGCGTACTGCGCGGGAATGGAGTGGATGATGAGCTGGGTGTCCGGCGACTGCAGGACCCGATGTTCTTCGTCCGCGTGCAGCACCCTGGCACCCAGAACCCCCTCGTAGAAGGCAGAGACGGCAAGCAGGTTCCTGGCGTAGAAGAGGATGCCGGATCGAGCCGGGCCTGACATAGGTTTCTCCAGCAAGGCGGGCAATGGCAGAGTCTAGCAATCCTTCCGTCGAAGTGGACGTTCACGGGCGATCAATCGACATCGCCCTGGCCGACGACGGACGACCGGAAGCGTGCTCTTACCGAAGCACCGGCGGCGACTCGCGAGACACCGAGTGACCTTGCTGCAGCGTCAGGTGGTGATGCTCGATGCGTCGCGCCATGTCGGATGCCCTCGGCGCCACCGCAGCGGCGAAGCGACGGACGGGAACGGCAATTACAGGCTGCCGTCTGTCCTTCTCGACCGAGAAGTCGGTCGACCGGGTGCGGTACGAAAAACCTGACGAACAAACTCTTTTCCCGACGCGAGAACCAACGTTTCCTCCGATTCGAGCGCGAACCCGCAGGATGCGGCACACGCGGCCAACTCTGGCGGCGGAAGGAGGCGCATGAGCGGAACCAGGGCCTGAAGGCTCGGGTATGGTGAGGGCGACACCGCATGCACATGGGCAGACGGCTGCTGAAGCACGGAAACCAGCCGACCACCCGGCCGACACACGCGCGACAGATTACCCAGAGCGGCCGGAAGCGAGACGAACTCGAACACCAGAGCAGCGTAGATGAGATCGACCGGAGCTAACGGCGATGGGCCGGACTGAATATCGACAGCATGCAATTCCAGGCCCGGGATGTGCCCAAGATAACGGGCGGACGCAGCAGCGACATAGCTTGGGTTGATGTCGACGCCAACCACTCGCTTTACCGTGGCGGGGATTCTGTCGAAACCGTTCCCGCCGGCACAGCCGATCACTGCAACGGACTCCGGCATGAACTGGAGCAAGGCATCCGAAAACTGGGAAGCCAACATCTCCGCCTGGCCGATCGTCCGCAGCGCCATGTGGGACTCATAGTCGGAGAGGGGAATCTCGAGCCAGGGATTGGTCACGAGCGGACCGCTGCGGGCAGGTCATGGCCGAGCGTCGCGCTCACGACGTCAGGCAGAGCAGGCAATTGCACGCGAGCCATCGTGGTTCGGCATCTCAGTCCTGGCGAGACAACCTTGGTTTGGCTCCCTGCATGAATGGTCCGATCGCGCAGTCTTTCGCGCCGGTCATCGTCCGAGGTTCGGAGCGGCTGCTCGATGCGCAGTCGACCATCCGCCAGCTGCGAAATATTCTTGACATTCACCGACCGGCTAATGGGTGACCCGTACCGCAAGCCCTGCGGGAGGACGACCGGGCGGTGTTCGGTGACAAGGGCTACGTCCATGACAAGTTGAAGCGTGCCGCCCGCAAGGCGGGCGTGTTCTGGGGCGTGGCGCTGAAGGCCTCATCGAAGTACAAGCTGACGGCATCGAACCGGCGCTTCAACCGCAAGATGGCCTCGGTGCGCAGCCGGGTGGAACACCTGTTCCGGATGATCA
>NZ_JAMTDV010000130.1 GCF_023806565.1 Accumulibacter sp. | reverse complement strand
GGCGAACACGACTCGATCAGGTCGTAGGCCTCGTCCGGCTTGCGCGAATGCTCCCGCGTGCGGCTCCTGATGATGTTGACCTGGCGACGGCCTGGAGCCAGCGTGCGGGCGCCGCGCCCGCGCACACCGAAGAGGATGAATTCGGTCGTTTTGCGGAAATAGAAACCGACGCCACGTCCGTCCGGCCCCCCGTCCTTGCCGATTTTGTGCCACAAGAGGTTGCTCTTTTAGGCGGCGCCCCAGGCTGCAAGAACCCGCAGGCCCTCGGGCAGGAGCGCGTTCGGTATCCACAAATAGAGATGGGCCGGCTCGGCAACGATTGCGGACACCGGCAACGCCAAAATATCGTCAAGCGTCATCGTTGCGTATCGGCTGAGACGCTTGTGCTACGGCGCCATTTTGGCGGTACGGTTCTGAAATTGCCACGGCGGATCCGCGAGCACGGTGCGAAACTCGCGATCTCCGACTCATTGCAACAACTCACCGGCGGCAACCGGCAATTCTTCGCTCATCTCTTTCCTTCGTCGCCAGGGGGACTCGCGCCAGCGGCGCCGGCAGACGTCGCGGCAAGCAATGATAACGCCAGAGAGAGAGGTAGACTGCTTGCACCAGCAGCAGCGACAGGCGATTCCCCACGGCCGGTGCTTCAGGGCGGCCTCCAGATTCGCTCCCCGGAATCTCTGGCGGAAGACCCCCAACCCCGGCGCGTGAGCGTCGACTTGGCGGGCCCGATGCGACTACCACGGCCCCCTCCGCGATACGAGTTCACTTCTCTGCCAGGATCGGAAGATGTTCAGACGCGAGCTTGAATATTTTTTTGCTGCGCTGCGCTTTTTCACTCGCCTGCCAGTGCCGGCCTGGGTGGGCCACAGCAGTCAAGCGCTCGACCGGGCGAGCCGCTATTTCCCGGCAGTGGGCCTGATCGTGGGGGCTATCTCCGCCGTGGTCTTCACCCTGACGTCTCTCATCTGGCCGATGACCCTGGCGGTGCTGGCGGCAATGGTCAGTTCGCTCTACTGGACGGGTGCGTTCCACGAAGACGGCTGGACCGACATGGTCGACGGTTTCGGTGGTGGCTGGGAAAAGGCGAAGATTCTCGCGATCATGAAGGATTCGCGAATCGGCAGCTTTGGGGCGATTGCGCTTATCATGCTGCTGCTGACCAAATTCTGCGCCCTACTCGAATTCGAGCGGCAGGAAATCCCGCGGATCCTGATCGCTGGCCATACGATCTCCCGCTTCGCGGCGGCGACCCTGTTGCGGGCCCTCGCTTATGTCCGTGACGAAGGCAAGGCGAAGCCACTGGCGACGCGCATCGGCTGGGGAGAACTCTGCTTTGCCGGTGTCACTGCCCTGCTGCCGCTTCTCCTGCTGCCACCGCAAGACGCACTCGCCGGCTGTCTCCTTGCCGCTCTCGCCACTGTGTGGCTGGCGCGCATGTTTCAGCGGCAGATCGGCGGCTACACCGGCGACTGTCTGGGGGCCACGCAGCAACTCGCCGAGGCTGCATTTTACTTGGGCATGTTGTGCAGCTTTTCCTGATCCGCCATCCGCGGCCATTGCTGCGAGAAGGCCTTTGCTATGGCCAGCTCGACGTCGATGCGGAAGATCCACTGCCGATTGCCGAGCGCCTGGGCACCTTGCTGCCGGCCGACATCCCGGTAGTGGCGAGTCCCTTGCGACGTGCGCGCGGCTTGGCCGAGGCCCTGCATCGACAGCCCACGTTCGATCGGCGCTTGCTGGAAATCCACTTCGGCGATTGGGAGGGTGTCGCCTGGAAGGACATCGACCGCCAATTGCTCGACGCCTGGGCGGCCGACCCGCTGCACTTCGTCGCTCCGGGCGGAGAGTCCGCAGCAGTTCTGCAAGCACGCGCGCTCGACTGTGTCTCGAGCCTGGGCGGCGACCGCGTCGCGCTCGTCACCCACGCCGGCGTGATCCGAGCCCTGCTCGGGCATTGGCTACGGTTGCCAATCGACGAGTGGAGCCTGCTGCCGCTCGCTTTCGGCAGCGTCACGCTGCTCGAGATCGAGGCCGACGCTGCGCAGCGCGGCCCGCGGAAAGAACAGCGAGCCGGTGCGGGGGTCCTGCACTATTGCAATCGTTGACCACCGGGCCAAGCTCGTCGCTCAGCCGCGCGGATGGTGCCGGGCGTGCAGGGCCTTGAGCCGTTCGCGCGCGACGTGCGTATAGATCTGGGTCGTCGAAATATCCGCATGTCCCAGCATCATCTGCACGACGCGCAGATCGGCACCGTGATTGAGCAGGTGCGTGGCAAAAGCATGGCGCATCACGTGCGGCGACAGGCGCGCAGGATCCAGCCCGGCCTGCAACGCGTAGCGCTTGATCAGTTGCCAGAAAGCCTGGCGCGTCATCGCCGAGCCGCGTGCGGTGACGAACAGCGCGTCGCTCTGGCGCCCGGCGAGCAGCGTCTGCCGGCCGTCACCGAGATAACTTCGCAGCCAATCGCACGCTTCCTCGCCGAGCGGCACCAGGCGTTCCTTGCCACCCTTGCCGAAGACGCGCACGATGCCCATGTCGAGCTGGATTTCGTGCAAGCGCAGAGCGACCAGCTCGCTCACCCGCAAACCGGTCGCGTACAGTGTTTCCAGCATCGCCCGGTCACGCTGCCCAAGTGGCGTCTCGACCCGCGGGGCAATGAGCAGGAGCTCGACCTGCGCTTCCGAGAGCACCTTTGGCAGACGAGACGGTTTCACCGGCATGGCGATCTTCAGTGTCGGATCGCCTTCGCGCAGGCCGCGAGCAAGCTGATGGCGGTAGAATCGGCGCAGGGACGACAGGTAGCGTGCCTGCGAGGACGCGCGCAGCGACTGCGAAATCGTCGCCACGAAACGCAGGAGAGTCGCTTCCTCCACGCCGCGCAGGCCGCCGTGCTCGTGTTCGGCCAGCCAGGCCGCCAGGTGCATGAGATCGCTGCGATAACTGGCCAGCGAAGCCTTGGCCAAGCCGTCTTCCAGCCATAGGCTGTCACAGAAGAAATCGATCGCGGCGAGATCGGCCGGGTCGACCTCAGCAGCCTTCATGCGCCAGCAGCCAGCGCTTAACGTCGAGCAGAAAGCCCTCCCGGCGACCGGCAAAGCCACCGAGGCGGCTCTCTGCTGCCAGTACGCGATGGCAGGGAACGACGACCGGATACGGATTCGCGGCGCACGCCTGTCCAACCGCACGCGGCGCACTGTGCACCAGCCGCGCCAGCTCGCCGTAGCTGCGCGTCCGATGCACCGGGATTGCTGCAATCTGTTGCCAGACGCGGCGCTGGAAGATGCTGCCGGCAGGACGCAAGGGCAAGGTGAAAACGTACTCGGCATTCGCCAGGTAAGCCGCCAGTTGCTCTGCCGCCGCTGCGGCCAGCGCGTTGCGCGGAGCCTGCTCGGCGGTCGGGGCAAGGAAGACGATGCGGTGGATTTCCTGTTCGTCACAAGCCACGCCGAGACTGAAGGAGGGCGCACTGATCACCACCTGGCAGTCGGACGCATTCGTGCCCATCGCCCCGGCACCGGCGACTGTCACGGCGACTTGCCGAGCAACTCCTGCTTGAGGTCATCCTGCACCGGCTTGTTCCCCAGCCAGATCGCCAGCAGTGCCCGGTAGAAGTCCTCGCCGGCAATGTCCTTGCCTTTTGCCTGCCCGTTGACGGTCAGTCGTGTTCCGCTCTCCGGCAGCCAGTCGATCAGCACGCTGCTGCCACTTTTCGCTTCGCCAGTCGCCAGCATGGCGTCGGAAAACTGTTGCAGACGATCCTTCAGCGCTCCCATCTCGGCGTCCGAGTGGTTGCTCGCCATACCTTCCTGCAGCGCGTCGACGAACTGCTTTGCCGAAAGGTCGCGCAACAGGACGATCGAAATCCGCTTGGCGCCCCGCGCGGTGAGTGCCGCGGCTGCATCACCGGTCTTTGCCGGCAGATACAGGGCCATAGCATACACCTTGAAGATGGCCTTCTTGCGCACGCCGGCGCCATTGACCACCAACTCGCCAGTACCGACGCGAGTCTTGTCGTCGAACTTGACACCGGCAACCTCGACCGCTGCTGCGAGGTTGAATGCCAGGGCGGCGATCGTCGCCAGCAAAACATGTTTCATGCGATCTCCTTCTCGTAGCAAATCATTCCGGCGAAATTCTTGCGCCCTGTGGCGGCCTCCGCCTGCCGCCACGGATTTCCGTCGGGCAGGCAGGCCCGCGGCGACGCCGGGTTACGCACGCACTTCGCCGTGGCCAAGGACGACCCACTTCTGGCTCGTCAACCCTTCCAGACCGACCGGACCACGCGCATGAATCTTGTCGGTCGAAATGCCGATTTCGGCACCCAGACCATACTCGAAACCGTCGGCGAAGCGGGTCGAAGCGTTGACCATCACCGACGCCGAATCGACTTCGCGCAGAAAGCGCATCGCCGACGTGTAATTCTCGGTGACGATCGCGTCGGTGTGATGCGATCCATAGCGATTGATGTGCGCTATCGCCTCGCCGAGACCGCTGACCACCTTGAGCGAGATGATCGGCGCCAGGAACTCGCTGGCGTAATCCTCGTCGCTCGCCGCCCTCGCCTCCTTGACGCGGTCCACGGTTTCCGGACAGCCGCGGATCTCGACGCCCTTCTGCGTCAGCATCGCGGCGATCGGCAGCATCAGCCGGGCAAGCTGCGAACGCGCCAGCAACAACGACTCGGCCGTATTGCAGGTACCGTAGCGCTGCGTCTTGGCATTCTCGACGATTCGCAGGGCTTTCTCTGCATCGGCGTCGTCGTCGACATAAACGTGGCAATTGCCGTCCAGATGCTGAATCATCGGCACCCGTGCCTCGGCCAGCAGGCGCGAGATCAGGCCCTTGCCACCGCGCGGAACGATTACATCGACGAATTCCCGCATCCGGATCAGATGGCCAACGGCGGCGCGATCAGTGGTTTCGATGACCTGCACCGCGGTCGCTGGCAAACCGAAGCTGGCCAGCCCCTCGTGGACCAGTGCGGCAATCGCCCGATTGCAGCGGATCGCTTCGGACCCGCCACGCAGGATCGACGCATTGCCCGACTTCAGGCAGAGGGCGGCGGCATCCGCGGTGACGTTCGGGCGTGCCTCGTAGATGATCCCGATGACACCGAGCGGAACACGCATGCGGCCGACCTGGATACCACTCGGCCGAAACTTCAGGTCCGTAATCTCCCCGACCGGGTCGGGCAAGGCGGCCACCTGCTCGATGCCTGCCGCCATCGCGGCGACGCCCTTCGCGGAGAGAGTCAGGCGGTCGAGCATCGCCGTTTCGAGGCCGGCAGCGCGCGCGGCGGCGAGGTCTTCCTGATTCGCGGCGACCAGTGTTGCGCTCTCGCGCCGGATCGCCGCCGCGATCGCACGTAGTGCGTCGTTCTTCGCATTGCTGTCGGCGCGCGCAATGAGCTGCGCGGCCTCGCGCGCCGCGCTGCCGACGGTCTGCATGTATTGCTCGATGTGCATGATGCATCTCTGTCCGTATGAGCAGCCCGATTATAGGCATTGACTGCGTGCCGACGTCAACGGAACCTCTGCCAGCGGTTACACTCTGAGCACTATCTTCTGTTGCCCGCTGCGCCAATGAAAAAGAAACTCATCCTGCCTGCCGAAGTGAAGGTCTGCGCAACCTGCAGCTACTGGGATGGTCAGCGCATGGTGGACACCGAGCTTCGCCTGGTAGTCGTCGATCCGGATTGCGAGGGCGAGTGTCTCGTGCAGACGAAGTGCAGCCCGGGCCTCAACGACGTGCGCCACGAAAGCGGCAATTGTGTCTGGGAACATCTGGCTCCCGACCCCTCGCCGCCCAACGGCGGCAACTCCTGAAAAGTCTCTCGATTTTTCAGGCAACGGCGATACACAGGGCAAGCCGGCGAAACTCGTCCCATACGTCGCCAGCAGCGATTCCCTTGATCATCCGGTCGATGCGCGCTGCCTGCGCCAGTGCGCCCTGCGCGCGTTCCTCGTCGACGCGCTGCAGGGCGCGCCGGATCAACCCTTGCCGCATGCCCCAAATGCGTCCGTCGCGGAGCAACGCGTCGAATGACTGGCGTCTTGCGAGACCCGCGCTGATCTGTGCCAGCGCACGTACTTCCTCGGTCATTGCCCAGAGCACCAGCGGCGGCGCCTCGCCCTCCTGTTGCAGGCCGTCGATCATACGCACCAGGCGCGCCACGTCACCGGCCAGCATCGCTTCGCGCAGGCCATCGAGGTCGTAACGCGCGACGTTGAGGACGGCGTCGCGAATCTGCTCGAGGCTGAGCACCCCGGGTGGGTAGAGCACTCCCAACTTGAGAATCTCCTGGTGTGCTGCAAGCAGGTTGCCCTCGACGCGGTCAGCGATGAAACGCAATCCGTCAGCGGCAGCACTCTGCTGCTGGCGACCGAGGCGACCGGCAAGCCAAGCAGGCAACTCGTGCAAACCAGGTGCAATCAGCTTGACGACCACCCCGGCACGGACGACGGCGTTCATCCAAGCGGCCTTTTCCTCCCGCCAGTCGACGCCGATCATGGTGACCAGCAGCAGTGAATCCGGCGAGGGACGGGCGCAGTAATCCTGCAGCGCCAAACCGCCTTCACGCCCCGGTTTGCCAGTCGGAACACGCAGGTCGATCAGCGTGCGACCGCCGAACAGCGAAAGGCTGCCTGCGGCGTGATGCAGATCGGTCCAACGGAATCCGGCGACCGCGTTGAGCACTTCGCGCTCGTCGAAACCGCGTCGGCGGGCCGCAGCCCGAATCGTATCGGCCGCTTCGAGCACGAGCAGCGGTTCATCGCCATGGACCAGGTAGATCGCCCGGAGGTCGCGCTCGAGATGGGCCGCAAGCTGCTCGCCCTTGAGCTGCATGTGCGGCGACCTCTACTGGGAAGCTGCCGGGAACACCGGCTTGCTGGCGGCCAAGCGACGCATCAACTGTTGCACCAGGTCGTTCTCCATGTCCCGCCAGAGCAAAGTTTCCTCCTGTTGCTTGGCGAGTACGTTGGAATCGTCGTAGGTCAGATCGCGGACCAGTTCGATGCTGCTCGGCGCAACCAGATCGCGGCCCTTGTCGTCGGTGATCCGGTAATTGTACAGATAGCGCAAGCGCAACTCGCTCACTCGACCGGTACCCGAGACCGAGAGAATCACCCGGTCGCGCGACTCCAGTCCGGGCACCAGCGTTGCCTGCGCTTCGTTTGCCGTCAACGCCACACGGGTCGTTCCGGAGGCGCGGATGGCACGTTTCAGGTTGACCGCGATCACCGAATAGTCGGGCATCGCCAGGTAGAGACTCTCGTAGGGCAGCGAGTAAGCCCCGCGCAACTGAAAGCCGCAGCCGGCTAGCCAGATGAGGGTTGCCGCGAGCAAGCCAAAGCGCACCAGCAAACGCATGGGATTTCCGCCTTTCGGCCTCAGACGACGATATTGACCAGACGACCCGGAACCACCACCACTTTCTTCGGCACCGCCCCGGCCAGATGCCTGCGCGCCGCGTCACAGGCCAGTGCGGCCGCCTCGACGCTTGCCCGGTCAGCGCCGGCCGCCACTCGCAGGCTGCCGCGCAGGCGACCATTGATCTGCAGCACCAGCTCGACTTCGTCCTGCGCCAGGGCAGTCGGATCGGGTTTCGGAAATGCCTCTTCGCTCGCCGTGTGGCCTGGCCTGAGTGCCGCGTAGAGCGCTTCGCAGACGTGTGGCACGATCGGACTGAGCATCAACGTCACCGCTTCCAGCGTCTCCTGCCTTACCGAGTTCGCCGCGGCAGAGTCGCCGGCAATCCGGCCGTAGGCATTGAGCAACTCCATCACCGCTGCGATTGCCGTATTGAACTGCTTGCGCCGTCCGTAATCGTCAGCCACCTTGGCGATCGTCTGATGCAATTGCCTGCGCAATGCGCGCAGTTCAGTCGACAGCTCGGCGGTCGGTGCAGGCGTCACGCGAGCCGCCGCGAGGTGTTCGTAGACCAAGCGCCAGAGTCGCTTGAGGAAGCGAAAAGCTCCCTCGACGCCGGCATCGGACCATTCGAGCGACTGGTCGGGCGGACTGGCAAACATGATGAACAGGCGTGCCGTATCGGCGCCGAACTGCTCGATCAACGCCTGCGGGTCGACGCCGTTGTTCTTCGATTTCGACATCTTCTCGATGCCGCCGACAACGACCGGCAGGCCGTCGGCCCGCAGCGTCGCACCGCTGGCGCGACCGCGTTCGTCACGCACGGCGTCGACCTCGGCCGGATTGATCCACTGCTTCTTGCCGTGGCCATCATCGCGGTAAAAGGTTGGTGCGACCACCATCCCCTGCGTCAGCAGGTTGGCAAAGGGCTCGTCGAGCCGGTGCTCGCCGAACAGGCCAAGGTCGCGCATCAGCTTGGTCCAGAAGCGCGAATAGAGCAGATGCAGGATGGCGTGCTCGATACCCCCGATGTACTGGTCGATGCCGCCCTCGCACCAGTAGGCGACCCGTTCGTCGACCATCGCATGCTCGTTGTCCGGGCAGCAGTAGCGCAGGAAATACCACGAAGACTCGACGAAGGTGTCCATGGTATCGGTCTCACGCTTCGCCGGCTGGCCGCATTGCGGGCAGAGGCATTCGTAGAACTCCGGCATCCGGGCGAGCGGCGATCCGGCACCGGTAATCGTGACGTTTTCCGGCAGCACCACCGGCAAATCCCGGTCGGGTACGGGCACGCCACCGCAGGCGGCGCAATGGATGATCGGGATCGGGCAGCCCCAGTAACGCTGCCGCGAGATCCCCCAGTCGCGCAGGCGGAACTGCATCTTTTTCTCGCCGAGACCCATGGCCGAGAGGTCGGCGGCGATCGCGTCGACGGCAGC
>NZ_JAMTDV010000129.1 GCF_023806565.1 Accumulibacter sp. | reverse complement strand
CTTGCCGGGACAGGGCATCACTGCCCTGTTCGGACGTTCTGGTTCGGGCAAGACGACGCTGCTGCGCTGCATCGCCGGACTCGAAAGATCAGCCGCCGGCTTCCTGGCGGTCAATGGCGAAACCTGGCAGGACGGCGCACACCGGCTACCCGTGCATCGCCGCCCGCTCGGCTATGTCTTCCAGGAGGCGGGGCTTTTCCCGCATCTCGACGTCGCCGCCAATCTCGAATTCGGGCGCCGCCGCATCGCTGCGGATCAGCGCCGCGTGTCGCTCGCGCGGGCCGTCGAGCTGCTCGGCATCGGTCACCTGCTGGAAAGGCGGTGTGATCGCCTGTCGGGTGGCGAGCGTCAGCGCGTGGCCATTGCACGCGCGGTCGCCACCAGCCCGCGCCTGCTGCTGATGGACGAACCGCTGGCTGCGCTCGACCATGCGCGCAAACAGGAAATTCTGCCGTACCTGGAGCAATTGCGCGACGAACTGGAGATCCCCGTCCTCTACGTCAGTCACTCCCCCGACGAGGTGGCGCGACTCGCCGACCATCTCTTGGTCGTCGACGACGGCCGCGCTGTCACGCATGGTCCGCTGGCCGAGGTTCTGGCGTGCGTCGACCCGCCGCTGCGCCTCGGCGATGATGCCGGTGTCGTCTTCTCCGGAACGGTGATCGAACGGGATGCCGAGTGGCATCTCGCCCGAATCGTCTTCGCAGGTGGCGAAGTCTGGGTACGCGACGGCGGAGCCGCCGTCGGGCGACGCGTACGCCTGCGCATCCTGGCGCGCGATGTGAGCATTGCGCGCAGCCGTCATGACGACTTCAGCATCATGAACCTGCTGTCAGCGACGGTGATCAGCCATGTTGCTGAAGACCATCCAGCGCTCGCGCTGGTGCAGTTGCGCGTCGGCGACACGCCCCTGCTGGCACGCCTGACCCGGCACTCGGCGTCGCGCCTCGAACTCGCACCGGGCCAGCAGGTATGGGCTCAGATCAAAGCGGTGGCACTGGTCGGTTGAGCGCGCGCCAGCCGTCACGCAGGTGCCGCCGTGCTCCGAGTTGGTGCAGAGCCAGAGCAGAGCCTGCTGGCGGGCAGCGGAAACGTTTCGCGCGAGGTTCCGTGAATCGCCGAGCCTGTCGGGCCGGCGAGATTCCGGCATCGGCAAGCGCGATGAAGGCACCGGTCCAATGCGGACACCTCCCCGGCGCAAGCTCACAATCGCGTCGCAAACCCGACAATTCTCCGGAAAACCGCTGCAAGGCACTGATTTGCAACGGCTTGATTGCTGGCACTGGAATTGCAGGCTGTTGAATGCCATGAACCGCAACCTTCCTCGCGACATCGTCATCAACGACACCACGCTGCGCGACGGCGAGCAGTCGGCAGGTGTCGCCTTCAGTCCCGACGAAAAGACCGACATTGCGCGTCGCCTTGACGCTGTCGGCGTTCCCGAGCTGGAAATCGGCATTCCTGCGATGGGTGAGGCCGAACGCGAGAGCATCCGGGCGGTTGCCGCGCTGCGACTGAAGGCGCGCCTGATGGTGTGGACGCGAATGAACCGCGCCGACATTGCGCTGGCGGCGAATCTCGGTGCGCAGATGATCGACATTTCCGTGCCTGCGTCCGATCAGCACCTGCAGACGAAACTGCGACGCCATCGCAAGTGGCTGCTGACGGAGATCGGCGAACACGTACAACTGGCGCGTGACTTCGGTTTCGGCGTCGGCATCGGCGCCGAGGACGCCTCGCGCGGCGACCCGGACCTGCTGGCGGCGATTGCCGAGGCCGCGCAGACCGCCGGTGCGCGGCGCATCCGCTTTGCCGATACGCTGGGCGTGCTCGATCCATTCGCCACCTTCGAACGCATTCGCCACCTGCGTTCGCGGTGCGATCTCGAAATCGAGATGCACGCCCACGACGACCTCGGAATGGCCACGGCCAACACGCTGGCCGCCGCCCGCGCCGGCGCGACGCATCTCAACACGACCGTCAATGGGCTTGGCGAACGCTGCGGCAACGCGCCACTGGAAGAAGTCGTACTGGGTTTGCATCTGTGCCAGGGCATCCGGACAGGGATCGAGCTTGCTGGTTTGCACGCGATCTCGCAGCGAGTGGCCGTCGCTTCCGGGCGTCCACTGTGCTGGCAGAAGAGCGTTGTCGGCGAAGGCGCATTCACCCACGAGGCAGGGATTCATGTAGATGGTCTGCTCAAGGATCCTGCCAACTATCAGGGCTTCGATCCGCGCCTGGTTGGCCGGAGTCATCGCGTGGTTCTCGGCAAGCATTCCGGGGCGCGGGCCGTACAACAGGTGATGGCGGGTCTCGGTCATGAGCTGTCGGATGCCTCTGCCCGCGCCTTCCTGCAACGGCTGCGAAACTTCGTTGCCGAGAAGAAGCAAACGCCGTCGTCGGCCGACCTGTTGGACCTGCTCGGCGCATGTGCCGATGCAAAGGACAGATGCGATGGCTGACCGACTCGAACTGCTGGAGCCCGGCGACGACGTGCTCTACTTCGACGAGCACTGCCCGCCGCGCGTCGCGGCACAGATCGACGCGGCGGCGCGTGCCTACGGCCAGCCGGCAGCCGAGCAACGGTTGCTTTTTGCCTACTTTCTGGCGCCCGAGCAGCTATCGGTCCTGGTCGCGCTGTACCGTTATTATTTCTATCAGCATCGCCTCGACGACGCTCTGCTCGTCGCCGAGCGGGCGCTCGAAGTCAGTGCGCGCCGCCTGCAACTGCCGGGAGGTTGGCGCAACCTGGGCCCACGCACGCTTGGCGAGGCGGCAATGCGCTCGATGGGTATGCTGCGATTCCATCTGCTGGCGCTCAAGGGATCGGCGGTGATCCTGTTGCGCCTCGGGCAAGTCGGCGAGGCCTGCACTCGCCTGCGAACGATTGCCGGAGTCGACCAGCGCGATTTCCTCGGCGCTCGGCCGTTGCTCGCGGTCATCGATCGCCACGTCACACCGCTCACCGAACCCTTGGACTGAATGAGGACAAAGCCATGGCTTGCGCCAACGACACCTTTGCGGACGACCTCGCCGAGCTGAGTTCGGCGGAAGAATTTCTCGACTACTTCGGCATCGACTTTGCCGTGCCGGTGGTGCAAGTCAATCGCCTGCACATCCTGCAACGTTTTCACGATTATCTGGCCAAGCAGGAAGCCGACAAGGCACCTGACTACTCCGCCTATCGTCACTGGTTGGCACGCGCGTACGGCGACTTCGTCGGCTCCAGCGCGCAGGCCGAGAAGGTCTTTGCCGTCTTTCAGAAGGTCGAGGGATCGTCCTTCGTGCCACTTTCCTCGCTGACGGATTGAACCCGTGTTGCCGCGCTGGGACTACGGTGACGCGGTACGGGTGACGCGCAACGTGCGCAATGACGGCACCTTTCCGGGCGTGCCGACCGGCGACCTGCTGGTGCGACGCGGGCGTATCGGGCATGTGCGTGATGTCGGCTTCTTCCTCCAGGACCAGATCATCTACTCTGTCCACTTCCTCGACGAGGGACGCCTGGTCGGCTGTCGTGAAGAGGAGCTGGTCGGCGTCGACCAGCCATGGATCGAAAGCCGCTTCGAGGTTCGTCAGAGGGTGCGAGCGCTGCGCCCGCTGGCCGTGGGTGGGGAGATCCGGGTGCCGCCCGGCAGTCGTGGGGAAATCCTGAATCTCGAAAGACCGGAGACCGGGGGCGTCGTCTATCGGACGCACTTCGATTGCCTCGCGGGCGTCCCCCTGTGGGTACCCGAGGCCGCTCTCGGTGAATGGCCGCGGTCGGACGATGCCTGAACCGGGCAGCATCTACCGGTCGATCAAGCTCGCCGCGCGATTGTTCGGCAAGCCGCTGGAGTCTCTCGCACCGGCAGAGCTGCAGCGGCTGACCAGAGTCGCCGACCGGCAGCAGGAGATCGAGACGCTGATCCTGGAGACCCCGGAAGCGGCCAGCGTGAAGCTCGATGCGGCCTCGATCGACGCCAGCCTGATGGAAATACGCGGCCGTTACGGCGACGAGGAAGAGTATCACGCGGAACTCCGGCGCGTCGGCCTGGATGCGTCTTCGTTGCGCCAGGCGGTGTCACGTGACCTGTTGGTCGAGGCGGTGCTGGAAAAGGTCGCGGCAGGTTTGGCGGCGATCAGCGATACCGACGTCGAGATTTTCTGGTACATGAACCGGCAACGCTTTCGCCATGGCGAGACGCGTGTGCTGCGACATCTGCTGGTGACCATCAACGACGGTCTGACGGGCAACGAGCGTGAAGCCGCACGGGCCCGCATCGACGCCATCCACGCCCGCCTGCTCAGGGAGCCGCAGCGCTTTGCGGAGCAGGCCCTCAAGCATTCCGAATGTCCGACGGCAATCCATGGTGGCCTGCTCGGTCGCGTCCCGCGTGGCCGGCTCTACCCGCAACTCGATGCGGTCGCCTTTTCGCTTGCCGAGGGGATGCTCTCGGAGGTGATCGAGAGCGAACTCGGCTACCACCTGGTCCGCTGTGAGGCGATCCAGCACGAGCGGCTGCTGAGCTTCGCGGAGGCCCGTCAGACGATTCGCGAGCATCTCGAAGGGAACCAGCGGGCACTCGGCCAGAAGTCCTGGATCAGGGCACTTCGTCCGCAGGGAGCCGGACGGTCACCCGATGCGAACCGCAGGTAAGCTGCTGCTGCCGACAGAGACGCTTTGCAAGCCGCCATGGCAATCGGTCCGAACCCGATTGCTGCAACCCGGCACGCCAGTAGAGCCATCGTCGCGCTCGAAATCCCTTTCCCCGAAGGCGTCTTGGTTCTCGCATTGACAATATGTAGTCTAATGGCTACATTTGTCTTGTGCTCCAAATCGGCAAGACCGATGTCTAGGGTGCTTCCAAAGATGGCCTTCGCGAAATCCAGCGGCGTGCTCGCATCTTGGTCCGAATCGAGCGGCTTGCAGCCGGAAATTCCGACGATGTGAAGCCTGTCGGTGAAGGCGTATCCGAGTTGCGTATCGATGTTGGCCCCGGCCATCGAGCGTAATTCACCAAGCGCGGCCGAGAAGTCGTCATTCGATTGGCTGGTGGCGATACGTGGTCTCGATCGGTGGATATAAAAGCCGCGTTTCGATTTGGCGCGTAATCTGAAGGAGTAAGGCATGGCAAAGACAGCAACTTCCCGTGATGACGTCGCAGAGCATCTCCGCACCGCGGAAGAGATGGCGGCTTACCTTGAAGCGTGTATCGAAGAGGCTGATGGGGATGCCAAATTCATCGCCAGAGCGCTGGGCGATATGGCGCGTGCAAAGGGCATGTCGCAGGTGGCCCGTGATGCCGGGCTTTCTCGCGAAAGTCTCTACAAGGCGCTCTCGGGTGATCGTGCTCCGGGTTTCGATACCATCCTGAAAGTCATGGGTGCACTTGGGCTAAAGCTGCATGCAGAAGCTGTAGAACACCATCAGGACGCCGAACACAACGATCCAGGGGAGGGCCAGCAAGCGTGTTCCCTCGCTTCGCTCGGCCACCCCTGATCTTCGACGTCAGGCCTCCACGCCACCAGTTAGGTGTCAGATGAAGATCATTCCGGCA
Source organism: Accumulibacter sp. (assembly GCF_023806565.1). Taxonomy (GTDB): domain Bacteria; phylum Pseudomonadota; class Gammaproteobacteria; order Burkholderiales; family Rhodocyclaceae; genus Accumulibacter. The sequence goes on along the minus strand of NZ_JAMTDV010000129.1, from coordinate 3,324 downwards.
AAGCGCGTCCGTCGCACCTACCTACAGCATCTGATCGGTGCTCCCGAAGCGGTCTTTCCATTGCTTTGCCCTGTGCGCGAGACGGACTGGATCCAGGGTTGGGATCCACTTCTCGTCGTATCGGAGTCCGGAGTAGCGGAGCGTGACTGTGCCTTTGTCACTGCATCGCTCCCGTCGAACGCGGTCTGGTATGTGACGCGCCACGAACCAGGCAATGGGTTGGTGGAGATGATCAAGATCACGCCGGGTGTGACTGCCTGTCGCCTGAGCATCCAGCTCCGCGCTGTCGCGAGTGGGTCAGAGGCCGAGGTGACCTACTGTCACACGAGTCTAGGCCCGGAAGGCGATGAGTTCGTCGCCGCATTCACCGAGGACTGCTACGGCAAGTTCATGCGGGACTGGGAAGCTCGGTTGAACCATTACCTTGGCCACGGAACCGCACGGCCGGAAGCCTCTCAAGAAACTCCGTCGTAGGTCATTGATATGAGTGGTCTGCGCTGCTCACCGCAGTGGTCCTCGTCCCGCGCCGGTCGCCGACGCGGCGGCATGCCAGCGCTGCTCGAAAGTCGCCGGAGACAGGTTGCCCAAGGACGAGTGACGACGTTCCGTGTCGTTGTAGCCGAAGTATTCGCCCAGTTCCTGCTGCGCTTCGGCACGAGTCCGGAAGTGCTCGCCGTGGACGCACTCGACCTAGACCGTGCCGTTGGCCGATTCCATCGGCGCGTTGCGACGGGCTTCGCCCCCTCGCCTGAAGGCTCGCGAAACTCCGCTTCGCTGGTTTTCCCAGCAGTCGCCCTTGCGACTCATGGAAACGGCAATCCCGCGCGCCTGCAGGACCTTGCGATAGCCGTCGGCAGCGTATTGCGAACCACGATCGGAGTGATGCACCCGGCCCGGCGCCGGGTCGCGCCAGCCCAGGGCGACCCGCAGTGCGGCCAGCGTCAGCTCTTGCGGCAATCGCGTCACCCCCGCTTCCAGTTCGCTCTTTGGCTTTCGGGACGACGCCTTGGCCGGCGGCTCCCCCTGGCGCACAGCGCCCAGTTCGCCAACGTCTTCGCCGACATCTCCGACGATCGCGCCACCGCCGGAATGCTCCGCCCACCGTCGGTCACCTGCTGCACTGCCGCCGTCCGAAACTCCGGCGTATCACTCCGATTCACTTTCTTCCTGTCCAAGCTGCGCAGGGTCAATCTACCGAGCCTCGTGGCATCCGCTTCTTGGGTAGCCGATCAGTTCGCAGCAACAACATCACGCCGAGACGTCTTTCAGGCGCGCGACCCGGTTGCTGACCGTTGAAGTCGGCAGTCCGGTCAGACGGGCAGCGGCGCTGAAGCTCCCCGCCTGAACCGCCTTGACGAATATTGCGGCTTCATGGCGGTCCACTGTTCAACCTGCTGAAAAGTGTTTTCACAGTTAACCATCTGGCGTGCGAATTGTCCGACCCATAGGGTGCAGGCATCGCGCAACGGAGGCAGCCATGAAGAAATTGGCATTCATCAAGCGCAGCAACGGTAGTCATTGGGTCGGCGACGGTTTCCCGGTCCAGAGCATCTTTTCCTACAGCGACATCGCCGAAGAAATGTCGCCCTTTCTGCTGATGGACTACGCCGGCCCGACCAATTTTCCGCCAACGACCCGCAAGCTCGGTGTCGGCCAACATCCCCATCGTGGCTTCGAGACGGTGACCATCGTCTATGAGGGGGGCGTCGCCCACCGCGATTCGTCCGGTGGCGGCGGCAGCATCCGCGCGGGCGAAGTGCAATGGATGACAGCGGCCTCCGGCGTAATTCACGAGGAATACCACAGCCCGGAATTTGCGGCGCAGGGCGGTGCCTTCGAGATGGTTCAGTTGTGGGTCAACCTGCCGGCCAAGGACAAGATGGCGCCCCCGGCTTACCAGGGCATCACGGCCGAACAGATTCCGGTCGTCATCGTTCCCGGCGGGGCGGGTACGGCGCGCATCATCGCCGGTCGATATGGCGATGTGGTCGGTCCAGCCCATACCTTTACACCAATGAACGTCTGGGACCTGCGCCTGAAGGCCGGCCATCAGGTGAGCTTGGATCTGTCGGCGGGGACGACTACGGCACTTTTCGTGTTGCGCGGCGCGATCGAGTTCGACAGATTGCACACGGGGCGTGCCGCCGAACTGGCGGTAATGGAGCGTGCGGGTGGCCACCTCGAATTCGCTGTCAGCGAGGACGCAAAACTCCTGCTGCTCAATGGCGAGCCGCTCCACGAGCCCATCGTCGGCTACGGTCCCTTCGTGATGAACACGCGAGAAGAGATCGCGCAGGCGATCGATGATTTCAACCGCGGCCGCTTTGGAGTGATCAGGCAATGACTCGCTGCTTGCCTGGCCACGGATCAGTGGGTGGCATTCCGCACTCGCGTGCACGGGGGTAAGGTCACGCCCGACATCGGGCGCGCCCCCGTTTATCGCAAGCGCATCGACGGTCACCGCAGCGTCATCGACCGCAGGCAAATTGCTGGCAGCTCTCAGGGATTCGGGATCGTTCTTTGCCTGCCACAAAGAGCAGGGCCGCACATTGGCGGCATAGTAGAATCATCCACAGACCGTGATCACGGATTTCTACATACACTAGCGAGGAGCCTCCATGTCCCCCATCCACGCCGTGCAGGCCGTCCTGCAGGACACACCGTATCTGGTCTCCTTCATCGACGACCAGGGCCACAGGTGGAACGCAGACGAACCCGAGGAAGTGGGCGGTGGCAACAGCGCTCCAACGCCGGAGGGCTTGATCCTGTCGAGTCTCGGGGCCTGCACCGCGATCACCCTGAAAATGGTCGCCACCCGCCGGCAGTTGCCCGTGACGGGAATCCGGGTCGAATTGCAGCTCAACCCTGACGGCAAACCAATAGCTGGCAACGACATCGTCCGACGGATCCAAGTGGAGGGCGATCTGGACGAGGAACAAAGGCGGCAGTTGCTGAAGGCGGCCAATGCTTGCCCGATGCACAAGCTGCTGACCGGTGAGATCCGCATCATGACCGACCTTGGCAAATGAAATCCGGCTGTGCAATCGCGGCAAGTCTGAGCGTGACGGACCAATATTGCTGATCCTGTGGCAGGAAGAATCGGCGCGTTGTGCATTCCTTCGGCGCAAGAAGTCTGTTGCAGGGAGCGCCGATCAAGCTTGAGCGACATTTCCATGCACGCGATAATACGAACCTTCCCGGTGCCGACATTGGCACGCTTCATCCGCGACGGGAGACTGTGCAGGGACGCGCGAGTTGCCAGGTAGGCGTTGGCATCGCGCAGAAGGATCAAGAGGACCACCGCCACATGCTGCTGATGATCGA
>NZ_JAMTDV010000128.1 GCF_023806565.1 Accumulibacter sp. | reverse complement strand
TCAGGATAAAATCCGGGAACGTCAAAACCCTCACCCAACCACCAGCCTTAGCTTATTCCACCCCGGTGGCTGTCCAGACGACCGAAACCACCGCAGCTGTCGCAGTCCACGATCGTCGCTCTCGAACGCTGAGTAACGCGGCAGGTACTCAATAAGCGTCTCAATGGCCTCGTGGGCAAGGATGCCTGTGAAGTTATGAGATTGATTAACGAGCACCCTCCAGAACTGGTCGTGCGCATGCTCTCCTTGCCCCAAATCAAAATCCGGCGATGTGAGCACTGAAGCGATGGAAGTGCCCTTCCGGACCCGTTCCACGGCATCTTGGTACAGCACAAATGTCTGCTGCGGCTCGGGTGTCGCGAAGCGCACGATGAGCTTCAGGTAACTCTCCAGGTTCCTGAGTTCCTCAAAATTGAAGCACGCGCGCGACCTGAGTACGGCCTCTTCGACTTCGGTGCGGGCTCCAAGGTCCAACGCTTCAACCTCAAACAGCTGAGTCAGTAGGAATCGTGCTGAACCTTGATGTTCCGCCACCGCCTTCGAGAACGCCTCGGAGTTCTTGAACTCGCTCTCTCCGTACTCGCGACGCACAGAGAAGGTGCCGCTGCGTCCCTCGGTTTCTTCGGCGTAAATTTGTCTGAACAAACCAGGGTAGTTCAGATGCAGCAGCATGAGGTTGATGAGGTCTCGTCTGTTGAAGTCAGTCCGGCCTAAATTGGTCTTCTCAATCTGCATGAGAAGTATCGCGTTGACGAAACGCTTCAACTTCCGCATGTCGCCAACCAGAGGCAAGTACTTTGCAGCCAGTTCACCGTCCAGAATTTCTGCCAACTCGCTGAGTACAGCGCCAAGCTTGACCATCGTGTCTGGGGGCACAGAGCCCAGCTGGCTCTCTGCGCGTTCCCAATCGCGCCGCAAAAAGTTGCGAAGGCTAGAGCTGTCGACGAAGAGGCTCAGCTTGACCGTCACAAACTTTTCCAAGAACTCGCGCGCTCTCGACCCCTCCTCCCAGCCGCCCGCAAGGACCTCTGTGTCATAGTAGAGGACATAGGTAGCCTGAGAGAGCTTGAACGTGCGCCTCGTTGCGAACAGAACGTTGTGGTCTTCGCGTCCAAGCGATCCAAGTCGTCGATGACGATGATTACGCGGCGGCCGATGCGGCGAAGGACTTCGTCAATGTCATCGAGAAGTTCATCGACCGTCTCCTGCGAGGGCTCCATTGAAACCTTGAAGCCCAGGAACGAAACGTCGGCCTTTCCCTTAATCAATCGGGAGTACCGGGACGCTGCGGGCCTGTACTCTGGAGCGAAGACCTTGCTTTGAATGGCGGCGGTCAGGTCCCGAATCAGGCGGTCCGCAAGGTCAGGCTCTGAGGCATAGCGGAGCGGCTCGAATCGACAGACGATGACCTTGTCCCCGGCGCTTTCCCAATAGCGTTCAGCAAGGTTGATGAAGCTGGTCTTGCCGACACCCCATTGACCGTCGACACCAAAGACCAGCCCTGAATTTGCACCGCTTGCGAGAACTGTCTCTGCGAACGACTTTACCTGAACCTCGCTCGCCAGCAGATCGTCCTTCTCGTCGCCGATTTCCTCGTCCGCAATGAAGTACAGCTGCGAAGGCATCCTTGTCGGCCTTGGCCGGTAGTGCTGAATGAGGGGCGACAACAGCACAACGGAGAGAAGGAGAAAGACGACGGGCGCCCAGTGAGGATCCGCCGACTTCAGCGCCGCATGGAACTTCGAGAGCCACGGCGAAGCCAGTTCGTTGGACCAGACTCCGACAACTATCGCCAACAGCAGGTCAAGTCGAAGACTGCGGCCCATTCGCGCAGCGGCCACGAAAGCACCCCGTTTGGCCGCATAGATCAGACATAGCACCAGTCCGGCGAGGATTCCGACGACCTTCGCCCAGAGCGCAATGTCGTCCAGCTCTTGCGCGAATCCGGCGCCAAGGCAGAAAGTCGCCCGGCACACCTCCGCACCCACGAGACCAACAACGAACAACCTGGCAAAGACCAAGAGTTCGGGCATCTTCATCGTTGGCTTGTTGGCCGCCATCACCTACTGCTCCCTATGCGGCGTGGACTCGCCGCGCGCCCGCCGATCTCGAAGTCGACTTTCCGAGCGTTCAAGCGTGCCGACTCCTCAGACCGGTTCTCTGTACTGAGGGGAAGTGCAATAGCGCCCCGAAGAGCTGACGCACCCTCCCTAGCCCGCCGCATTGATCGAACGGCGCGTAGCCGAAGTGCTCAGTCTACTGCGGTGAGCTGTCCTCGCGCGAGTCCGGCGCCTGCACGATGCCGCGCGACAGTTCCTTCAGGCCCTGGCCGCCGGCTTCCGTCACCAATTTGGCGCGCTCGGCGTCGGTGAGCTGCGCGTCCAGCCGCGCCAGGCGCACGGCCACGCTGGAGAGCACCTCGGGCTCCACGTTGCCCAGGCTCACGGCCTGCAGCAGCGCGTCCAGCGGCACGCTCTTCTTCTGGTCCATCGGCCGGCTGTCGGTCTTGTCGCGCTCGCACACGCCCACGCAGTCGACGATGACGAACTGGTCCTTGTGCACGTGCTCGCCGGGGTTCACGCCGCGCAGGTCGTCGTCCTTGATCACGCGCACGCCGCGGCCCTTCATCTGCTCGAAGAAGCTGCGGCTCTTCACGCTGCGCATGAAGACGACGATCTCCACCGGCTTGATGTCGGTGCCGGTGGCGATCATGTCGACGGTGACGGCGATGCGCGGGTAGTAGCTGGTGCGGAAGGCCTTGATCAGCTCCTCCGGCTTGCTGCCCGTGGTGCGGTAGGTGATCTTCTGCGCGAACTCGTTGCCGCGGCCCCACTCCTCGCGCAGGATGCCGACGATGGCCTCGGCGTGGTTGTCGTCCTTGGCGAAGACCAGCGTCTTCGGCAGCTCCTGCCGCTGCGGGAAGAGGTCGCTCTGCCAGCGGTCGCGCAGCGTGCGGGCGATGGTGCGGATCTGGTCGGGCGTCTGCACGCTGCGGTCCAGCTCTTCGGGCGCGTACTCGAAGTCGTCGTCGAGCTGCGTAGTTGCCAACTTCAGGCGCCGGGCGCGGGTGGGCTTGTCCAGCACCTGCAGCCAGTAGCCGGCTTCCACCGTGGCGCCAGCCTCGGTGACTTCGGTCTTGATGCGGTAGATGTCGTAGTTGACGTTCACGCCGTCGGCCACCGCCTGCGGGTGGCCGTACTCCATCACCAGGTTCTGGTTGAAGAAGCCAAAGGTCTGCTTGTTGGGCGTGGCGGCGAGGCCGATCAGGTAGGCGTCGAAGTACTCCAGCACCTGGCGCCACAGCTTGTAGATGGAGCGGTGCGCCTCGTCGGTGACGATGATGTCAAAGGTCTCGATCGGGAACGCCGGGTTGTAGTCGATGGGCTCCGGTTCCTTGAACAGGCTCTCCACGCGCTCGGTGGATTTCCCGTCCGCCTCCTCCGGCAACTCGCCGCCTTTGAGCATCGAGTACATGCGCTGGATGGTGCAGATGCAGACGCGGGCGGTCTTGTCGAGCTGGTTGCTGGTGAGGTGCTGGACGATGTATTCCTCGCCGAACCTATAGTTGTTTATGGGCGAGACGTACTGGTCGAACTCCTTCCTGGTCTGCCGGCCCAGGTTGCCGCGATCCACCAGGAAGAGCACGCGCCGCGCGCCGGCAAACTTGATCAGCCGGTAGAGGAAGCTGATGGCGGTGAAGGTCTTGCCGCTGCCGGTGGCCATCTGGATCAGCGCGCGGGGTTTGTTCGCGGCGAGGGACTTTTCCAGGTTGCGGATCGCGGTGATCTCGGCGGGCCAAAGTTTGTGCTCTCCCCACTCGGTGACGAGCGGCGGTATCGCGCGCACGCGATCGAGGAAGGTGCCCAGCTCGTACGCGGCCGGGGTTTCGTTGGCCGCGCGGGCGGCGGCGGGGCCGGGGCCGAGCGCGAGCCAGTCCGCCAGCGTTCCGGCGGTATGGAACGCGAACACCTTGCGGGCGCGCGGCTCGGGGTCGAGGCCACTGGTGAAATGCGTTTCGGCGCCGGTCGACTCATAGACGAAGGGCAGCGGCCGGCGCCAGGCCGGCAGCGACTGCGGCAGGCCCTGCGCGTAGCGCGCCGACTGCACTTCGACGCCGGTGAGCGTGGCACCCTGCCTCTTGGCCTCGATGATCCCGGCGGCCTTGCCATCCACGTAGAGCAGGTAGTCGGCCGTGCCGTGTCCCTCCGCAAGCGGAAACTCCCGCAGTGCCACGCCGCGTGCCGCGTGCAGGTCGGCCGCGCTGACGTCCTGCGCCGCTCAGCGGGCGGCGGCGAGCAGGCGGTCGATCTGCTGGCGTGCCAATCGCTCGTCGGGCTGCAACGCGGCCAACACGGGAGGCACCCCGCCCGGCGGCGCCGGGCTGCGGCCACTGTTCAACGCCAGTCGCCGCGCAGCCCGGCGACGATCGCCTGCAGATGCTCGGGAGTGGCCAATTCGGGCAGGACCGGCGAACCGACGACCAGCGCGATCTTCGAGAACAGGCCGCGGCGCAGCGGCTTGCTCATCGCCGGCCCGTCCTTGCGGCTGAAGAAACTGCCCCACAGGCCCTGCAGGGCCATCGGGATCACCGGCACCGGCGTGCGGCCGACGATGCGCTGCACGCCGGGGCGGAATGGATGGAGTTCGCCGGTATCGGTGATCTTGCCTTCGGGGAAGATCGCCACCAGTTCGCCGGCCTCGAGCGCTTCTGCCACTTGCTCGAAGGCCGCTTCCATCATCGCCGCGTCCTCCCTCGCCGGGGCGATCGGAATCGCGTGCATGTGATGGAAGACAAATCGGATCAGCGGCGTGCGATAGATGCGGTGGTCCATGACGAAGCGGATCGGCCGCCGGCTGGCGGCGGCGATGACGATCGGGTCGACGAAGCTGACGTGATTGCAGATGAGTACCGCGGCCCCCTCCTCCGGGATGTTCTCGATGCCCTGCTGGCGCAGGCGATAGACCGAGTGAATCAGCAGCCAGGCAATGAAGCGCAGCATGAACTCGGGCACCAGGCTGTAGATGTAGACCGCCACCGCGGCATTGCATAGCGCGGCGATGCCGAACAGTGCCGGGATCGTCACTCCGTTGCCAAGCATGCCGGCCGCCGCGAGCGCGCCGCAGACCATGAACAGCGCGTTCAGGATGTTGTTGGCGGCAATGATTCGCGCCCGCTGTTCGGGCGGACTGCGCAACTGGATGAGCGCGTACAGCGGCACGATGAAAAAGCCGCCGAACAGACCGAGCGCCAGCAGATCGAAGAGCACTCGCCAGGTGCTGTGCAGCGCCAACAGGCCGGTCAGTGTCAGCGGCGCGCCGGCCGGCAGCAGCGAGGGCGAGGCAAAGGCGAGGTCGACGCCGAAGAGTGTGAGACCTATGGAACCGAACGGGACGAGACCGATTTCGACGTGCCCCGCGGACAGCTTCTCGCAGAGCAGCGAGCCGAGTCCGATGCCGACTGTGAAGACGGCCAGCAGCAGCGTCACCGAAGTCTCGCTGCCGCCGAGGACGTTCTTGGCGTAGGCGGGAAACTGCGCGAGAAACAGCGCGCCATATAACCAGAACCAGGAAATGCCCAGGATGGAGAGGAAGACGGTGCGGTTCTGACGCGCGAAGCCAATGTTGCGCCAGGTTTCCGACAGCGGATTGAGGCTGACGACCAGTTCCGGAACGGGTGGCGGCGCAGTCGGAATGCCGCGGCTGCACAGATAGCCGAGCGCGGCGACCAGCAAGCCGGCCATCGCCACCCAATTCGGATGTCCGGCGGCGCCGGCCAACAGCCCACCGGCGAGCGTGCCGATGAGGATGGCGACGAAGGTGCCGGCTTCGACCAGCGCGTTGCCGCCGACCAGTTCGTCCTCGCGCAGGTGCTGCGGCAGGATCGCGTATTTCACCGGCCCGAACAGTGTCGAATGCAGGCCGAGCAGGAACAGCGCGGTGAGCAGAACCTCCAGGCTCTGCGTCGAAAAGCCGAGCAGGGCGACGGCCATGATGACCATTTCGAGCAGCTTCACCAGTCGCGCGAGCTTCGCCTTGTCGTACTTGTCGGCCAGTTGCCCGGCCGTCGCCGAGAACAGGAAGAACGGTAGCATGAAAATTCCGGCTGCCACGTTGCTCAGCACTTCGGGGGACATCGTCGTCCAGCTGGCGGCGTGGAAGGTCAGCAGCACAACCAGCGCATTCTTGAACAGGTTGTCGTTGAACGCCCCGAGAAATTGCGTGCCGAAAAAAGGGGCGAAGCGGCGGGTATGGAGCAGGTCGAACTGGGAACTCATGCGGTTTTCCTTTTTGTGGAAAACAAGTGTAGTTCCCTCGAAAGGCAAGTCAAGCGACAGCACCGCTCGCGACCGCGAGCGCCGCCGACAAGACGCTGGCGCAGGCGTACGCTGCCGCGCGGACTGGTCGGACGGGCCGAGGCGCGAAGATGGCGGACACCGGGTTCGCCGCCTTGCGGGCACTCCTCGTTGTCATGATCTTGTTTCAAAGAGGTCACTTTGTGTTATAAGCCTAGCTCACTCAAGGGAGCACACTGTTTGATCTTGCCCCGCCGGGCAATTCCACAGTCAATGGGAGTCAGACCATGTTCATAGATACCGAGGGCAAGTCGCCCAAGCCGGAAGACGAAGAAAGTTCGAAAGAGAAGCTGCTGGTCGAAACGATTGGCCGCCTCTACGACTACAGCGCGCACCGTTCGCTGAAGAGGATGCTGGCCAAGATTGCTCCCGATGATCTGGCGAGAATTCTCGAAGCGCTGACCAGGAGCCACTCGGCAGGGGTTTTCTGCGACATCCAGGAAAAGGAAGTCGCTGCCGAAGTGCTCAAGCTGGTTTCGCCCGAGTTGCGCGAGCATCTGCTGACCGAATTGCCTCCGGCGGTGCTCTCCGAACTGGTCCTCTACCTGACTCCCGAAGACCTGACCGACCTGTTGGGCGCGCTCGACGAAACGCAGCGCGACCGTTTGCTGGCGATCCTGCCCAAGGACGACCAGGAGGACGTCGAGAACCTGTTGCGCCATGCCCCCGACACCGCAGGCGGCATCATGACGACCGACGTCTTCTCGCTGCCGCTGGACACCCCGGTCGAAGACGCGATCCAGGCAATCCGCAGCCGCGAGGAACAGGATACGGTCTTCTACCTCTACGTCACCGGTTTTGGCGGCCGCCTGGAAGGCGTGATTTCACTGCGACAACTGCTGCTGGCTCCGCCGAACGCACGGCTCGAAGAGCTGATGAACACGCAAACCATCAAGGTGACGACCGATACCAAACAGGAAGCGGTTGCTCGTCTGGTGGACAAGCACAACCTGCTCGCGCTGCCGGTAGTCGATGCCGATGGCGTACTGGTCGGCGCGGTCACGGTGGACAACGTACTCGACGTCATCCAGAGCGAAACCACCAAGGAAATGCTGCGGATGGCGGGTACCAGCGAGTCGGAGATTCTCACCCACTCGCCGTTCCGCATCGCCCGCATTCGTCTGCCCTGGCTGTTGGCGGCGTTCGGTGGCGGACTGGCCGCGACCGGGGTGATCGAACACTTCGAAGGAATTCTCGCCAAGGTGCTCGCGCTGAGTGCCTTCCTCCCGGTGATCATGGGCATGGCGGGCAACGTCGGCGTGCAGTCGGCGACCGTCGCGGTGCGTGGTCTGGCGACGGGCGCGATCGATCTGCACCACACCGGTCGCTTCCTGTTCAAGGAACTGCGCGTGGGCGCGATCCTTGGCGCGCTATACGGCAGCAGCCTTGCCCTTTTCGGCTATTTCGTCCACCACAGTCTTCAACTCGGCCAGGTCGTTGGCCTGACGATCTTCGGCAACATGACCGGAGCGGCCGTTCTCGCAGTCGTGCTGCCAATGATGTTTCACCGGCTCAAGATCGACCCGGCAATCGCGACTGGACCATTCGTCACCACCGCCATCGACGTCCTCGGCGTGCTCAATTATTTCGCCATCGCCACTGCGATCTATGGTCTCAACTGAGCGCCGCACGCACGGGCGTGAAATGCAAGCACCAGCGCAGGATCCTCGCTCGTCCGCTGGCAACAGTTCCCACGACAGGAGGCAGAAATGGTACGACCTTGTTTGACATTGGCGACGATGGCTCTGACGACCTTTGCCGGCCACGCGCTGGCACAGGTCACGCAAGCACCGGGAGAGACTTCGGTCAAGCTGATTGCTGCCGATTTCGCCCCGGAGGACGGAAGGAGTTACGACCCGAAATGGGCAGGACCGCCGAGAAGAGCGTGGACCGAAGCCGACAGGAAGCTCTACACGCTGACCGCGAAGCTCTCGATACCGGCACAGGAGGATTTTTCTGTCGCCTTTCTGGTTCGTGAAAACAAGACCTGGGATTTCGACCCGGTGCTCGCATCGGTGATCGTCAGTTTCGCCCGCGGCGATACCAGCGCGCAGGGAACGTTCTGGTTGGTGTGCAACAAGGAAGGCCGGATTCAGGGCAATCTCGGACGTGAATTCGACGGCTACGGAAATCTCTACCTGAAAGCCAACGCCCTGGTCACCGATCCGCTCCTCGATACCTGGAAATTCTCCATTTCGGCGCCGACGATTCCGCATCAGGTGCAGTGCAGATAAGCATTTCCGCATTGCTCATCTGCTTCGCATGTAACCGAGAAGATTCGTCCCAGCGCGCGCCGGATTCGCGATCCTGATGCCGGGCCGTGCCCGTGGGAGGGCATGCGTGTCGACACCGCGGGTTTGCCGAGACCGATCGCAAGCTCCTGCATTTGCACAGGAAAGACGCCTGGCGTCTTCCCCCGGCTCATCCGGCCGTGCTAGAATTTCGCGCTTTGCGAGGCAGTCAACGGGAGATTGGCAAGATGGGCGAAGAAAAGAAATCGAATGCATCCAGCATGGAACCGCGCAAGGGCATCGCCGACGTTCACCTGACCGAGGTGCGTTCGCTGCTCTCCCTGCAAAAACTGGTCGAAGACCTCGTCCCCGACCCGGATGCACACAGCCAGAACGAACCGGACCCGGAGATTCAACAGCAATATCGCAAGGAGCTTCGCGACAAGCTCAAGCGGATGCCGGCGAAGGAAATCGCCTACATTCTCGAATCGCTCGAGCCCAACGAGCGCTTGGTTGTCTGGGATGAAGTCAAGGAAGGGGCCGACCCGATCCTGGCACTGCTCTCCGACGACGTTCTCGAAGAACTGATCGACGACAGCCACTACCGCAACGAGAAGACGGTGATCACCGCTTTCGAGTTGCGCGAAGGCAAGTTGCGCCAGATCCAGGTGCATGGCCCCGACGATCTGAAGGACGTGCATCCGATCTGGGTGGACCTGATTGCCCCGACCAAGAAGATGCGCACCTGGCTTGGCGAGATGTTCGATGTCGAGATCCCGGACCCGAGCAGCCTCACCGACCTCGAAGCGAGCGCGCGCTTCTACGTTGAGGACGACGGCGAGGTGCATCTGCACTCCGACTTCCTGCTCGATACCCGCGACGAATCGCGCAACGTCCCGGTAGCGCTGATCCTGCACAACGAAATCCTGTTTACGGTGCGCACCGAAGAGCTTCCGGTGTTTCGCCTGCAGCGCGCACGCGCGCGCACCCGGCCCGGCTACGTCAGCGACGGCAAGGATGTTCTTCTCGATCTGTACGCCGCCGACGTCGAGTATTCGGCAAACGCCCTTGAGGACGTATACGGCGAACTCGAAAAAGTCGGCACGCAGGTCCTGCAGTCGCACATCACCGACGTCGAAGCCTCCCAGATACTGGCTGGCATCGCCGAGGCCGAGGATCTCAACGGCCGCACTCGCCGCAGCGTGCTGGATACCCGGCGCGCGCTCTCGTTCCTGATGCGCGGCAAGCTGCTGTCGGAGGCGCAACATGCCGATGTGCGCGAGATCCTGCGCGACATCGAATCGCTCGACGGCCACACCGCTTTCCTGTTCAACAAGATCAACTTCCTGCTCGACGCCACCGACAGCGGCATCAACATCAACGCCAACAAGAAAATCGAGCGCCTGACGATCATGACGGTCACCTTCATGCCGATCAACATCCTCGCCGGCATCGGCGGAATGTCGGAGTTTTCGGACATGGCAAAGACCATGGAATGGTCGCTGGTCACCACCTACGGCGCCTTTTTCGCAGCGATTCCCGTAGTCTCCGGAGTGACTTATCTCTGCCTACGCTTCATGGAAAAACGCGAGGCCAAGCGCGGACGTGGACGTACCGGCGGCATTCGCCGCACTGCATGAACGAGGCCGCGGCGAACGACGGCGAAATTCGCTGGCCATTCGCGGCGCACTGACCGACCGGTCGGACAATCGGCTAGCCGCGATTTCGCGAACCGCGGCGAGTCACCATCGGCCACCGGCGAATCGAGCCCGGCATCGCCGCAAATTCATCGCCAGGAGCTGAAAACGTCTTCGGCCGCGGCGACGGTGGCGGAGATATCCGGCTCGCCGTGCGCGGCCGAAACGAAACCCGCCTCGAAGGCCGACGGCGCGAAGTAGTGGCCGGTGTCGAGCATGGCGTGAAAGAAGCGTTTGAATGCCTGCGTGTCGCACTCCATGACTTCGGCATAGCTTCGCGGGCACTGCGAGCGGAAATAAAGACCGAACATGCCGCCGATCGACTGCGCAGAAAATGGCACGCCATGCCTGCCAGCAACGCCGACCAGCCCGTCTGCGAGTTGCCGGCTGCGCTGCGCCAGCGTCTCGTAGAAGCCTCGCTCGCGCAACTGCTGCAGCGTCGCCAATCCGGCCGCGACCGCCACCGGATTGCCCGACAGGGTACCCGCCTGATAGACCGGACCGAGCGGCGCGATCCGGCTCATGATTTCGCGCCGGCCGCCAAACGCGCCGACGGGCATGCCGCCGCCGATCACCTTGCCGAGCGTCGTCAGATCCGGGGTAATGCCGTACAGTCCCTGCGCGCCTTGCGGGCCGACGCGGAAACCGGTCATCACCTCGTCGAAAATCAGCACCGCCGCGTGCCGGCTGCACAACTCGCGCATGCTCTGCAGGAACTCGCGACTTGGCGCGACCAGGTTCATGTTGCCGGCAACCGGCTCGACGATCACCGCGGCGATGCGCGAGCCGTGCTCGGCAAACGCCGCCGCGAGCCCGACGCTGTCGTTGTAGTCGAGAACCAGAGTGTGCCGAACGAAGTCGGCCGGCACCCCGGAAGAGCTCGGGTTGCCGAAAGTGAGCATTCCCGATCCGGCTTTGACGAGCAGGCTATCGGAATGACCGTGGTAGCAACCCTCGAACTTGATCAACAAATCGCGCCCGGTGAAACCGCGCGCCAGGCGGATCGCGCTCATCGTCGCTTCGGTACCCGAGCTGACCAGGCGGACCATTTCCAGCGAGGGCAGCATCTCGCACAACAACTCGGCCATCTCGACCTCGCCTTCGGTCGGCGCGCCGAAGGACAGGCCATCGCGCACGGCTCTCTGTACGGCCGCCAGCACTGCCGGATGCGCGTGCCCGAGGATCAACGGCCCCCAGGATCCGACGTAGTCGAGATAGCTGCGGCCGTCGACGTCGCGAACGCGGGCGCCGGCACCGGCGGCGAAAAAGCGCGGCGTACCGCCGACCGAGCGGAAGGCCCGTACCGGCGAGTTGACGCCACCGGGGATGTGCTGCTGCGCACGCTCAAATAGTTGCTGACTGCGGGAAGTCGTCATCGTCTTGCTCGCAAAGTTGTCGATAGGCAGCGGCACGTGCCGCCACGTCAGGTGCGTCGAACAGGTCGCTGATCACCGCCAGCAGGTCGGCACCGGCAGTCAGCAGCGGCCGCGCATTGTCGATGCAAATTCCGCCGATGGCACAGGCGGGCACCCGCAGTTCGCTGCGGCAGCGGGCAAACAGCGACAGCGGCGCGCGCTCGGCCAGTGGCTTGGTCGGCGAATGGTGCACAGCTCCGAACGCGACGTAATCGGCGCCCGCCGCCACTGCGGCGCGCGCGCGCGCGAAGTCGGCATAGCAGGAGGCACCGAGCAGAGCGCCCGGGCCAAGCGCCTGCCGCGCCGCCGACAGGTCGCCGTCGGCGGCGCCGAGATGGACACCGTCGGCGCCTATCGCCAGCGCCAGCGCGAGATCATCGTTCACCAGGAGGCGGGCACCTGCCTGCCGACAGAGATACAGCAGGGCGCGGGCAACCTCGCTGCGTCGGTCGTCGTCCCGACTCTTGTCGCGATATTGGACGAGTACCGCGCCCCCACGCAAGGCTGCAGCGACGCGTCCGAACAGGTCCACCGCCGGCAGATCGGTCGGCGTCACGGCATACAGGCCACGCAGGCTCCCGTTGACCACTTCAGCCACCCTCCCCACCTCGAGCGGCGTAGGAATGGGCGAATCGATTCGGAATGAATTGCCCCCTGCCCGGCCGGAAGCCGGCCGCCAGAGCCTGCCAGGTGTACTCCTGCGCGGCCCACACCGCCTGCTCCACGGACATGCCCCTGGCCAATTGGGCGGCAATCGCCGAAGCCAGCGTACAGCCCGAACCGTGGTAACTTCCGGGCAGGCGATCCCAGGCATCGCTGCGCAGCGCGCCGAGCCGCCGGGCGTACAGCGTGTTCACCACGCGCTCGCCTGGTTCATGGGTACCGGTCACCAGCACGTACGCGCAGCCGAGGGCGAGCAGGCTGTCGGCACACTCGGCAAGAGTCCGCTGTTCGCCAGGCAGCAGGCGGCGGGCTTCGAGCGAATTCGGCGTCAGGATCGTCGTCAACGGTATCAGCAATTCACGCACACCGACTATCACTTTGTCATCGACCAGGCGTTCACCGCGCCCGGAAGCGAGCACCGGATCAAATACCAGCGGGATGCCGGGGTGCTCGGCGACGATTTCGGCGATCGCCGCGACGTTCTCGATGCTGCCCAGCAGACCGATCTTGAAAGCGGCAACGGGAATGTCCGCCAGCACGATCCGCGCCTGCTCGCTGACGCAGGCCGCATCGACCGGCAGGACGCGGCGAACACCGATCGTATCCTGCACAGTGAGGGCCGTGGTCACCGACAGAGGATGACAGCCGAGAGAAGCAATCGTCATCAGGTCCGCCGGCAGACCCGCGCCCCCCGAGGGATCGTTCGCGGCAAAGGTCAGAACAATCGGCGGCAGGGCCTGTGCGGAGAAAGCGTTCATCAGGAATGACTGGGTCGGCGAGAGCCGGCCGCCGATAAATCTTGGCAGCCGCAGAAAGGTTTGGCTAGAATCCGCAGATTTTCTTATCGATTCTAACTGAAAACCGCCAACAATCATGAATACAGCAAGTGACGAACCGTATCGCACGTGGATGTGCCTGACCTGTGGTTTCGTTTATGACGAAGCGGCAGGAATGCCCGACGAGGGACTGCCAGCGGGTACCCGCTGGCAGGATGTGCCGATCAACTGGACCTGTCCGGAATGCGGAGCCCGCAAGGAGGATTTTGAAATGATCGAAATCTGAAAGCAATGCGGTATAGTAATGCTGGCAGGGAATCATGCTGGACCCGGAAATCAGACAAGACGGTTACCCGCGACACTCTGGAGGAGAGAATTGGCTGAAGCGGCAAACCTGCGCGGTGTCAAGGTCATGGTCATCGATGACAGCAACACGATACGACGCAGCGCGGAAATTTTTCTGGTGCAGGCCGGTTGCCAGGTCCTGCTCGCGGAAGATGGTTTTGACGCCCTGGCCAAGGTCGCCGATCACCAACCCGAAGTAATCTTCTGCGACATCGTGATGCCTCGTCTGGATGGCTATCAGACCTGCGCCCTGATCAAGAAAAATCAGCGATTCCGCTCGACACCGGTAATCATGCTCTCCTCCAAGGACGGTCTGTTTGATCGTGCCCGTGGCCGTATGGTCGGCTCGGATCACTATCTGACAAAACCGTTCACCAAGGACAGCCTGTTGCAAACGGTGGCAACCTTCGCGCCGGCAGCAGCCTGAGGGCTTGCCACAGACAGCTAGGGAAACCGGAAGAAAATGACCATCAGGAAAATTCTCGTTGTGGACGATTCACCGACCGAACGCCATGTCCTCGCGGCATTGCTGACTGGTAGCGGCTATGAGGTCATCACCGCCGAGAGTGGTGAAGAGGGTATCGCCAAGGCGAGAAGCGAATTGCCGGACCTCGTCCTGATGGACGTCGTCATGCCCGGGCTCAACGGCTATCAGGCAACCCGAACCTTGACCCGCGATCCGGTGACGAAGGACATTCCGGTAATCGTGTGCACCAGCAAAGGTCAGGAAACCGACCGAATCTGGGGATTGCGACAAGGTGCGAGGGATTACCTGGTCAAGCCGGTCAACGGCCCCGAGTTGCTGGCCAAGATTGCAGCGCTCTGAGTGGCGGCAAGAGCATGGCGAAGAAAATCAGCCTACATGAATTTCAGACCTACCTCGCGGCGCGCCTCGCCGGCACCAGCAACCAGAGTTCCGCTGGCCTCATCGGAATTCAGGCCGGTTCCGATTTCTGGCTGCTCGACCTTGCCGACTCCGGGGAAATCGTTCCACTGCCGGTATTGACGAAGGTGCCCCTGACCAAGGGCTGGTTTGCCGGAATCGCCAACATTCGCGGCAATCTGTACTCGGTCGTAGACCTCTCCGCCTTTCTCGGCCGCGAGGCGACTCCCCAGAACACCAGTTCGCGGCTCCTGCTGATCGGCACCCGCCATGGCAGCAATGCTGCCTTGCTCGTAACGCGCATGATCGGTCTGCGTAATATCGAAGCCTTGACCCCGGCAGCGATTGCTTCCGACGCGCCGCCGTGGGCCAATGAAGCATACACGGACAAGGATGGACGCCACTGGAACAGACTCAAGGTGCGCGAACTGCTCAACGACCGGATGTTCATGGACATCGCGGCTTGAGCCCGCCTGCCGAGAAATCCTCAATGACGGTGCCTGACATCGTCGAGAATGTGTAACCGGAGGAGCAACATGAAGTTCACACCCAAGCTACCCGCTTTCTTGTCCCGGATACGCGCTGCGGCCAGCGAGGCTCTTTCCTCTCGCGCTGCGACCGATGGCGAAGCGGCGGTGAGCAGGAGAAAGTTTTCGTATTCGCCTGCACTGTGGAAGCAGCTTCCGGTAGCCAAACAGTTGCAGATGCTGGGAGGCAGCCTGTTGCTGGTGATGCTGGTGATTGCCATCGTGGTCTATCGCGATGACCGCCAGTCGAGCTACAACACGGCCTACATCGCTACTGCCGGAGAAATGCGCATGCTTTCGCAGCGCTTGGCAAAGGCGTCGAGCCTGGCTCTGCTCGGCGATGCCGTCGCCTTCCGGCAACTCAGGGAGTCGCGTGATGGTTTCGCCAGCAACCTCGACAAACTGACCAATGGTGGTGAGCTGGCGGGTACTCAGGTGCCGCCTTCTCCGGACAGTGTGCAGCCGCAGTTGCAGGCACTGACCCAGACATGGGAGAAGACCGACAAGAACGCGTCGCGCGTTCTCGAAATGGAGAAAAACCTGATCTCGCTCGGCAAGGACGTCAACCTGATCAACGACAAGAATCCGCAGTTGCTCGAACTGTCGGAACAGATCGCCGCGCTCAAGTTGCAGGGTGCAAGCAGCGTCCGCGAGATTGCCGCCGCCAACCTCCTGGTGATGCTGACCCAGCGGATCGCCAAGAACGCCAGCGCACTTCTGTTGGGCGACGCGATCGACCCGGAAATCGCCTTCCTGCTTGGCAAGGATACCAACACCTTTCGCGACACCATCCAGTCGCTGACCAAGGGTAGCGAGACGCTGCGCATTGCTCCGACGACGGACCCCGACACCCGGCAGAAACTCAATGAACTCGACGCCAGCTTTGGCGAGTATCGCACCGCCGTCGGCGGCATCCTCGGCAACATGCAGAAACTGATCATCGCCAAGCAGGCCGGCTCACAGATTTTCCGCGACAGCGAAGAATTGCTCGGCGCCACCTTCCAGTTGGCACAGGCGTATCAGGGTGGCTTCATGCAACGAACCGCCTACGCCATATCGCTGCTGGTGCTGATTCTCCTGGCAGTCGCGCTGGTGGTTCTGCTGGGAAGGACCTACCTTGCAGAGAGCAAGCGTCAGACCGAACAGGCCGATAAGCGCCGCCAGGAAACCGAACTGGTCAACCGCCAGAATCAGGATGCCATTCTGCGCCTGATGAATGAACTCGGCGACCTCGCCGACGGCGACCTGACGGTAACGGCAACGGTTTCCGAAGACATTACCGGCGCCATCGCCGACTCGATCAATTACACGATCGAAGAGTTGCGCGTGCTCGTCGGCCGCATCAACGATGCAGCTGGACGCGTCACCCTGGCGACCGAGATCGCCCAGCATACGTCCGCCGAACTGCTCGCGGCAGCAGAGCGACAGGCGGCCGAAATCCGGGGAGCTGGCCATTCGGCACTGGCGATGGCCAGCTCGATGACCAATGTGTCGAGTGAGGCGAAACAGTCGGCGACCGTCGCACGCCAATCGCTGGCAGCTGCCAGCAAGGGCGCACAGGCCGTGGAAGACTCGATCAAGGGCATGAACAAGATTCGCGAGCAGATTCAGGAAACCTCGAAGCGGATCAAGCGTCTCGGTGAATCGTCACAGGAGATTGGCGAAATCGTCGAGCTGATTTCAGACATCACCGAACAGACCAACGTGCTGGCGCTCAATGCCGCCATTCAGGCGGCTTCGGCCGGCGAGGCCGGGCGCGGCTTTACGGTCGTCGCCGAGGAAGTGCAACGCCTGGCCGAACGGTCGGGCGAAGCGACCAAGCAGATCGGGGCGATCGTCAGGACGATCCAGACCGACACCCAGGACACAATTTCGGCAATGGAGGAGTCTACCCGTGGCGTGGTCGATGGCGCCCAGCTTTCGGATGCAGCAGGCAAGGCACTGGCCGAGATCGGGGAGGTCTCCCGGACGCTGACGGCGTTGATCGAAAACATCTCCGGGGCAACCCGCCAGGCCGCCGAATCGGCAACCAAGGTGGCACGCAAGATGCAGGAAATCCTGCTGGTAACCGGACAGACGACCGCCGGCACGCAAAAGACGGCAACCGCGATCGGCGAACTCGCGGGCCTGGCCACCGAGCTGAGAGGTTCCGTTGCCGGGTTCAAGGTTTCCTGAGAACCGCCACAGGGATCGTGGTGAGCAGGGGGTGCCAGGCGTGAGCAGTGGCAAATCGGCCACGCAATAGAAACTCGTTCGCTGCCGGCAAGCCCGGAGACTGGATTGGAGAGACTGTCCCAGATGAATGCCCCGACGGACTTCGACATCGGCCCACTCACCTGGGTCAAGAGCGAGATCGACCTGGCGCTCGAGCGCAGCGACAAGGCATTGCAGCAGTTTACCGAGAGTGCAGTCGACGGTAACGGCGATCTCACCCAAATCAGGTTCTGCCGGACGCATCTGCACCAGGTGCAAGGTGCGCTGACGATCGTCGGGCTCGACGGCGTGACGCACTTTGCCGAAGCGCTGGAGCTTCTGCTTGAGTCGATCGAGCAGCAGCAAAGTCCTGCCAAGCCGGCGTCGATCGTCCTTGCCCAGGACGCCCTGGCCGCACTGCACCATTACTTGGACGATCTGATCCGCGGCCAGCCAAATCAGCCGCTTCGCCTGCTGCCGCTTTACCGTCGGGTGCAGGCGGCGCGCGGTCTGGAACGTGTCCCGCCGACTGACCTCTTCTTCCCGGACCTCAGCATACTCCCGCCAAACCACGGGGAGCCCGTGCCGAAGAGGACTCGGGAGGAACTTGCACATCGCCTGCGCCAGCAGCGAGCGCGTTTTCAGCGTGGACTGCTGGCATGGTTGCGCGCGCCTGGAGACGGCGTCGGAGCATCCGAAATGCTCGGTGCCGTGAAGCGCATCGAGGCAGTGCAGGAGATCCCCTCGGCGCGCGCCTTCTGGTGGGTGGCCACCGCCTTCCTGGCTGCGCTGGGTGAAGGCACACTGCCGCCAGACGCCGAGGCACGGCAGTTGTGCAGCCGCATCGACCTGCAGGCACGTCGTCTTCTCGAAGGTTCGAGCAATGTCGCCGAGCGTCTGATGCGCGACGCCTTGTATCTGGTTGGCAGTGCCAACAGTCGCGACAGTCGGGTACTCCAGGTACAGGAAACGTATCACCTGGCGACGTTGATTCCGGATGCGGCGGGCGCCCACGGCGCGCCTGCGGTGGCGGTCGAGTCTGTCCGGCGGCGCTTGCGCGAAGCGATCTCGGCGAGCGAAGAAGCCTGGAACCGATTCTGCTCGGGAATGGCGCAGGCGCTTCCGGTATTCCGGGCAAACACCGCCGCACTGTCCACCCTCGTCGAGGAACTCGGCCATGCGGACTTTCGCCGCCTGGTGCGGGCGATCACCGACGTCGCCGAACTGCTCGTGCAATCCCCGGCTCGCCACAACGATGCGCTGGCCATGGAAACGGCCACAGCCATCCTGCTCGCCCAGAACGCGCAGGAAAACATCCAGTACCTGGATCAGAGCTTTTCCCACCAGGTCGACGTGATGGTCGACCGGATCCGGGCGTGCATCGCAGGAGAGCTTCCGCAACCGGGATCCGAACTCCCTTCGCTCGACGAGATGTCGCGCGAGGCGCAGGAAAAGCTGCTCGTAGGCCAGGTCGCCAGGGAAATCAAGAGCAACCTGGCGCAGATCGAGCAGGTACTCGACGGTTTCTTTCGCGAAGTCGAGCGGCGCGGCGAACTGAGCAGCCTGGAGATTCCGGTACGACAGGTCGTCGGCGCGCTCACCATGATGCGCCACGATGGTGCGGTTGCCGTTCTCCGCCAGTGTGCCAAGAAAATCGAGGCTTTCTCGCTGCCGGAGTACGTGCCGCAGGACGGCGATTTCGAAGCGGTTGCGGAACAACTGTCGTTGCTCGGCTTCTTCGTCGATGCGATACCGCAAGGGGCGACCGATTTCGAGAATTTCGTCCGCAGCATGCGCGCCAGCACGGCACCGGCGCATGCCGACGAAACGGCTGCGGCCACGGTCGAACAGGAACTGGAGCAACAAAAGCGCGACACGCACGCACTGCTGGTCGCGCTCAAGGAACAGCCGGAACATGCCGGTCTGCGCCAGGAAGTGCAGCAGAATCTGACCTCGCTGCAAAAGGATGCCGACCTCGTGGCCGACAAGACGCTCGGCCAGCAAACCAAGCATGTGCTCTCGGCGCTGGCATCGGGTGGCGACGCGGTCGAGCAGATCGACGCAGCGATGGCAACGCTCAAGCTGCAGGTACCCGAGGCCCCGCCACCCTCGGCGGAAACCATCCAGCTCTCGCAAGCGAGTGCCGAAGAAGTCGACGCAGAACTGCTGGAAATCTTTCTCCAGGAAGCCGACGAGGTGCTTGCCAGCGTACAGGCGAACCTGCTCCTGCTGCACGAACAGCCGCATGATGTAGCGCTGCTCACCGCGCTCCGTCGTTCCGCCCACACCCTCAAGGGTAGCGGCCGCATGGTCGGGCTTCGCGACCTCGGCGAAGCGGCGTGGTCGGTCGAGCAGGTGCTCAACCTCTGGCTGCGGCAGGAACAGGTGGTCACACCCGAGCTCTTCGATTTGCTGGAACAGGCCTATGGCGTATTCTTCGCGTGGGTCGAGCACCTGAAGAGCGGTCAGGGCGAGTTGCCCGATGCGACGCGCATGGTCGCTCTTGCCAACGCGCTGCGCGACGGCAGCGAAGCCGCCCAGCCCTTGCCGCTGATCATCGAGGCAAAGGCAGTGCCGGCTGTCGAAATCGCGGAGGCCCCCGAGCTCCCCGAAGAAACCGAGCTCGCCTCGCCATCCGCGAAAGCGCCAGCGACTGGACTGACGCCCCCGACACGCCTTTCCCTCGCGCCCGCACTGGCCGCGATTTTCCACGGCGAGGCCGGCACCCACCTGGCCACGCTGCAGCGAGAGTTTTCCAGCCTGGAGGCCGACCACGCCGCCCCGACCACGCACGAAATCTACCGTGCCGCCCACACCCTCGCCGGCATCTCGGGAACGGTCGGCATTCCAGCGGTACAGGCGCTCGCGCACGCGCTCGAATGCGCGCTTCAGCGGCGCGATCACGGCGCGCGCCGCGAAGACGCGGACGCCTTGGCGACGGTCGGGGCGACGATCGCTGCGCTCGCCCGCATGCTTGCCGAAGTGGCTCGCGAGGATGAGCCGGAAGCGGCCCCCGAACTGTGCGAAGCCCTCGACAAGTTGTACCCGAAGGCGGCAGCCGAGCCGCCGCCAGCGCCGCCCAGCGCCGGCCCACAGAAAGGGACGGCAAGGGAGGTCGGCACGCCGGCACCAAGTCCGGCGGTTGCCGCGCCCGAGATATCGCAACTGCAGGACGAGCTCGACGAACAATTGCTGCCACTGTTTATCGAGGAAGCACTCGATCTCAATCAGAGCATTGCTGCGCAGTTGCACTCCTGGCGCAACGACCCCGCCGACGGCGAGGCACCCCGCCGCCTGGCGCGCCTTTTTCACTCGCTCAAGGGCAGCGCACGCATGGCCGGCGCGATGAATCTCGGCGAGCTCACGCATGCCATCGAGACGCGCATGCAGCAGGCACAGGACGCGGGCAGCGCGCCACTGCAACTGATCGACGACATCGACAATGCTTTCGACGTGATCGTGCAAATCGTGGAGGGACTGCAGCGAGGTGAAGCGGCGGAGTCGACGATCGAGATCGCGGACGCTGCGGCGACTGAAATTGCGTCAGCGGGCACGCCCCAGCCGGCACCGGGAATTCCGTCGACTCAGGCCGAGGCGCCGGAACCGGAAACCGAAGCGGCCGCACAACGGGCCATGCTGCGCGTGCGCGCCGACCTGATCGACCGGCTGGTCAACGAAGCCGGCGAGCTGTCGATTGCCCGTTCGCGGATCGAAGGCGAGATGCGGGCGATCAAGGAATCGCTGCTTGACCTGACCGAAAACGTCATCCGTTTGCGTCGACAGCTGCGCGACATCGAATTGCAGGCCGAACTGCAGATGCAGTCGCGCGCCGGACAAAGCGCCGAACAGCACGTTGATTTCGATCCGCTGGAATTCGACCGCTTCACCCGCTTCCAGGAATTGACGCGGATGATGGCTGAATCGGTCAACGACGTGGCGACCGTCCAACAGAACCTGCTCAAGAATCTGGACGATGCCAACGCCGCGATCGTCGCGCAGGCGCGCCTCAACCGTGAGGTGCAGCAGGAACTGATGTCGGTGCGCATGGTGCCGTTCGGCAGCGTGGTCGATCGGCTCTATCGGATCGTTCGGCAGGCGGCCAAGGAGGTTGGCAAGCGAGCCAACCTCGAAATTCGTGGCGCCCAACTGGAACTCGACCGAACGGTTCTCGACAAGATGCTGGCGCCGCTGGAACACATGCTGCGCAACGCCGTCGCACATGGCCTCGAAGACACGTCCACCCGTCTCGCCAAGGGCAAGCCGGAAATCGGCGAGATATCGCTGAAGCTGGCGCAGGAGGGCAACGAGATCATCGTCTCGCTCGCCGACGACGGTGCCGGTCTCGACCTCGAACGGCTGCGCGAACGCGGTCTGGAAGCGGGTCTGCTGACGGCCGATGCGGCGATCGACCCGACGCGTGTCGTCGATCTGATTTTCGCCCCGGGAATCTCGACCGCTGCCGAAGTTTCACAACTGTCCGGGCGCGGGATCGGGATGGATGTTCTCAAGAGCGAAGTCACCAGCCTCGGCGGGCGCATCGAAGTCTTGTCCAGCCCCGACCAGGGGACGACCTTCCGCCTGTATCTGCCGCTCACGCTGGCGGTGACGAAGGCGCTGCTGGTCCGCTCCGGCAAGCGACACTACGCGATCCCGTCGGTCATGATCGCGCAGGTGCTCGACCTCAAGGAACCGGCACTGGCGGATATCCGCGCGGCCAGGGAAGCGGTGTGGGCGGGAAACCCATACCCGTTCGGCTACCTGCCGCACCTTCTCGGCGAGACGCAGGCGTTGCCAGAGAAACGTTCGCGCTACTGGGTCCTTCTGCTGCGCAGCGGCAGCAAGCGAATCGCGCTGCAGGTCGACGAACTGCTGGGTAACCAGGAAATCGTCGTCAAGAATATCGGCCCACAGCTCGCCCGGGTGATCGGTATCGACGGTGCAACCGTCCTCGGCAATGGTCAGGTCGTGCTGATCCTGAACCCGATTGCCTTGGCCAGTCGCGATCGCATGGCGGCCGCCGTGTCGCCAGTACCCACCGTACGCGAACCGCAGGTGAGCGACAGTGTCACTGGCGCAGTGCCGACGATCATGATCGTCGATGACTCGCTGACCGTGCGCAAAGTCACCAGTCGCCTGCTGGCGCGCGAAGGTTACCAGGTGATGGCCGCAAAGGATGGCGTAGACGCCCTCGAACAACTGGTGGCGCTGGTCCCCGACGTACTGCTGGTCGACATTGAAATGCCGCGCATGGACGGTTTCGAGTTCACCCGCAACGTGCGCGCCGACAAGCGCCTGCAGTCCATTCCGATCATCATGATCACCTCGCGCACTGCCGACAAACACCGTCAGTACGCCTTCGAACTGGGCGTCAACCACTACCTCGGCAAACCCTACCAGGAAGATGAACTGCTCGGCCTGGTCGCCGGGCACGTCAAGGAACAGCGCCAGACCTGACGACCGCGTAGCGTTGCAGCGTTCGCTGCCGTGCCTGGGTGTGGTCGACCAGTGGCGCCGGCGTGTGTTCGCCGATGCGCACGCCACAGGCCGCCTGCTCGGCTGGACTCATCCGCCACGGAGCGTGCAGGAAGCGGTCGGGAACCATCGCCAGCTCCGGCAGATAACGGCGAATGAACTTGCCGGCCGGGTCGAAGCGCTGCGACTGCGTCACCGGATTGAAGATTCGGAAGTACGGCTGTGCATCACAACCAGAAGACGCCGCCCACTGCCAGCCGCCGTTGTTGGCCGCGAGATCGAAGTCATTGAGCTGACGCGCAAAGTATGCTTCCCCGCGGCGCCAGTCGATACCCAGATCCTTGCTCAGAAAGGAAGCCGTCAGCATACGCAGGCGATTGTGCAGGTAGCCAGTGCCATTGAGCTGACGCATTCCCGCGTCGACCAGAGGATAACCGGTGCGCCCGTCGCACCAGGCGGCAAAGGCGGCGTCCGCCTGCGCCCCCTGCTCCCAGACGATGGCGTCGTACGCCGGCTTGAACGAGCGTTCGCAGACATGCGCAAAGTGGTCGAGAATCATGAAGTAGAAGTCGCGCCAGATCAGTTCGGAGAGCCACGCCGCGGCCCCCTCGCCACCCATGCGCAAGGCACCGGCGGCGATCGCCTGCGACACCAGCTCGCGAATCGAGACGGTGCCGAATCGCAGATGCACGGAGAGGCAGGAGACACCCTGCAGCGCAGGGTAGTCGCGTTGTTGGTGGTAGAGGGCAATCCGTCCGAGAAAATCGGCCAGTCGCCGCCGCCCGCCGGACATTCCGGGTTCGATCCCGAGCGCTCGCAGATCGCTCGCGGCAAAACCGATCTCCGCCAGCGTCGGCACGCCGGTAATCGCCGGCGCCACCAGGCGGGCCCCGCTACCGTCGTGCGGCAGCCAGTCGTCCTCGCCGAGACGCCTGAGCCAGGCGCTGCGATACGGGGTGAACACGCTGTGCGGCCGACCAGCCTGGGTCAACACTTCGACATCGTCGAAAATGACCTGATCCTTGAACGACTCGAACGCAATTCCGTCGGCCTGCAATGCCGTCCGGACGCGGGCGTCACGCTGCTTGGCCTGCGGTTCGTAGTCGCGATTGGCGAACACCGCGGTCACTCCGAGTTCCCTCGCCAGCCGCGGGATCTCGCTGATTGCCCAGCCATGGCGGACGATCAGTGCGCCGCCACGCGCCCGCAAGGCCCGGTCGAGTTCGACGAGTGACTCGCGAATGAAGTCGACGCGACGATCGACCCGCCACTCGAGCGCATCGAGAATTTCACGGTCAAAGACGAAAGCGCAATAAACGCGGCGTCCTCGCCGCAGCGCCGTGCAAAGCGCCGCGTGATCAAAATCACGCAGGTCGCGCCGAAACCAGACAAGAATCGAATCCATCGCCGATTACCTTTGTGTCGGCCGCCACCGCCGATTAGAATATATCCATGCAAAGCATCAACCTGACCGACCATTTTCTCATTGCCATGCCGGCATTGGTCGATTCCTATTTTTCGAAGACGCTGGTCTACGTCGCCGAGCACAATGATCGCGGTGCGCTTGGGGTAATCGTCAATCGTCCGATCGACATGAGCCTTGGAACGCTCTTCGAGAAAATCGACGTTCCCTTGCAGGCCCAAGGCTTTGCCAACCTGCCGGTGCTCTTCGGTGGGCCGGTGCAGACCGATCGTGGCTTCGTCCTCCATCGTCCGGTCGGACATTGGCAATCGACGCTGGTGATCAACGCCGAGATCGGTCTCACCAGTTCACGCGACATCCTGCAGGCTGTGGCGCGCAGTGGCCAACCCCGCGATGTGCTGGTGACGCTTGGCTATGCGGGCTGGGCAGGAGGCCAACTTGAACACGAATTGGCACAGAACGCGTGGCTGACCGTACCTGCCGAAATCGGCATCCTGTTCGAACTGCCCTACGAGGAGAGACTCGCATCGGCACTCGATCTGCTTGGCGTGAACCTCGCCAACCTTGCCGATGCCGCTGGCCATGCCTGAGCCCGCCGGCACGGGCACCGTCCTCGCATTCGATTTCGGCGAAAAGCGCATCGGCGTCGCCGTTGGCGAGTGGCAACTGGCACAGGCCCATCCTCTCACCACCCTGCACGGTCAGTCGGCGCAGCAGCGCTTTGCGGCGATAGCCGCGCTGATCCGCGAATGGCAGCCCACAGCCCTGGTGGTCGGCCGGCCGGTGGCACTAGACGGCACGGCAACCGCCATGACCGCGCACTGCACTCGTTTCGCCAACCAGCTGCGCGGCCGCTTCGGCCTGCGCGTCGATTTTGCCGAGGAGCGTCTTTCCTCGGTCGACGCCGAGGATCGATTGCGTGCCGCCGGCCACGACAGTCGCAGCGCAAGGCGGAACCTTGACGCCGTCGCCGCACAACTGATCCTGCAGAGCCATTTCGCAGCGCATGCACCAGCAACCCTCCCTCCCACCGATTGCAGCCGGACACCGAGATGAGCAGCGAGCCCGCGATTGATCTCCCCGACGCCGATGCCCAGTGCGCGCAACTGGCCGAATTGATCCGACCACGGCTGCAGGAGGATACGGTCCTGGTCGGAATCCACAGCGGGGGCGCCTGGGTTGCAAGGCGCCTGCGGGAACTGCTCGGCCTCCACGCGGAAATCGGTCTGATCGACGTCTCGTTCTATCGCGACGATTACGGCGCAAGAGGTCTGCGCGCCCGGGTCAGGCCAAGCTCGATTCCGTTCGATGTCGAAGGTCGACCGCTGATCCTCGTCGATGACGTGCTGTATACCGGCCGCACCACGCGCGCGGCGATCAACGAACTCTTTGACTATGGTCGCCCGGCGAGCATCCAGTTGGCCGTACTCGCCGATCGCGGCCGTCGGCAGTTGCCGATCTGCGCCGACTTCTGCCCGTGGCGGGTCGATCTCGATCCATCACAGGAACTGGTGCTTTCGGCGGACGCCAACGGTCGCCTGCAGTGGAGCCTCGCGGCAAATGCATAATCCACAGCTCAACACCAACGGTGAGCTGACCCATCTGCTGTCGATCGATGGGTTGCCGCGCGCCGTGATCAACCACATCCTCGATACGGCGTCGAGCTTTCTCAAGGTTTCCCACCGGGATGTGAAGAAGGTGCCCTTGCTGCGCGGAAAGAGCGTGTTCAATGTTTTCTTCGAGAATTCCACGCGCACCCGGACCACTTTCGAGATCGCTGCCAAGCGCCTTTCCGCCGACGTGATCAACCTCGACGTGACGCGCTCCTCGACCGCCAAGGGCGAGACGCTGCTCGATACGGTAGACAACCTGGTCGCCATGCACGCCGACATGTTCGTCGTCCGACACGCGGCCAGTGGCGCGCCACACCTGATCGCCGACCACCTGCGCCGGCTCGGCCGCAACGACGTGCATGTGGTCAATGCCGGCGACGGCAGCCACGCGCATCCGACGCAAGGCCTGCTCGACATGTATACCATCCGTCACTTCAAGCAGGATTTCTCCAATCTGTCGGTGGCCATCGTCGGCGACATCCTGCATTCGCGCGTTGCGCGCTCCGACATCCACGCGCTGACCACTCTCGGTGCCGCCGAGGTGCGGGCTGTTGGCCCGCAGACGCTGTTGCCGACGGCAATCGAGAAAATGGGCGTGCGCGTCTGCCACGACTTGGCAAGCGGCCTGCGCGATTGCGACGTGGTGATCATGCTGCGCCTGCAGAACGAGAGGATGAACGGCGCCCTGCTCCCTTCGGCACGCGAATACTTCCGCTGTTACGGGCTGACCCCTGCGATGCTGGCGCTCGCCAAACCCGACTGCATCGTCATGCACCCGGGGCCAATGAATCGTGGCGTCGAGATCGATTCGGATGTGGCCGACGGCACACAGGCGGTGATCCTGCCGCAGGTCACCTTCGGCATCGCGGTGCGCATGGCGGTCATGGGAATTCTGGCAGGAAACTGAGCAATGAGTGAGCAAGCCCTGCAAATCAGCAATGCCCGACTGATCGACCCGGACAGCCGACTCGACGGCCACCACGAGCTGTACATCAGTGACGGACGAATTGTCGGCATTGGCCAGCCGCCACCCGGATTTTCCGCCCAGCGCCGGATCGACGCCGGCGGGTTGATCGCCTGTCCGGGCCTGGTCGATCTTTCCACGCGACTCGGCGGCATCGAGCCCGAACTTGGCGCAGCGGTTGCGGGCGGCGTAACTTCCCTGGCCTGTCCACCGGACACCAAGCCGCCGCTCGACGAACCTGGGCTCGTCGAACGCCTGGTTCGGCGCAGCGCGACTCTGGGCCTGGCACGGGTCTACCCGATCGGAGCGCTGACGCAGCAACTGGGAGGCGAAAGGCTCGCCGAGATGAACAGCCTGGCGCGCGCCGGCTGCATCGCTTTCTCGCAGGCCAGGAATCCGGTCGTGGACACGCAGTTGCTGCTTCGTGCGATGCAATACGCCGCGACGTTTGGCTACGCGGTACGACTGCGGCCACAGGATCGGTTTCTCGCGCGTGACGGCGTCGCACACGATGGTGAGGTCGCATCGAGACTCGGTCTCGCCGGCATTCCGGTGGCCGCCGAGACCGTCGCCATCGCCACGGCGCTGCAACTCGCCGCGCACACCGGCGTTCGCCTGCACCTGTCGCGCCTCTCGTCCGCCGCTGGCGTCGCACTGATTCGGGCAGCTCGGCAGTCGGGCGTACAGGTCAGCTGCGACATCGCGATCCATCATCTGCACCTGTCCGAAATGGACATTGGCTTTTTCGACAGCAACGCTCGCTTCGACCCGCCATTGCGCTCGGTAAGCGATCGCAATGCGCTGCGCGCCGCGGTTCGCGATGGTTTGGCGGCGATCTGCTCGGACCATACGCCGGTCGACGCCGACGGGAAGCAACTGCCGTTTGCCGACGCGCTGCCGGGAGCGACCGGCCTCGAACTGTTGCTGCCTCTGACCCTGCACTGGGCCGCTCAGGAGAAGCTGCCGCTGTCGCTGGCGCTGGCGCGCATCACCTGCGACCCGGCAGCGATACTCGGCATCGAGGCAGGCTCGCTGGCGGTCGGCCGCGCGGCCGATCTCTGCCTATTCGACCCGGACGAGTCCTGGCGCGTCACGCCGGAATCCCTGCGCAGCCAAGGGAAGAACACGCCGTTCCTGGGCCAAGAGATGTGCGGCCGGGTGCGCATCACCCTGGTCGGCGGGAGGGTCGTCTTCTCCGCCTGAAGTCGGGGCGATGCATGGGCGTGGGATTGCCACCGTTCTGCTCGCGCAACGACTCATTGGACCAGCAGGCGCCGCACCTCGTCGACCGATGCGCCAGATACCAGCAACAGCTTTTGCCGGGAAGTCTGGCCGCTACGGAGTTCGACCGACCCTCTTGGCAAGCCCAGTCGCTCGGCGACGAACGCCAGCAGCGCGGCGTTGGCCCTGCCCTCCGTCGCCGGCGCCGCAAGGCGGATCTTCAACGCATCACCGTGCAGGCCAGCCACTTCGCTGCGCTTGGCGCCCGGCTGGGCATGCACGTAGAGCCCGACCCTGCCATCGAGTTGGCGCAGCCAGTCACCCATGGCTCAAAGGCGGCGAAGGAACCAACCGGGCCAGAGGATCGGCAGTGCTGCTGACTCGCTGCCCCACGGCCGCCGGTACGCCCGCAAATGGCGCCACCGATCCTTGCCCAATGTGTCAGAGGAAGATCAGCAGCAATTGGGCGAGGACGATGGCAATCAGCGGCGACAGGTCGACCGTGCCGATCGGCGGCACGACGCGCTGGATCGGACGCAGCACCGGTTGCGTGAGCTGCGCCAGCGGCCGGCTCAACGGCGAGTACGGATTGACCCACGACAACACGGCCTGCACGACCAAGGCACCGATCAAGATATAGATGCTGAGCCGCACGGTGCTCAGCAAGCCCTGCCAAAGCAGCAGCGGCAACCAGGCTGCCGACGACCAGAGGTCCGCGCCGCCGCGCAATGCGAAGACCGCCAGAACAAGAACGACCTGCAGCAGGTACGCCGGCAAGAGACTGGCCAGATCCAGGCCATGGAAACCGGGCACCAGGCGGCGTAATGGCCTGACCAGCCAGTTGGTCAGTTCGACGACAAAAGTGCCGACCTGATTGTTGAACGAGACGCGGCAAACCTGCATGAAGAAACGCAGCAGCAGCGCAACGGTCAGGAAGCCGGTCAGCGCGTCGAGCAGAAACAGGCCTGCCTGTGCGATCATCAACCGTCCTTGCCGAGCAGTTCGCCCAGCTCGCGACCGCGGCTGTTGGCCGCCAGCACGCCGGCAACGAAACCCTCCTTGACGCCGCGTTCGGCCATGGTACGCAGCGCCGCCTCGGTCGTTCCGCCTTTCGAAGTCACGCGCTCGCGCAGCACACTGGCCGCTTCATCCGACTGCGAGGCAAGCTTGGCGGCGCCAAGAACCGTGTCGATCGACAGCTGACGAGCCTGCCCCGGCGTCAGCCCCAGTTCGTTGGCCGCCTGCTGCAGCGCTTCGATGAACAGGAAGACATAGGCCGGGCCACTGCCCGATATGGCGGTCACTGCGTCCATCTTGGCCTCGTCGGCGATCCAGACAGTGTTGCCGACCGACTGCAGGATGCGCTCGGCGCCGAGCCGCTCGGCCATCGACACCGCCGGCGAGGCACACAGACCGGTAATGCCTGCACCCACCAGCGCCGGCGTGTTGGGCATGGCGCGCACGATCTTGCCATACCCGCCGAGCCAACGCGAAACATCGGCCATGCGCAGCCCGGCGGCGATGCTGATGATCAGTTGCTGTTTGAGAAAGTTCGGCAGCGGCATGCAGGCTTCCCGCATCTGCTGTGGTTTCACCGACAACAGCACGGCATCGCAGTCAAATGCCGCCGCGCTCGGCGCTTCGTAGCAACGAACGCCATACACCAATCGCAGCCTGGCCCGCCCCTGTGCTCCCAACTCGATCACGGCGATGTCGGAAGCCGAAAAACCGGTCTTCACCAGGCCACCGATCATCGCGTTGGCCATGTTGCCACCACCGAGAAAAGTGATCTTCATGCTGTGATTCTCTCACCAAAAATTGCGGTACCGACCCGTACCAGCGTCGCACCCTCGGCAATCGCTGCTTCGAGGTCATGCGACATGCCCATCGAAAGTGTATCAAACGGAAGACCTTCGGCCTGCAGGTGTTCGGAAAGTTCGCGCAAACGGCGAAAGGGACGACGCTGGTCGAGAAAGTCGTCGCTCGGCGCCGGAATTGCCATCAGGCCACGCAATCGCAGCCGTGGCAAAGCCGCGACGGCATGCGCCAGGTCCGGCGCCGCAGCCAGCGAAACGCCCCTTTTCGTTGCTTCGCCACTGACATTGACCTGCAGACAGACCGACAGCGGCGGCAGCGACGATGGCCGGCTGGCGGAGAGACGCTGCGCGATTCGCAACCGGTCGACCGAGTGTACCCAGTCGAAGGATTCGCTGACCAGGCGCGTCTTGTTGGCCTGCAGCGCGCCGATGAAATGCCACTCCAGCGCCAGTTCGCGCAGCCGCCCGATCTTGTCGATGCCTTCCTGCACGTAGCTCTCGCCAAAAGATCGCTGCCCCGCTGCTGCCAGCTCCGCCACGGAAGTGGTGGGCCAGGTCTTGCTCACCGCGAGCAGGCGAACGTCGCTCGCGGCACGCCCGTACTGCCGCGCGGCATCGGCGATTCGCGCGAGAACGGCTTGCAGCCTGGCGGTAAGTGTGATCATAATCGGGCACTGCGCAGAATCCTGAGAGTATAGCACCGCGCCCTGCCCGCCGCCCGAGCACCGAGGATCGAACCGGATGGACATCACCGAATTGCTGGCCTTCAGTGTGAAGAACAAGGCCTCCGACCTCCACTTGTCGGCCGGCCTGCCCCCGATCATTCGCGTGAACGGCGATGTGCGGCGGATCAACCTGCCGGCGATGGAGCACCGCGACGTGCATGCGATGGTGTACGACATCATGAGCGACAGCCAGCGCAAGCAGTACGAAGACACGCGGGAATGCGACTTCTCGTTTGAAATTCCAAATCTTGCCCGTTTCCGCGTGAACGCCTTCGTACAGAATCGCGGCGCTGGTGCGGTGTTCCGGACCATTCCGTCGAAGGTGCAAAGTCTGGAAGAGCTCGGTTGCCCGCGCATCTTCAAGGACATTTCGGAGTATCCCCGAGGCATCGTCCTGGTCACCGGACCGACCGGCTCGGGCAAGTCGACCACGCTGGCGGCGATGATCAATCACGTCAACGAAAATGCCTATAGCCACATTCTCACCGTCGAGGATCCGATCGAATTCGTTCATCAGCCGAAGAAGTGCCTGATCAACCAGCGCGAGGTCGGACCGCACACGCTGTCTTTCCAGGCGGCGCTGCGCTCGGCGCTGCGCGAAGACCCGGATGTCATTCTGGTGGGCGAAATGCGCGACCTCGAAACCATCCGCCTGGCACTCACCGGCGCAGAAACCGGACACCTGGTGTTCGCCACGCTGCATACTTCGAGCGCCGCCAAGACGATCGACCGCGTCATCGACGTCTTTCCGGCCGCCGAAAAGGAAATGGTTCGGTCGATGCTTTCCGAGTCGCTGCGCGCAGTGATCTCGCAGACCCTGCTCAAGACCAAGGACGGACTGGGCCGAGTCGCCGCGCACGAGATCCTGATCGGCACGCCGGCGATTCGCAACCTGATCCGAGAGAACAAGGTAGCGCAAATGTATTCCGTATTGCAGACGGGGCAGCAGTTTGGCATGCAGACACTGGACCAGTGCCTGGGGGAACTGGTCAAACGTAACGTCGTTTCGCTCGCCGAGGCGCGCATGAAGGCGGCCAACAAGGACACCTTCGGCGGCGTTTGAGCGTACCTGACACGCAGGAGAAGAACCATGGAAAACGATCAGGCGCTGAAATTCATGCACGAGCTGCTACGCCTGATGACGCAGAAGAACGGTTCCGACCTCTTCATCACGGCGAATTTCCCGCCGGCGATCAAGGTGGATGGCAAAGTGGTACCGGTTTCCAATCAGCCGCTGCAACCGCAGCACTCGGCGGAACTCGCGCGCTCGATCATGAACGACCGACAGGCGTCGGAGTTCGAGGCGACCAAGGAGTGCAACTTCGCCATCTCGCCGGCCGGAATCGGCCGGTTCCGGGTGAACGCCTTGGTGCAGCAAGGGCGGGTTGCGGTCGTCTGCCGGACGATCAACCTGACCGTCCCGACACTTGAAGAACTCGGCCTGCCAGCCGTGCTCAAGGACATTGCAATGAGCCTGCGCGGCCTGGTCATTTTCGTCGGCGGCACAGGCACCGGCAAGACGACGTCACTGGCGGCGCTGCTCGATCACCGGAACCGTAACAGTCATGGACACATCATCACCATCGAGGACCCAATCGAATTCGTCCACGAGCACAAGAAATGCATCGTCACGCAACGCGAGATCGGCGTCGATACCGATAACTGGGAAGTCGCGCTGAAGAACACCCTGCGGCAGGCGCCCAACGTGATCATGATGGGAGAAATCCGGGATCGCAACACGATGGACTACGCCATCGCATTTGCCGAAACGGGCCACCTCTGCCTTGCGACTCTGCACGCCAACAGTACCAACCAGGCGATCGACCGGATCATCAACTTTTTCCCGGAGGAGCGCCGGCAGCAGTTGCTGATGGACCTGTCGCTCAATCTTCGCGCCATGATCTCGCAGCGATTGATGCCGAAGAAAGACGGCAAGGGTCGCGTGCCGGCAATCGAAATCATGATCAACTCGCCGCTGATTTCCGACCACATCTTCAAGGGCCAGGTACACGAAATCAAGGATGCGATGAAGAGATCGCGCGAACTGGGCATGCAGACCTTCGACCAATCGCTTTTCGATCTCTACGAGGCTGGACAGATCAGCTACACCGATGCCCTGCGCAACGCAGATTCGCTCAACGACCTACGACTGCAAATCAAACTGCACGGCAAGGAGGCGAAGGACCGCGATCTGACTGCCGGCATCGGTCACCTCGATATCGTCTAGTCCAGCGCAGCGCAGGCCGGCTGCGGTCGCGCTCCGCGGCCGGCGTCGAGGATTGAGGCGCCGACCGGGAACCGTGCGCCCTGGTCGACGTAGGAATGACTACCCGGTCCTCTCCCTAGGACTTCTTCTCTGCTTCCGAAGCGGGCGGCTCCGCCCCCGCCTTCGGTGCATCGCCGAGCACGGTTTTCAGGGGACAAATCGAAAAAGCCGGGCACTTCTTGCAGCCGGCGACAATGGCGATCGGGCAGACAGTCATGGCAGTTCCTTCGTCAGAGTTAATGACGACGCTCAGGATACCGTGTTTGCGGCAAAATGGGGAATCACTGCGGGCAGGTGGGACGAAGCCTCATCGCCTCGGGGGACGCATCCGGGCGGGGAGAGTGCGCCGATCGGCAGCTGACGTGAGCCAGGCGGCGGCCGCTGCGTGGGGCTACAATGGCAATTGCACATCTTCCCTGCAAGTCCTTTTCCTGAAAGCCGATCCCGATGCGTACTCCCCCTCTCGCCGGCCTCCGCGTGCTCGACCTGACGCGCCTGCTGCCAGGGCCACTCGCCAGCATGCACCTCGCCGACCTCGGCGCCGACGTGATCAAGGTCGAAGATACCGGCAGTGGCGACTATGCGCGCAGCGCGGGTGCGCTGCATGGCGACATCAGCTACTTCCAGTTGGTCAACCGCAACAAGCGCAGCCTGACTCTCGACCTCAAGCAGCCCGCAGGGGTCGAGACCTTTCTGCGCCTTGCCGCAACCGCCGATGTGATCATCGAAGGCTTCCGCCCAGGCGTCGTGGACAAACTCGGCATCGGCTACCAGACTGTCTGCGCCGTCAATCCGCGCGTGGTGTACTGCGCGATCACCGGCTACGGTCAGGACGGACCATACCGCGACCGCGCCGGACACGACCTGAACTACCTCGGCTATTGCGGACTGCTGGACCAGATCGGTGTCGCCGGCGGCGCCCCGGCGGTGCCCAATTTTCAGATCGGCGACCTGCTCGGCGGATCGTTGAGCGCGCTGGTCGGAATTCTCGCCGCCGTCGTCGACTCCCGCGCCAGCGGTCGCGGCCGTTACGTCGATGTGGCGATGACCGACGCCGTCTTCGCGCACACATTCTTCCCGCTGCTCGCCGTCCTCGGGCTCGGGCATGCGCTGCCGCGCGGCGAGGATCTGCTCTCCGGCGGCATGCCGAGCTACGGCGTCTATGCCACGAGCGACGGCCGCCACCTGGCGGTAAGCGCGATGGAACCCAAGTTCTGGCGCATGCTGTGCGCGGCAATCGAGCGTCCGGACCTCGAACCCTTCGCTTTCGCCACCGGTGCCGAAGGTCAGCGTATTCGCCGCGAACTCGAAGCCACTTTCGCAAGGAAGAATTTCGCCGAATGGACGGCGATGTTCGAGGGCGTCGACTGCTGCGTAACGCCGGTGTTGCGCTTCGAGGAGAGTCTGCAGAACGAACAATTGCGCGCACGCGAAATGATCGTCGAGGTTGCCGGCGTCAGGCAGTTCGCGCCGCCGTTCAAGCTCAGCGAACTGAATTTCGCGGCGCGCCTGCCGCCTCCCGAGGCGGGTGAGCACAGCGAAGAAGTTCTGCGCGAAAGCGGCTTCACCGCCGACGAGATCAACGGACTGCGCGCCGGGAAAACAATCTGATTCGGCTCGCGTGGCCCGCCGATGCCGCCGCGTGCCTAAGGCAGGCCACGGCGAATCGCCGCGAAGCGTTCGAGTTCGATGCCGGAGTTGATGTTGGCAAAAGCATCTGCGTAGTCATCGAACAGCACATGCTGCACCCGCAGCAGTGCGTGCCATTCCTCGACCTTGCGCCCGCCCCGAGCGAGGAACTCGCTCAGCGATGGGAGAACGTCGCGCCGACAGAGGCAGCACACCGGCTGCGTCCGCTCACCGCTGCAGGCGACGGCAAGGTCGGCGCCGCTCGCGTGCATTGCATGCAGCAATCGCGAGACAAGGTCGGTCGGAAGCAAGGGCGCGTCGCACGGAACGCTGGCGAGCAGCGGGTGACTGGCTGCGGTCAGTGCTGCGTGCAGTCCGGCGAGCGGACCGGCAAACCCCGGAATCGCGTCCGGCACGACGCGATGGGCGAAAGCAGCGTACCGCTCCCCGTTCCGGTTGGCGCTGATCAGCAGTTCGTCGACCTGCGGGGCAAAGCGTTCGACCACCCAGGCGACGAGCGGCCGGCCGCACAGTTCCTGCAGACCCTTGTCGCTGCCGCCCATGCGACGCCCGCGCCCGCCGGCGAGAATCACACCTGCAAGCTGCCCGCCACTCATCGCTGCCCCTCCTGCGATCCCGCTCTGGACGCCCTGCCTCGCTGCCGGACGACAGCGTCGACCGTGGCGCCGCTTCAAAGCGGCCGGATCACGCTCAGCGCCCCACGTACCTGCCCGGCAGCGTAACCGGTAGCGCGATCCTGCGGATAGTCCCTGGCGAGCGCCGCCTTGAGTTCTGCAGAAAGAGAATCGGCCGGACCATGGCAGCTCAGGCACACCTCGGCGACGGGCAATGCCTTCAGGTAGCGGTAGCTGCGCTGGCCACCAGCGGCGACCACGATTTCGCCGACTTCGAGTTGCTCGGGTTTCGCACCGTTGGCAAGGCGGATGTTGAAGTCCGCGAGTTGCCGAGCCTCCCAGGCATCAGGAGTCCCCGTCGCCGGATTGCGGGTTTTCAGGCTGACGCGACGAATGCTCCAGCCGGTCTGCTGGCGCACTTCCTGTAGAAGTTGCGGCGCTTTCTCCTTGCAGACAGGGATCGCGCCGACCGGGCCATTCTCCTGGACTGCTGTCTGCATGGCCTGGACGACCTTGGGCAACACCGGCAGCGCGGTCTTGCGCGTCTCGGCGAGCAGGGAAGCTTCCTCCTGCGCGCGGACAGCAGGCATGACGGAAACGAGCGAAAGCGAAGCGAGGAAGGCTACGGTGGGCTTCATCACGATCTCCTAGTATAAGCGTATGCTAATTTACCACTTTCCTCGTCGCACCGTCACCGTGCGGCGTGTGCGCAGGCGAGAAAGGACTCGCGCAGCCGCTCCTCCGGAAGGTGCCGCCCAATCAGCACGATGCGGGAGCGACGCGGCTCGCCGGGGGCCCAGGCTTCCCCGTAATCGAAGCCGGCAACTCGCTCGACGCCCTGGAAAATCAGCTTGCGCTCATCGTTGGCGATCGCCAGGATACCCTTGTAACGCAGCAGTTCGGTGCCGAGGTCCCTGAACTCATTCGAGCAGTCGATCAGCGACTGCACAAATGCGTCGACCTGCGGCAGATCGACGTCACCGGTTTCGAGCAGGCACGAGCTGACTTCGTCGCGCTTCACCCCCGGCCGGCGCGCCCAGCGCAAGCGTTCCTCCACAGCCCGCGGCGCGAAGCGCGCAGGCGCCTGCGTTTCGCCAGCAAGCAAGGAACTGTCGAGTTGGAACCCCCCGATTCCCAGCAGCGTGCCGGGGTTGGCCCGTCCATGCCGCAAGCGCTGTTGCGGGGCACGCGGATTGATCGCGGCCAGGCGCAGGGACAACTCGGCAAGCGCTTCCGGCGCTGCGAGGTCGCACTTCGCGAGCAGCAGGCGATCGGCAAAGCCGACCTGCCGCTGTACGACAGGATGTCGATCCAGCTGTTGCTGTGCGTGCAACGCATCAACGACGACCGCGATGCCATCGAGCAGAAAGCTGTCGCGCAGTTCGGGAGCGGCAAAGAAGGTCTGTGCGACGACGCCGGGGTCGGCCAGACCGGTGGTCTCGATGATGATCCAGTCGAACGACCATTCGCCCGCAGCACGGCGCTCGGCCAGGCGCTGCAGGCCTCGCACCAGGTCGGCGTTGAGCGTGCAACAGACGCAACCGTTGGTCAGTTCGATGATGCCGCCGCGGTTGCGCGATACGAGCTGGCTATCGATATTGATCGCGCCGAATTCGTTCTCGACGACCGCGATTCGCAAACCGTCGGCGTCGTTCAGCAAGGCGTTGAGAACGGTCGTCTTGCCCGCGCCGAGAAAGCCCGAGAGCAGGGTGACAGGGAGCGGTGCGGGCGTCACCTTCAGCACGCGTTCCGCCAGGAGCAACAGCGCCACCCATCGGTCACGGCCCCTTCTCCGCACCCCGACCCAGCAATGGCCTCACCCGTGCATCCGGTATTACCATAGACCACAGAGACCACATCGTGGCCACTGACGGCGAATCCCTTCGAGCGCACGCGTGGCGAACGGCACCGGCGCAAGCGTGACGGTGCGATCAACAGCAGCCGCCGGACCGCCCCGTGCCGTAACGCGCTTCCTGGCGATTGCGGAAGAATTCGACCTCGGTCATCACCGGCAACTCGGGGTGGGTGGTGCGCATGTGTGCCACGTAGGTCTCGTAATCGGGCAGGCCGACCATCAGCCTGGCGGCCTGCCCGAGATACTTGCCGAACCTTGAGAGATCGTTGAACATCTGCTTGGAAGCCGCGAATCAGATTCTGCCGCGCAAGCATCAGGCCTTGCCGGCCGGAATCGCTTCGTACGGCAACTCGCGGCTGGTAGGTTTGCCCTCCTGCCAGCCCTTGTGGCAGGCGATGATGGTGTAGAGCAGAATGGCAACCACGACGAAGATGAAGAAAATCGCCAGCACCGCGTCGAGATAGTTGTTGAAGACGATCTGCTGCATCTGCTCGACGCTCTTCGCCGGGGCGAGCAGTTCGCCCTTGTCGAGGGCCGCCTGGAACTTGTTGGCCAACGCCAGGAATCCGATCTTCGGATTGGCGTTGAATACCTTCTCCCAGCCGGCGGTCAGCGTGCAGATCAGCAGCCAGCAGGTCGGCACGATGGTCACCCAGGCATAGCGTTCGCGCTTCATCTTGAACAACACCACCGTGCACAGCATCAGGGCGACGCCAGCCAACATCTGATTGGAAATCCCGAACAGTGGCCAGAGACTGTTGATACCGCCGAGCGGATCGACGACCCCCTGATAGAGGATGTATCCCCAGGCGGCAACGCAGAGGGCCGTGGCGATCAGGTTGGCCGGCAACGAGCTGGTCTTCTTGAGCGCCGGCACGAACGTGCCAAGCAGATCCTGCAACATGAAGCGTCCGGCACGCGTCCCGGCATCGCAGGCCGTGAGGATGAACAGCGCTTCGAAGAGGATTGCGAAGTGGTACCAGAAGGCCATCATCGCCTGACCACCGAAGATCTGCGAGAAGATGTGCGCCATGCCCACAGCCA
Source organism: Accumulibacter sp. (assembly GCF_023806565.1). Lineage (GTDB taxonomy): Bacteria > Pseudomonadota > Gammaproteobacteria > Burkholderiales > Rhodocyclaceae > Accumulibacter. The sequence goes on along the minus strand of NZ_JAMTDV010000128.1, from coordinate 27,065 downwards.
GCGTCGGTGCGCCACCGGCGCGCGAGAGGATGGTATTTTCGCCGACATCCTGTGCGGTTTGCACGAGCGCTTCCGGCGTGATCACGAAACCCCACTGCGAAATGACCTGCGCGGCGTTTTCGACGGTCTTGCCGATGATCGCCGCCGGGCTGTTCATCGCAAAGTAGACGCCCGGATCGATGACCGAAGCGGCCGCCAGTGCCATGATCGCCACAAAGGACTCCATCAGCATTCCGCCATAACCGATCATGCGGGCGTTCTTCTCGTTGTCGAGCAGTTTCGGCGTCGTGCCGGAAGAAATCAGCGAGTGAAAACCGGACACTGCACCACAGGCAATGGTGATGAAAATGAACGGAAAAAGGTTACCCGACCATGCCGGCCCCGTACCGTCGATGAACTGGGTAACCGCGGGCATGCGCAGGTTCGGCGCAACGACGACCATGGCCAGCGCCAGACCGACGATCGTGCCGATCTTCAGGAAGGTCGACAGGTAGTCACGCGGTGCCAGCAGCAGCCACACAGGCAGCACCGAAGCGACGAAGCCATAGACGATCAGCATCCAGGTGAGCTGTTTGGGACTGAATGTGAAGAGCGGGCCCCAGGTCGCGCTCTCAGCGACCTGACCACCGACGATGATCGCGGCGATCAGCAGGACGAAGCCGACGATCGAGATTTCGCCGACCTTTCCAGGCCGGATGAAGCGATTGTACAAGCCCATGAACATGGCGATCGGAATCGTCGCGGCAACGGTGAATGTTCCCCACGGGCTGTCCGCGAGCGCCTTGACGACGATCAGCGAGAGAACGGCGAGGATGATCACCATGATCATGAAAGTGCCGAACAGGGCGATGATTCCCGGCACGAAGCCGAGCTCGGTCTTCACCAGATCGCCAAGCGACCGCCCGTCACGGCGGGTCGACACGAACAGCACCATGAAGTCCTGTACTGCACCGGCAAGCACCACGCCGAAGATGATCCACAGCGTTCCCGGCAGGTAACCCATCTGCGCCGCCAGCACCGGCCCGACCAGCGGTCCAGCACCGGCAATCGCCGCGAAGTGATGGCCGAACAGGATGTACTTGTTGGTCGGAACGTAGTCCAGCCCGTCATTGTGACGAACTGCCGGGGTCGCCCGTGTCGGGTCGAGCTGCATCACCGTGTCCGCTATGTACAGGCTGTAGTAGCGATAGGCGACGAGATAGATTGAAACCGACGCCGAGACGATCCACAACGCGTTGATGGTTTCGCCGCGTGAGAGGGCTACCGTGGCAAGCGAGAATGCGCCGATAGCAGCGAGGAACCACCAGATGACATGTTTGGAAAGCAGATTCATGACCCCTCCCGATCCGAGTTACCGTCCATCGGCCGACGACGGCTCCTTGCGAAGTCGTCGCGCCGCCTCCAAAAACCCTGCCACGGGCTGGCGAACAGCCGGCCGGCGAGCAGTTGCCTCAAGTGGCACGGCCAATGCTACTCCGGATGTCGCGTGCTGTGAATTTGGAATCTCGCCAACATTGCGACCACTGGACACTCGGCAAGTTCAGACACCACGCTTCACCCCTGCGGAAGCAAGGAGGCGGAATGCGCAACCGCGCAGCGGGGTTTGATCCTTTGGCCATGGACCTGCATCCTTACTGCGCCGGGAACAGGCGAATCGTCGGGCTGACCCCGGTCGACTCCGGAAGACACCACTTCGGCACGAGCCGCCCTCCTCCTGCCGGGCTTGCCGGCACCCCGCCGGCACCGCCCGAGTACGGGCCAGACTGCTCCCGGAATCCGCTCGGGTCAACTGCAAATGAAGAAGGCCAGCCGGCCGTCTCTACTATACTTTCTCTTGTACGGTGTCGATCCGGAAGCTCATCTACGGGAGGAATTCATGCGACAGAGAGAAAATCCGAGCCGTCGGCATGGCATTACTGCCTTGCTGCTGGCAATCATCGGCGTATCCGGCTGTTACGTCGTACCGGTAACGGGTCCGGACGGCGCCGTTCATTACAGCAATTACCCGCTGCCACCCCCCGGCATCCCGGTGGCCGCCGCCAGCACGGCGGCGACGCTCACGGTCAGGCTCTACCCGGCGAACGAGCAGGCGACGCAAACCGGAGTCATCAATGGCACCGTCACCAACGTGATGACCGGGAAAGGGCGTTTCGTCGTCAACTACCTGGGCGAGGTCCTGAGCGGCGAAGCGACGCGCGTCTCGAACGAGGAAAAGAGGGGTGTGGCAAGCGCCTACAGTCCAGGCGGCATGTACATGTCCTGCGAGTATCAGATGAACACGCCTTATCAGGGAGCGGGGACTTGTTCGTTCGCCAACGGCGCCAAGTACCAGATGCACATCGGCAATTGAGCAGGGGGCAGGCTGACGTCGGCCCGGAGCAAGGACGGTTCAGCCGGGCACCCGCGGAATCGTGCCCACGGGACGCCAGCTCCCGAGTTCTCGACTTTGCCGAGAGGCCGGTTACACGTCTCGCCAGCGGCGGTGGCATCGCTTTCCTTCGTTCCCATCCTCTCGTCGACTGTGACGCGGCGGCGGGGATACTGGCAAGTATTGCATGAGAACAACGACCTAGAGGTCATTTGAAGAAAAAACTTAAAGATCTTCCGCAATCGTCCGTTGCCAACACTATGATCAGCTCTCACCAGCATCGTTGACGGAGCCAGCAAAATGTTCAAGCACGACGACTCTACTCTGGTCCATTCCTCGCGGCGCGCGTCACGCCGCCTGCACCGGCGCCCGCCCCAGGCAACGGCCGTTCTGGCGGCGCAGTGCGCGCTCCCGCTGACGATCGGGGGGCGTATCCACCATCCGCCCTTGCGCCGTCTTCTCGTACCCGAGGTGGAAAAGGTTTTCCTCGACTTGCTGGCCGCAGAAACACGCATCACCGATCTCGAGAATGCCTTGGCGGAAGCGCATTCGGCTGCTCTTACCGATACCCTGACGGGTGCCCTCAACCGGCGCGGCTTCGCCGAGGCCTGTCAGCGCGAATCGGCACGCGCCCGACGCAGCGGCAACCCACTGGCCCTGGCCCTGATCGACCTCGATGACTTCAAACGCCTCAACGACCGTGAAGGACACCAAGTGGGCGACGAAGCACTGGTCCATCTGGTGCAGGTTCTGCGCGCAGCGCTGCGCCCGTCGGACATCCTCTGTCGCTTCGGAGGTGAGGAGTTCGTCCTCCTGCTGCCCGACACCGCTTTGCACCAGGCAGCGGCGGCGATTTCCCGCTTTCAGCGGCAACTCGCCGTACGCGCCGTGCCGCGCAGGGATATCGTCCTCAGCTTCAGCGCCGGCGTCGTTGTCCAGCAAGCCGGCGAATCGCTCGAACAAGCACTCTTGCGGGCGGATGCGGCGACCTACGCTGCCAAACGCGCCTGCAAGAATCGCGTCGTCACCGGCTGAGTTCTCCCGGCGCGGTCCGCCGCCCGCGCCCGGGCGTTGGCGGGAGAGCGTGGTAGACTGTCGGTTGTTCGTCAATCTTCCGCTCAACGTCTACGGTTAACGCCATGCGCTACGTCTCGACCCGCGGCCAGTCCGCCAGCAACACGAATCCCTCGGGTCCGACCTTCAGCGAAATCCTGCTCGGCGGTCTGGCGCCGGACGGTGGTCTCTACCTGCCCGAATCGTACCCGCAGGTGAGCAGATCCGAACTCGAGCAATGGCGCGCGCTGTCCTATGCCGAACTCGCTTACGAGGTGCTCTCCCGCTTCATCGACGACATCCCGCCAGACGACCTCAAGGAGCTGCTCCGGAGGACGTACACCGCCGAGGTCTACTGCAACGGCCGTGTCCGCGAACGGGCGGGCGAGATCACGCCGCTGCACTGGCTGGAAGCGCCCGACCCGGCACGCGGCGAGGGCGGGCTGGCGATCCTCGAGTTGTCCAACGGACCGACCCTGGCCTTCAAGGACATGGCCATGCAACTGCTCGGCAATCTTTTCGAGTACGTGCTGGCCAAGCAGCGCGAAGAAATCAACATTCTCGGCGCCACTTCGGGCGATACCGGTTCGTCGGCCGAATACGCGATGCGCGGAAAGCAAGGCGTGCAGGTGTTCATGCTCTCGCCGCACGAACGGATGAGCGCGTTTCAGCGCGCGCAGATGTATTCGCTGCACGACGCCAACATCCACAATATCGCCGTACGTGGAACGTTCGACGACGCCCAGGACATTGTCAAGGCGGTGGCCAACGACCGGGCGTTCAAGGCCAGGTACAGGATCGGCGCGGTCAACTCGATCAACTGGGCGCGCGTCGCCGCGCAGGTCGTTTACTACTTCAAGGGCTATCTTGCCGCCACCAGCGACGCCGGCGACGATGATCGGCAGGTCGCTTTCGCCGTTCCTTCCGGCAATTTCGGCAACATCTGCGCTGGCCACATCGCGCGCATGATGGGGCTGCCGATCGGCCGTCTGGTCCTGGCAACGAACGAGAACGACGTCCTCGACGAGTTTTTCCGCAGCGGCGTCTACCGCCCGCGCGCCACCAGCGAAACCGCAGCCACCTCGAGTCCGTCGATGGACATCTCGAAGGCTTCCAACTTCGAGCGCTTCGTCTTCGATCTGGTTGGTCGCGACCCGACCGTGATCCGCGCGCTCTGGTCCGCAGTCGATGCAGGGTGCGGCTTCGACCTTTCCGGCACTCCTTTCCTGGCCCGGCTACCCGAATTCGGCTTCGTCTCGGGAAGGAGCACACATGCCGATCGCCTGGCGACGATCCGTGGGGCCTTCGAGCGCTATGGCCTGATGATCGACACGCACACCGCCGATGGGCTCAAGGTCGGCAGCGAGTGGCGGACGGCCGAAATGCCGATGGTCATCCTGGAAACGGCGCTGCCCGCCAAGTTCGAGGAAACCATGGTCGAGGCGCTGGGCAGGAAACCGGAGCGGCCCGCGGCCCTGCACGGCATCGAGAAGTTGCCGCAACGAGTCACCGTGATGGATGTCAGCGTCGAGGAAGTGAAACGCTTCATCGCGCGGCAGCTTGGCTGATCCGACGACGCCCTGGCCCGTTCCCGCGTCGCCATGGCAGCGAGCGGGCGGCCAGCCGAGTGTCTAGAGCGGCAGGAAATAGACCGCCGGAAAGACCGCCACGGCCAGCACGAGCACCAGCCATTCGGCATTGTGCCGGGCCAGAAGGCCGGTGAAGTGCATGATCAAAATTGCGATCGCCACCACGTAAAAAAGAATGAACAGCATCGGACCACCCTCTCTCGTCCCTGGTGCAGCTCCGCCGCAGAAGCACGCGGCGCCGCGGCGCTAACTCCGAAAGCGCATCGACAAATCAAGCGCATGCACGTCCTTGGTCAGGCTACCGATCGAGATGCGATCGACCCCGGTCTCCGCGATCGCACGCACGGTGTCCAGACCGACGTTTCCCGACGCCTCGAGCACGGCACGGCCGGCGGCAATCGCCACCGCCTCGCGCATCTCGTCGAGACCCATGTTGTCGAGGAGGATCATCTCTGCGCCGGCGGCGAGTGCCTGGCGCAACTCGTCCAGGTTCTCGACCTCGATCTGAACGAACTGGCAAGTGCCTGCCGCACTCTCGGCAACCTGCCTCGCGTCGCGCAGAGCAGCAGCAATGCCGCCGGCGGCGAGAATGTGGTTTTCCTTGATCAGGATGCCGTCGTAGAGGCCGAGACGGTGGTTGCCCCCGCCACCGCAGCGGACGGCATACTTTTGCGCCAGGCGCAGGCCCGGAATCGTCTTGCGCGTATCGACCACCTGCGCCCGCGTACCCGCCACCAGGTCGGCGTATTGGCGGGCACGAGTGGCAACGCCGGAGAGTAGTTGCAGAAAGTTGAGCGCGCTGCGCTCGCCGGTGAGCAGCCCGCGCGCATGCCCCTCGATTTCGCACAGCGTCTGACCGGGACAGACGCGCTCACCCTCGGTCGCCTTCCAGGCTACGGTGATTGTCGTGTCGAGCTTGGCAAAACAGCGTGTAAACCATGCGCCGCCGCAAAGGACCGCGTGCTCGCGGGCGATCACCGTGGCACGCCCGATTTCGCTGGCGGGGACCAGTCGCGCGGTGAGGTCGCCACTGCCGACATCCTCGGCAAGCGCGGCTGCAACGTTGCGCTCGATCTCGGCATCGAGCATGGCTGTAAGAGTCATGACAAATCTCGTACACTAGGAATCGACTCGTCCGATTCTAACACCGAAGGGGGTATCGAGTGCTCGACCTGCTGTTCGTTGCTTTGGGCGTGCTGCTTGCCCTTGCCTTCGCCGGCAGCCTGGTCTATCTGTACGTGCAGGACGTCACCCAGGAGAAACACGCGGTACTGCGGAATTTTCCACTGGTCGGTCATCTGCGCTATGTCTTCGAAAGGCTGGGCGAATATTTCCGACAGTATTTCTTCCTCGGCGACCGCGAGGAGATGCCCTTCGACCGCGCGACCCGCAGCTGGGTATACCGCATGGCCAAGAACGAGGGCGGCATCATCGGTTTCGGCTCCACCTACCGCATCCATGAACCAGGAGCGCTGGTATTCGCCAACGCACCATTCCCCGTCCTCGAAGAGGAGCAGCAAGAGACACCGCCGGTGGTGATTGGCGAGGGTTATTGCCGGACGCCGTTTGCCGGCAGGTCGTTGGTGAACGTGAGTGCGATGAGCTTCGGCGCGATTTCCCGACCCGCCGTGCTCGCCCTCTCGCGTGGCGCGGCGGAAGCCGGCTGCTGGCTCGATACCGGCGAAGGCGGTCTCTCCCCGTACCACCTCGAAGGTGGCTGCGACCTCATCTTTCAGATCGGAACCGCTAAGTATGGCGTGCGCGACGAAAATGGCCGACTCTCGGATCAGCGGCTGCGCGAACTGGCTGCGCAGGCGACCGTGCGCGCCTTCGAAATCAAGCTGTCGCAAGGCGCCAAGCCCGGCAAGGGGGGCGTTCTCCTGGGCAACAAGGTAACCGCCGAGATCGCGCAAATTCGCGGCATTCCCGAAGGACGCGATTCGCTGAGCCCGAACCGTCATCACGACATCGCCAACGTAGACGAACTGCTAGACCGGATCGAGCATGTGCGGGAAGTAACCGGCAAACCGGTGGGCGTAAAAACGGCGATCGGCGGCGAACGCTTCATGCACGAGCTGACCGCAGCGATCCGGCGCCGCGGTCCACGCGCCGCACCCGACTTTCTCACCATCGACGGCGGCGAGGGCGGCAGCGGCGCCGCACCGCAGGCGCTGGCCGATCACATGGCGCTGTCGATCGACGAAGCGCTGCCGCTGGTCGCCGATGCGCTGTTCGCCAGCGGCCTCAAGGAGCGCATCCGGCTGATCGCCGCCGGCCAACTGGTCACCCCGGCGCGCGTCGCCTGGGCACTGTCGGCCGGCGCGGATTTCGTCAATACGGCACGCGGCTTCATGTTCTCGCTCGGCTGCATCCAGGCCCTGCGCTGTCACAGCAACACCTGTCCAACCGGCGTCACGACGCACGACCCGCGCCTGCAACGCGGCCTGGTCGTCGAGGACAAGGCGCGACGGGTCGCCGCGTACTGCCGCAACATGAACAGGGAGATCGAGATGATCGCCCACTCCTGCGGGCTGCGCCACGCCCGCGAACTGCGCCGCGAACACGTACGCATCGTGCAGCCTTCCGGGCAGAGCATCGGCCTCGACCGACTCCACCCCTATCCGGTCTGTCGAGATGCGCCGGCGACGATCGCCAGCAACTCCCGGCCGTAGCGTTCGGCCTTGGCGACGCCGATCCCTGGCACGGCGAGCAAGTCCTGCGTCGACACGGGCAGCAGCGCAGCGATTTCGTGCAAGCTGCGGTCGTGCAGGATGACGTAGGCCGGCACTCCCTGCTCGTGGGCCTTTTCGCTGCGCCAGGCGCGCAGCTTTGCGACCAGTGGCAAATCCCCGACCCGCTCGAGTCGATCTGGCGCCGGCGGCCTTGCCACCGGCCGGCCCGAGGGCCGCTCGCTTCGCCGCCGCAAGGAAAGGCTGACCTCGCCCTTGAGGATCGGGCGAGCTTCGGCGGTCAGTTTCAGTGCTCCATAGGCCGTGGCATCGGCTTCGAGCACGCCGCGGACGAGCAGTTGGCGAAAGACCGAGCGCCAACCGATCTCGTCGAGCTCGACGCCGACGCCGAAGGTCGGCAGTCGGTCGTGGCCGAACTGTCTCACCTTGTCGGTGCTCTTGCCGCGCAGAATGTCGATCAGGTGGCCTGCACCGAAGCGCTGACCGCTGCGCAACGCGGCCGACAGCGCTTTCTGCGCGGCCACCGTTCCATCCCAGAGCCCCGGCGGGTCGAGGCACACGTCGCAATTGCCGCACGGGGCGGCATCCTCGCCAAAATAACGCAGCAGGAGCACGCGCCGGCAGTGTGCCGATTCGCAGTAGGCGAGCATGCTGTCCAGTTTCTGCCGTTCGACGCGCTTCTGCTCGCTCGGTGCCGAAGATTCCTCGATCATCTGCCGATGGATCACCACGTCATTGAGGCCGTAGGTCATCCAGGCGTCCGACGCTTCACCATCGCGCCCGGCACGACCGGTTTCCTGGTAATACGCTTCGAGGCTACGGGGCAGATCGAGATGAGCGACGAATCGAACGTCGGGCTTGTCTATGCCCATTCCGAAAGCGATCGTCGCCACCATGACCAGGCCGTCCTCGCGCAGAAAGCGCTGTTGGTGCTGCTGCCGCTCGCCGGAACTCAATCCGGCGTGGTACGGCAGGGCGGCAACTCCCTGGGAATTCAGCCAGATCGCCGTTTCATCGACCTTGCGGCGCGAAAGGCAGTAGACGATCCCGGCCGCCCCCGGACGAGCGGCGAGAAAGCCGAGCAGTTGCCGGCGCGGGTTGTCGCGCTCGACTACCGCATAGCGGATGTTGGGCCGATCGAAACTGGCGACGAACAGCTTCGCCTCTTCGAGCCGCAGGCGGGTAATGATTTCCTGCCGCATCAGCTGGTCCGCAGTCGCCGTCAGCGCGATGCGCGGCACCTCCGGGAAGCGCGCGTGCAATTGCGACAACTGCAGGTACTCGGGACGGAAGTCGTGGCCCCACTGCGAAACGCAATGAGCCTCGTCAATGGCGAACAGCGCGAGTTGCCGACGCGCGGCCAGCTGTTCGAGCAGGGAGAGGAAGCGCTCGGCGAAAAGACGCTCCGGCGCAACGTAGATCAGATCGAGTTCCCCGCCGAGCAGACGGCGCTCGACCTCGAGAGCCGTACGCGGATCCAGCGACGAGTTGAGGTACGCGGCATGGGCGCCAGCCTGGCGCAAGGCATCGACCTGATCCTGCATGAGCGCGATCAAGGGAGAAACCACCACCCCGACACCCGCCCGCAACAGCGCCGGAATCTGATAGCAGAGTGACTTGCCGCCGCCGGTCGGCATCAGGACCAGCGCGTCGCCCCCGGCGACGAGCTGTTCGACGATTTCCTCCTGCCTTCCGCGAAACGACGAGTAGCCGAACACTCGGCGCAGCAGCTCGCGGGCGGGAGAAGTCATCGCCGGACACCTCGCCAGGGCGCCGCGCCGGGAGCGGCGAAAGGAATCAGTGCAGGCGCTCCCGCCGCAAGGTCCGGCCATCCCAGACCAGACACTCGCCTTGTGTCTCCTGCCAATCGGCCAGTACCCAGCGCTCGACATGAATGCCGTCGACCAGATGGTCATGCGTCGCCGGACGGTGCGTGTGGCCGTGAATCATGGTGGCATAACCGTGCGCGCGCAGGAAATCGTCGCTCGCGCCGGCATTGACGTCCATCAGATAACCGGCCTTCTCACGCTTTGCCGATTCGCTTTGCCGGCGGGCAGCGCCCGCCATCGCCTTGCGTTCTGCCAGCGACCGGGCGAGGAAAGCGGACTGCCAGTCGGGCCGACGTGCCAGAGAACGGAACGCCTGGTACTCGTGATCATCGGTGCACAGTAGGTCGCCATGCGACAGAACGAACTGCCAGGTCGGCAGCGAAAGGACGTAGGGGTCGGGAAGTAGCCGGGCGCCGCTCCTCGCCGCGAAATGTTCTCCGAGCAGAAAATCTCGGTTGCCATGCAGCACCGAGACGGCGACACCCGCGGTCACCAGCGCACGCAGCGCATCGACGATGTCCGCGGCGAAGGACTCTTCAGGATCGTCCAGGCAATCGTCCCCCGGCCAGGCTTCGAATAGGTCGCCGAGGATGAACAACTGCTCGGCAGCGCGCGCACGGCCGGCAAGAAAGTCCCGGAAAATGCGCGTCACCCCCGGCGCCTGCGGCGCCAGGTGCAGGTCGGAAATGAACAGGATCACCGCAGCAGGCGGGACAGCGAGGATGGGCGTTTCAGCAGATTTCGGCGCGCTCGATGAGCACGTCCTCCACCGGAACATCGCTGTGCAGGCCCGAAGAGCCCGTCTTCACCGCCTTGATCCGGTCGACGACGTCGCAACCTTCGACCACCTTGCCGAAAACGCAATAGCCCCAACCCTGAGCGGTGGGTGCGCGGAAGTTCAGGAAATCGTTATTCACGACGTTGATGAAGAACTGTGCGGTCGCGGAATGCGGATCGTTGGTGCGCGCCATGGCAACCGTATAGGCTTCGTTGCGCAGCCCGTTGTCGGCCTCATTGCGAATCGGCGGCTTGCACGCTTTCTGTTTCATTCCCGGCGCGAAGCCACCGCCCTGCACCATGAAGCCCGGGATCACACGATGAAAAATGGTGTTGTCGTAGTGTCTGGCCGCCACGTAATCGAGAAAATTCGTGGCCGACAGTGGCGCCTTGTCGGCATCGACCTCGATGCCGATGACGCCGAAATTGGTGTGCAGCTTGATCATGACTTTCCTTTCTCCGGAATGACCTTGACCGATTGGATGATCACTGGCTCCAGCGGAACGTCCTGATGCACTGCGCGGTTGCCGGTCGCCACCTTGGCGATCCGGTCAACCACGTCCATGCCCTGGGTCACCTTGCCGAAAACGGTGTAGCCCCAGCCATCGGGCGAAGGATAGTTGAGCGACGCGTTGTCGCGGTGATTGATGAAGAACTGCGAACTCGCCGAGTGCGGATCCGCCGTACGCGCCATGGCGATCGTTCCACGGTCGTTCTTCAGGCCGTTCCTGCCCTCGTTCTCGACCTTTCTCGGTGCTGCCTTCTGCTCCAGGTCGACGGTGAAACCGCCGCCCTGAATCATGAATCCGGGGATCACGCGGTGGAAGACGGTGCCGTTGTAGAAGCCCTCATTGACGTACTGGACGAAGTTCTGGACCGTCTTCGGCGCTTTCGCCGAATCGAGTTCGATCACGATGCGGCCCATGCTGGTCTGCATCTCGACACTCGGACCAGCCCAAGCCCCAAGGGTCAGCAGCCCGCAGACCGCAAGAAGAAGTTTTCTGAACATCGGACGATTCCTTGGTAACGATTTTGGGGATGCCACCGTGCTGCGAAGGCCAGCCTCTGCGCATCTGCCTCGCGCGCAGCAGGCGGTCTGACGGCTAGCAGCAGCAAGCGCTTCGACCATGACGGCGGCAGGATCGGGCAGTCGTTCTGGTATATACTTGCCCAAGCAACGGCCACGTGTCGCCAAAGCAGGCGATTCTATCAAGAACCACGTCCACACCAAAGCACTCCGCGCGCCTCGCCGCGGAGTACGACGGCAAACCCGAAAATGCTGAAAATCTACAACTCACTGACCAGAGAGAAGCAGGAATTCGTGCCGATAACTCCCGGCAGGGTTCGCATGTACGTCTGCGGCATGACCGTCTACGATTACTGCCATCTGGGTCATGCCCGCGTCCTGGTGGTTTTCGACATGGTGCAGCGCTGGCTGCGCGCGAGCGGTCTGGAGGTATGTTACGTCCGCAACATCACCGACATCGATGACAAGATCATCAAGCGTGCGCTGGCCAGCCAGGAGAGCATCAGCGAGTTGACCAGCCGCTTCATCCGTTTCATGGACGAGGATGCCGTGGCGCTCGGCGTCGAGAAGCCCGATCATGAACCGCGGGCCACCGAGTACATCCCGCAAATGCTCGAACTGATCGGCCGGCTCGAGAAAAATGGCCTGGCTTACCGGGCGGCGGGCGGCGACGTGAACTTCTCGGTACGCAAGTTTCCGGGCTACGGCAAGCTGTCGGGCAAATCGCTCGACGACCTGCGCGCCGGCGAGCGCGTCGAGGTCGATGCCGGCAAGGAAGACCCGCTCGATTTCGTGCTCTGGAAACATGCGCGCCAAGGCGAACCCTTCTGGCCATCGCCCTGGGGTGAGGGCCGGCCAGGTTGGCACATCGAGTGTTCGGCAATGAGTTCGGAACTGCTGGGCACGCACTTCGACATCCACGGCGGTGGCCAGGACCTGCAGTTTCCTCACCACGAGAACGAGATCGCGCAGTCCGAGGGCGCGCATCGCGGCCGCTTCGTCAACTACTGGATGCACAACGGTTTCGTTCGCGTCGATGACGAAAAAATGTCGAAGTCGCTCGGCAATTTCTTCACGATCCGCGAAATTCTCGAGAAATACGACCCCGAAGTCCTGCGTTTCTTCATCCTGCGCGCGCACTACCGCAGCCCGCTCAACTATTCCGACCGTCACCTCGACGATGCCCGGCAGGCGCTGAGCCGCCTCTATACCGCGCTCAAGACCGTTCCGGGGGCAATCGTCGCAATCGACTGGAATGAGCGGCACGCGCAAGGCTTCCGGAAAGCGATGGACGACGACTTCAACACCCCGGAAGCCTGCGCGCTGCTCTTCGACTTGGCGGCCGAGGTGAACCGCAGCCACTCGTCGCAGCTGGCCAGCCAGTTGCGATCGCTGGCGGGCCTGCTCGGCCTGCTCCAGCGTGATCCGCAGGTCTTCCTGCAGGCAACGCCGGTGGACGGCGGCGAAATTTCCGCTGCAAGGATCGAATCGCTGCTCGCCGAGCGCATGGCTGCCAAACAGCGCAGGGATTTTGCTGCCGCCGATGGTATCCGCAATCAGCTGCGCGCGGCGGGAATCGTCGTCGAAGACGGCGCCGGGGGCAGCACCTGGCGGCGCGCGTGAGGTGGACTACCGGCAAGCTGCCGCCTGCCGCGCAGCACGCGCGTTCGTCAAGACCGCATGGCCACCGGCGCGTCGCTACTTCCGTTTGAGGTAGTACTCGAACACCCGGTCCACCTCGCTGCTTGAGAGCAGATCGTTACCGGTCTGTCGGGCGAAGGCCGCGAAATCCTTGAGCGAGCCTGGATCGGTCGCCAGCACGTGCAGCACCTCGCCGGAAGCCATTTCGGACAGGGCCTTCTTGGTACGCAGGATCGGTAGCGGGCAGTGCAGGCCCTTGACGTCGAGTTCTCGGTCGAAATGCATGGAGTGGTCCGCAAGAAAACGAAGCCGGCATTCTACCCGCCCTCGCGCTTCTGTTTCGCCTCTTCCGCCTGTTCCTTGCGCAATTCGCGCAGGCGTGCGTCGACCGCAGACTGTTCAAAGAAAGTGCCGTCAGCGGCCTTCTGCGCGAACTGCAACTGTTCGACGGCGGGTCCGAGCTGCCCCTGCAGGTAATAGAACTCGGCCTGCGCCCGATGCTGCTGCAAGCGTTTTCCGGCAGCAGCATAGGCCTTGGCCTGTAACCCGTACAACTTGTAATCCGAACTGTAGAGCTGCAACTCGGACTCCAGGAACGCCTGGCACTGCTCGTACTGCGCGCCCGCCAGCAGCGACTCGGCATAGCCATAAACCAGCGACTTGGACTGCGGATACCGTTGCAGAGCATCACGATAGATCGCCTGGGCTGCAGCCGGCTCATTGGCGGCCAGCCTGATCTCGGCAACCAGCCCGGCAATCATCGGCGACGACAGCTTGAGCGCGATCAGTGCCGTGACTTCACGTTGCGCCGTTGCAAGGTCCTTGGCGCGCAACAGCGAGTAGGCGAGACCGTAGCGAGCCGCCGCCTCCGAAGCATACTTCTTCTCGCGAAGCTGCGCGGCGAACTCTTTGACCGCTTCACGCGGGGTGACCATCTGCGCCCGCAGCTTGGCCCGCACGAGCTGGAATTCGAGACTGTCGGGAACCTGGCGATAGGGAGCGTTCTGGGCCCGGTTTTGCATGTCGGAGATACGCTCGACGGTCAGCGGGTGTGTCCGCATATACACCGGCGCGTTGTTCTCATACACCCTGCCGGACTGTTGCAGGCGACCGAAGAAATCGCCCATGCCGTGGGCGTCGTAACCCGCCTGCGTCATCGTCTGATAGCCCATCCGATCCGCCTCGCGTTCGAAGTCACGGCTGTAGGCGAGCTGCGCCTGGATCGAGCCGGCTTGGGCCGAGGCGATCGCCGCATTCGCCACTTGCGAGTTGGCGCGGGCAGCGAGAATGCCGACGGCCATCGCGATCATGCTCGCGATCGAATTCTGCTTTTCCTTCGCCATCTGCCGTGCCAGGTGGTTCTGCATGACGTGAGAAATTTCGTGTGCCAGCACCCCGGCCAGTTCCGACTCAGATTGCGAGGTTAGCACCGTACCGGTATTCACCCCGATGAACCCACCGAACATGGCAAAGGCATTGACGGTGCTGTCGCGAACGAAGAAAAACTGACAGTCACGCGCCGGACTCGCGCTGGCCGCGACCAGGCGACGACCCAGTGCGTTCAGATAATCGTTGAGTTCCGCATCGTCGATGTAACTCGGCTCGCGCAGGCGGATCTCGTTCATGATGCGCTCGCCGATCTTGCGCTCCATCTGTGGCGACAACTCGGCTCGGGCAGCCTCGCCGAGATCTGGCAAATCATCGCCGCGAACGGAAAACGAGGTACCCAGAAAAGCCACCATGGCAATCCAGGTGGCGACACAAGCGGCTCTGATCAATCTGGCTCCCGGACAAGAGTGAACACGGTTGATGCTATGATAACCAATGCGGAGGCAGCGAAATGTTACGAAGCGTTACCGAAACTTGCCGACTCGTCCGCGTTCATTCGCAACCTGGTGCACGCGATGACCGCTGACTCCCTGACCCACTTCAATACGCAGGGTCAGGCGCAGATGGTCGACGTCGGCGAAAAGAGCGAGACCCGGAGGCAAGCGAAAGCCGTCGGCAGCATCCGGATGCGAGCCGAGACCCTGGCGCTGATCGTTGGCGGATCTGCCAGCAAGGGGGATGTGCTCGGGGTGGCGCGGGTCGCCGCGATCCAGGGCGCCAAACGCACTGCCGAGTTGATCCCCTTGTGCCACCCGATTGCCCTGACCAAGGTCGCCATCGAATTCGAGGTCGATGCAGCCGCCAGCGCAGTCCACTGCACTGCGCTGGCCGAATGCTGCGGTCGCACCGGTGTCGAAATGGAAGCACTCTGTGCCGCCAGCGTCGGATTGCTGACGATTTACGACATGTGCAAGGCAGTCGATCGCGGGATGCGGATCGAGGGCGTTCGCCTGCTCGAGAAAACCGGAGGCAGGTCAGGGCACTGGACGGCGGGCTGAGCGAACAGAGGTCCAGCCAAACAGGGGACCACGCATTCGGTTTCGGCGGCCGCGCGTAGCGAGCAAGGACGCAGGGCAAAAAAAAACCCGCCGGAGGCGGGTCCGTTTTAGAAACCCAAATAAATCAGACGCGCGAGATATTCGACGCTTGCTTGCCCTTTGGACCTTGCGTCACATCGAAGGAAACCTTCTCGCCCTCTTTCAGAGTCTTGAAACCGCCCATGCTGATCGCGGAGAAATGGGCGAAAAGATCCTCGCTGCCATCATCCGGAGTAATGAAGCCAAAACCTTTAGCGTCGTTGAACCACTTCACGGTACCTGTTGCCATATTGCCACTTCCTTGAAAAAAGACTAAACCCGGGCATCACCCGACTTGCATGCCGCTAATTCAACACCAACAGATAGGGGATCTCAGACAGGGACAACCACCCACCAGCCGCTTGGAATGAGAGCATGCGGCCTTTTTACGCTAACTCTGGCGGCGGCGTCAAGCGTTTTCGGTGCGATTTCAATCCAAAACGGTCGCCACGTGGTTTTCCGGACCGGCAAATTGGCCGACACCGGTATTGCGGATCCGCTAGGACTGGTTAGAATTCACTCATGGCCACGAAGCATCAAGACGGCTCGCTGCTCGAAGCAAAACGCTCGCAAGTTGCGCCGCCGCCACTTTACAAGGTCCTGTTGTTGAACGACGATTTCACCCCGATGGATTTCGTCATCGTCGTTCTGCAAAGATTTTTCGGCCTCGATAGGGAGCACGCGACGCGCATCATGCTCAAGGTCCACACCGAGGGCCGTGGCGTCTGCGGCGTCTATTCGCGTGACGTGGCAGCCACGAAGGTTCAACAAGTCACAACCTTCGCACGCAGCAACCAGCATCCCCTGGCGTGCGTAATGGAGGAAAACTGATGATTGCGCAGGAACTGGAAGTCAGCTTGCACATGGCGTTTGTCGAGGCGCGGCAAAAGCGTCACGAGTTCATTACCGTAGAACACCTGCTGCTGGCGCTGCTCGACAACCCCTCGGCAGCCGACGCGCTGCGCGCCTGTGGCGCCGGAATCGAGCAACTGCGCAGGGATCTGACTCGATTCATCGGCGAGCACACACCCACCGTCGCCGGCGACGATGAAATCGACACGCAGCCGACGCTCGGTTTTCAGCGGGTGATCCAGCGGGCAATCCTGCACGTCCAGTCGTCCGGTCGCAAGGAAGTCAACGGTGCCAACGTTCTCGTCGCCATCTTCGGCGAGAAGGATTCGCACGCAGTGTATTACCTGCAGAAACAGGGAGTCAGCCGTCTCGACGTGGTCAATTTCATCTCGCATGGAATCAGCAAGGTGCCGCAGAGCGCGCCGCGCAACGAGCCCGAATCCGAGGCGGAAAGCGAACCGCAGAGCGCATCCGGACCACTGGAGAGCTATACCATCAATCTCAATGCCTTGGCCCTGCAGGGCAAGATCGATCCTCTGATCGGCCGTGATCAGGAACTCGAACGGGTGATCCAGACGCTCTGCCGTCGGCGCAAGAACAATCCCCTGCTGGTCGGCGAGGCGGGCGTCGGCAAGACCGCCATCGCCGAAGGGCTCGCGCGCAGGATCGTCGAATCCGACATTCCCGAGATCCTCGCCAAGGCGAACGTCTACTGTCTCGACATGGGCTCGCTGCTGGCCGGCACGAAATATCGCGGCGACTTTGAACAGCGTCTCAAGGGGGTGCTCAAGCAGCTCAGCGAAAACCCGCAGGCGATTCTCTTCATCGACGAGATTCACACCCTGATCGGTGCCGGGTCTGCCTCAGGCGGCACCCTCGACGCATCGAACCTGCTCAAGCCGGCGCTTTCGACCGGGCAGCTGAAGTGCATCGGCGCGACCACCTACAACGAATACCGCGGCATTTTCGAGAAGGACCACGCACTATCGCGGCGGTTCCAGAAGATCGACGTGAACGAACCGTCGAGCGCCGAAGCGGTCGAGATTCTCAAAGGACTCAAGTCCCGCTTCGAATCGCACCACGGCATCAAGTACTCGGCTGCCGCGCTGACCTCGGCGGTCGAACTCTCGGTGCGTTTCATCCCCGACCGCCATCTGCCCGACAAGGCAATCGACGTGATCGACGAAGCCGGCGCCGCACAGCGCATCCTGCCCAAATCCCGGCAGAAAAAAATGATCGGCAAGATCGACATCGAGGAGATCGTTGCCAAGATCGCGCGGATTCCTTCGACGCACGTCTCGTCCGACGACCGGAACAACCTGAGGAACCTCGACCGCGACCTCAAGGCTGTCGTCTTCGGCCAGGACGCCGCGATCGACGCGCTTGCCAAGGCGATCAAGATGGCCCGCTCCGGCCTCGGCAACCCAGGCAAGCCGATCGGCAGCTTCCTTTTCTCGGGTCCCACCGGTGTCGGCAAAACCGAAGTCGCCAAACAACTCGCGTACTGCCTGGGCAACGATCTGGTACGTTTCGACATGTCGGAGTACATGGAAAGGCACGCTGTCTCACGCCTGATTGGCGCGCCGCCGGGTTACGTCGGTTTCGACCAGGGCGGGCTGTTGACCGAAGCAATCACCAAGAAGCCCTACAGTGTTCTATTGCTCGACGAGATCGAAAAGGCGCATCCCGACATCTACAACATCCTGCTGCAGGTGATGGACCATGGCACGCTGACCGACAACAACGGACGCAAGGCGGATTTCCGCAACGTGGTGATCATCATGACCACCAATGCCGGCCAGGAGGCCATCCAGAAGTCCCTGATGGGATTCACGCCAAGCCGCCAGGCGGGCGACGAAATGGCCGAGATCAAGCGGATCTTCACACCCGAATTCCGCAACCGGATCGATGCCTGCATCTCGTTCAGGTCACTCGACCACGATGTCATCCTGCGCGTGGTCGACAAGTTCCTGATGCAGCTCGAGACGCAACTGCACGACAAGAAGGTCGAAGCCGTGTTTACCGCGAAGCTCAAGGAACACCTGGCGGCCAAGGGATTCGATCCGCTGATGGGCGCGCGTCCGATGGCGCGGCTGATACAGGACACGATTCGTGCCTCGCTGGCCGATGAACTCCTCTTCGGGCGACTCGCTGCCGGTGGCCACGTTACCGTCGATCTCGACGACGACGCGAAAGTTAAACTGATCTTCGAGGAAGAACCCGAGGTCATCGCCTGAGAGCGGGCGTTGTCGCAGGGCATGACCAATTCCCGAATCCAGGACCAGCGAGACGAGCAGCATGACTTTCAAGACCCCAGACCTCCTCGACAACAACGAAGCCGGGATCCGGAACGGCAGCGTCCGGGTCGTCTCCCCGATGTTCCGGCCCTACGGTGGCCGCCCTGTCTTCAGCGGCCAGATCGTCACGCTCAAGCTGTTCGAGGACAACAGCCTGGTACGCGAGGCACTTGCTGCCGACGGCCACGGCAAGGTGTTGGTGATCGACGGTGGCGGCTCCCTGCGCTGCGCACTGGTCGGCGATCAGTTGGCCATCCTGGCGAACGCCAACGGCTGGGAAGGAATCGTCGTCTACGGCTGCATTCGTGATTCGGGCGACATCGGCGGAATCGACCTCGGCCTGCGCGCGCTGGACACGCACCCGCTGAAAAGCGTCAAGAAGGGAGCCGGCGACCGCGATCTCGCCGTCATTTTCGGCGGGGTCACCTTCCGACCCGGCGAGTGGATTTATGTCGACGGGGACGGAATCGTCGTCAGCGAGCAGCCCCTCACATGAAGCACCAGGGGTCGTGCCGGCGGCAACGGCCCATCCTGGCGGTGGCGAAAGAAGAGCAAGAATTGACCCAGGTCCCGATAGCGGAGATACTTCGTACGCTGCGCTGAATTTGCATCAATCGGAGAGTACCTGTGAATGCTGCCATCGACCTGCTCAAAGCCATTCGTTCGGGCCGCCTCCAGGAGGTGCAGGCGGTCCTTGATGCGGGCGCCCCCGTCGAATTGCGCGACGGTCGCGGCGACCCCGGCCTGCCGCTCGGTGTGGCGTGTTTCATGGGCTACGCGGATATCGTCCGGGAACTGGTCCGCCGCGGCGCAAGAGCCAACTATCCCGATAATTCGCAGCCGACTTCACCCCTGTCGATGGCCATTCGCGGCAAGCGATCCGAAGTCGTCAAGACGCTGATCGAGCTCGGCGTCGAGGTCCCTCCCGGCATGAACACCGGCCTGAGCGAACAGGAAATGATGATCGCACGCTGGCGGGGACAACACTACGAGGCGATGAACGCCGGCCAGCCGGATTCTGGTGTGGAATCCCCGGCTTTCGAGGAAATCGAACTGATGAGCTGTTACGGAACCGATACCGCCGTGCTCGATGCAGACATGATCCGGGCGGCACGCGAAATGGACAGCAAGTACAAGTAGCGATCCTGGCAACGCCCTCCCCTCCAGACCCCCTGCCCCGCCAACCCAACTGCCTGTCGATCGACCTCGAGGTCGGCGTGCGCAGCGGGCGCATCCGGCAGCTTGCGGCAGTGCGTGGAAACGACGGCGAGAACCTGCGCTTCGCCGGCGGCGACCTGGCGGCCGCGCTCACCCGCCTGGACGCGCTGGCTGACGGCTGCGCCTTTCTCCTCGGCCACAACTTCCTCCATTTCGACCGCCCGCATCTCACCGCCGCCGAGCCTCGCCTGCGGCTGCTCGCGCTGCCGGTGATCGATACCCTGTGGCTCAATCCGCTGGCCTTTCCGCGCCACCCCTATCACCGCCTGGTCAAACACTATCAGGACGGCGGACTCAAGCGTGGGCAGCTCAACGATCCCTTGCTCGACGCGCAACTGACTCTCGATCTTTTCCACGACCAGTACCGCGCCTTGCACCAACGCCAGCGCGAGGCGCCGGAACTGATGCTCGCCTGGCACTGGCTGACGACGCTCGATCAGCGGCTCTCGGGGATCAACAGCCTGTTTGCCACCCTGCGCCGCCAGCTGCGCCCGAGCGACGGCGAAGCACGGGCGGCGATTGCGCGCCTGCTGGCGGACAAGGGCTGCCCCGAGCACGCCCGGCAGATGGTCGACGATGCTGCACACGGTAACTGGTCGCTCGCCTACGCACTCGCCTGGCTGTCGGTCGCCGGCGGCAATTCGGTGCTGCCGCCGTGGGTTCGCCATCAATTCCCCGACACCGCCCTGCTGCTCCGGCGGCTGCGTGACCTTTCCTGCCGAAGAACCGATTGCCCGTGGTGCAGCGAGTACCATGATGCAGACAGGGAACTCGCCCGCCACTTCGGTTTTGCCGCATTCCGCCCGGAGCCGGCCGACGCCGACGGTCAGCCGCTGCAACGGAAGATCGTCGAAGCGGCGCTCGCCGGGCAACACCTGCTCGCCATCCTGCCGACCGGCACCGGCAAGTCGCTTTGCTATCAGATCCCGGCACTGTCGCGCTTTGCCAAGACCGGTGCGCTGACCATGGTCATTTCGCCGCTGGTGGCACTGATGGCCGACCAGGTTGCCGGATTGCGGGCGCGCGGCATCGAATGCTGCGTGGCGATCAACGGCCTGCTCTCTCTGCCCGAGCGTGCCGACGCGCTCGACCGTGTGCGCCTCGGCGACGCCGGCATCGTGATCGTCTCGCCCGAGCAACTGCGCAACCCGACGCTGCGCAAGGTGCTCGCGCAACGCGAGATCGGCGCCTGGGTGCTCGACGAAGCGCATTGCCTGTCGAAGTGGGGACACGATTTTCGTCCTGATTATCGCTACGTCGGGCGCTTCATCCGCGAAAAGGCCGGCGACGGCCCGCTGCCGCCGGTAATGTGCCTGACCGCGACTGCCAAACCGGATGTCGTCGCCGACATCGTCGCGCACTTCGCCGAAAAGGTCGGCGTCGACCTTTGCTGTTTCGATGGTGGCGCCAGCCGCAGCAACCTCGATTTCTCCGTGCTGCCGACCACTCCCGCCGAGAAGCTGGCGCACATCCACGAACTGCTGACTGCCGAACTGCGCGCAGACGCGCCGGGCGGCGCCATCGTCTATTGCTCGACGCGCGGGAACACTGAGGAAGTGTCCGCCTTTCTGGCGCAGAAAGGTCTGGCGGCGGCCCACTTCCATGCCGGGCTGCCGCCGGAAAGCAGAAAGAACGTGCAGCAAGCGTTCATCGCCGGCGAACTGCGCGTGATTGCCGCGACCAACGCCTTCGGCATGGGAATCGACAAGCCCGACGTTCGCCTGGTGATCCACGCCGACATTCCCGGCTCGCTCGAAAACTATCTGCAGGAAGCCGGACGCGCCGGCCGTGATCAGCAGGCGGCGCGTTGTGTATTGCTCTACGCGCCCGAGGATGTCGAGCGGCAGTTCGGCATGTCGGCGCGCTCGCGACTCACGCGCAAGGAAATCCAGGCGATCCTGCGCTCGCTGCGCCAGCTCGACCGCAAGAAGCGCGGCGACGGCGAAGTGATCGCCACCGCCGGCGAAATCCTCGCCGAGGACGAGGACGGTGGCTTCGCGCGCGACAGCGCCACCGACGACACGCGCGTGCGCACCGCCGTCTGCTGGCTCGAGGAAGCCCACCTGCTGCGCCGTGAAGAGAACCGGGTGCAGGTCTTCCCCTCGTCGCTGCGCGTCGGCTCGGTCGAACAGGCGCGGCAGCGGCTGGCGCGCGCCGCTCTGCAGGGCGACTATCAGCGGCAGTTGCTGGCACTGGTCGAGGCGCTGATCGGTGCAGCCGCCGACGAGGGTCTGTCGACCGACGAGTTGATGGTCGTCAGCGGCCTGAGCCCGGAAAATCTGCGCAAGGCACTGTACGATCTCGAACGACTCGGAATCGCCAGCAACGACACCGCACTGACCGCCTACCTGCGCGCCGGCGTCGAGGATTCGTCGACGCAGCGTCTGGAGCGGGCAGCGCGGCTCGAAGTGTCGCTGATCGAACTGTTGCGCGAGCAGGCGCCCGATCTCGAGCGCGGCGAGTCCTCGCTGCTGCACCTGCGCCTGCTGGCACAGCGCCTGCACGATGACGGCCACGCCAGTGCGCTGCCGGAGCGCCTGCGCCGCCTGCTCGCCGGCCTCGCCGGCGATGGCCGCAACGACGAAGGCGGCATCGGCAGCATCGCGCTGCGCCGGGTCGACGCGGAAACGGTGGCGATCACGCTGCAGCGCGACTGGGCAAACCTGGTGAAAACGGCGCAGTTGCGGCGTACCGCCGGCGGCCACCTGCTCGCTCACCTGCTCGCCTGTCTGCCGAGCGGCGCGCGTGGCGCCGACCAGCTCGCCGAAACTACGCTGGGCCGCCTGCTCGCGGCACTCGAAGCCGACCTGCTGCTCAAGTCGGAGGTCAGGGAGACTTCCCGCCTGCTCGACCGCGCGCTGCTCTGGCTGCACGAACAGGAAGCGATTCGCCTCAACAAGGGCCTGGCGGTATTCCGTCCGGCGATGACGATCCGGCTCGACGCCGACTGGAAGCGGCAGTTCCGGCAACCCGACTTCGCGCCGCTCAAGCTGCACTACGAAGAGCAGGTGCTGCAGATTCACGTGATGGCCGAGTACGTGCTGCGCGGTCTGCAGACGATGGCCGAAGCGCTGCGCCTGACGCTCGACTATTTCCACTTGCCGCGCGACCAGTTCCTGCAGCGCTGGCTACCCGAACGCGAGGGCGAACTCGCACGGCAGACGACGCCCGACTCCTGGCGACGGATCGTGGAAGCCCTCGCCAACCCCGTGCAACAGGGAATCGTCGCCGACGACCGCGAAAACGCCAACGTGCTGGTTCTCGCCGGCCCGGGATCGGGCAAGACACGCGTCCTCGTGCATCGCATCGCCTATCTGCTGCGCGTTCGCCGCGAAAATCCGCGCGGCATTCTGGCGCTGGCCTACAACCGCCACGCCGCGGCGCAGATCCGCCAGCGCCTGGGCGAACTGATCGGCGACGACGCACGCGGAGTTGGCGTCCTCACCTGCGATGCGCTGGCCATGCGGCTCGTTGGCGCCAGCTTCGTCGGGCGCGAACGGCTGGCCGACGAAGGCTTCGAAGCCGAACTGCACGCCATCCGCCAGCGGGCGATCGATCTGCTCAAGGGCGACGCGCGGTCGCCGGAGCAAGCGGACGCCGATGCGGAAAGGCTGCGTGACCGCGTGCTCGCCGGCTTTCGCTGGATTCTCGTCGATGAGTACCAGGACATCGGGCCGCAGCAATACGAACTGATCGGCGCGCTCGCCGGACGCAGCCGCAGCGACGAGGAGAGTCGCCTCAATCTCTTCGCGGTCGGCGACGACGACCAGAACATCTACGCCTTCAACGGCGCTTCGGTCGAATTCATCCGTCGCTTCGAGAGCGACTATGCCGCGCGCACCGTCCCGCTCGTCGACAACTACCGTGCCACGGCGCACCTGATCGACGTCGCCAATCGCCTGATCGCGCCAGCCGCCAACCGGATGAAGGCGGCGCATCCCATTCGCATCGACCGTGCGCGCCGGCGGGAGCCGGCCGGCGGCGCCTGGGCGAAGCTCGATCCGGTCGCCAGCGGCCGCGTTCAGATCCTGCCCGCCGGCAGCGACGCACGCACGCAGGCGATCGCCGTGCTCGGCGAACTGCAGCGTCTGGCCGGCCTGGCGCCCGCATGGGACTGGGCACGCTGCGCGGTGATCGCCCGCGAATGGAAATGGCTGCAGCCGCTGCGCAGCCTTTGCGAAGTGCGCGGCATTCCGGTGCAGATGGCCAACGAGGAAAGCGCGCAATTCTGGCGCCAGCGCGACACGCAACTGTTGCTCGCCTGGCTGCACGAGGAAGCCCAGTCTCTCCTCGACGCGCGAACGATTGCCGCCTGGCTTGCCCGGCAAGCGGACAGCCCACAACGCCAGATGCTCGCGGAAGCAGTGGACGAATATGGCCGCGAGACCGGCAACTCCGAGTTGCCACGCCGGCACTTCATCGAATGGCTGGCGGAATGGGGACGCGAAGCGCGGCGCCGGCAGTGCGGCCTGCTGCTGCTCACCGCGCACCGTGCCAAGGGGCTCGAATTCGATCACGTCGCGGTGCTCGACGGTGCCTGGCGGGCAGGCAGCGAAACCGCGAACGAAGATCCCGACGCCGAGCGCCGGCTGTACTACGTGGCGCTGACGCGTGCCCGGCAGACGCTGCTGCTGGCGCGCTTCGCCCGCGGCCAGCAGTTCCTCGACCAATTGCCTGCCAGCCCCTCGCTGCTGCGCCGTAGCGCCATACCGCTGCCGCCCCCTGCCCCCGAACTGTCCTGGTACTACCGGCAACTCCATCCCGGCGAGGTCGATCTCAGCTTTGCCGGCCGCCATCCGCCCACCCACCCGATCCAGCAGGCGATCGCCGCACTGACGCCGAGCGCGACGCTGCATCTGCGGCACGAACACCGCCACTGGCTGCTGCGCGACGACGGGGAGAACGTGGTCGGCAGACTCGCCGCCGCGTACACCCCACCGGCCGGCATGCACTGCATCGCCGCGCGCGTCGGCGCGATCCTCGTTCGCCGCCGTGAGGACAGCGAACCCGAATACCGCGCCGGGATTCGCTGCGAACGCTGGGAAGTCGTCCTGCCGGAACTCGTCTTCGCACCGGCGAGCGATCACGACCCGTGCCGAACGGGCTGATCGGCATTTCACGAAAGAGAATTTCCTTTCGCAATCCGGGAAGACCTCGACAAATCCTTGTTTCACTGCAGCAAAAAATACATCTTATGTCTTATATAAGACTGTTGTCGGCAGGCAGAAAGCCCTATATACTGCACGCCATTGGTCGCCCAGATTTGGTGCCCGGGAAGGCAACCGGTTCCAATTTGGTGCGTCGCCATGGTCCTGACCGCACTTCACAATTTTCGCGAGGAAGAAGCATGAGCACTAGAGAGCAACAGATCGCCGAACTGGAAAAAGACTGGGCAGAAAACCCCCGCTGGAAGGGAATCAAGCGCGGCTATTCGGCCGCCGATGTCGTCCGCCTGCGCGGTTCGTTCCCGATCGAATACACCGTCGCTCGCCGCGGTGCCGAAAAGCTCTGGAATCTCGTCAACAATGAACCCTACGTCAACTGCCTGGGCGCGCTGACCGGCGGTCAGGCCATGCAGCAAGTCAAGGCCGGCGTCAAGGCGATCTATCTGTCGGGCTGGCAGGTCGCCGCCGACAACAACTCGTACGCCGCGATGTATCCCGACCAGTCGCTGTACCCGGTCGACTCGGTGCCGAAGGTCGTCGAGCGCATCAACAACTCGTTCCGCCGCGCCGACGAAATCCAGTTCTCGAAGGACATCAACCCCGGTGACAGGGGCTACATCGACTACTTTGCGCCGATCGTCGCCGACGCCGAGGCCGGTTTCGGCGGCGTGCTGAACGCCTTCGAACTGATGAAAGCGATGATTCGCGCCGGCGCCGCCGGGGTGCACTGGGAAGACCAGCTCGCTTCCGTCAAGAAGTGCGGCCACATGGGCGGCAAGGTCCTGGTGCCGACACAGGAAGCGGTGCAGAAGCTCATCGCCGCCCGCTTCGCGGCCGACGTCTGCGGCGTG
Source organism: Accumulibacter sp. (assembly GCF_023806565.1). Classification (GTDB taxonomy): domain Bacteria; phylum Pseudomonadota; class Gammaproteobacteria; order Burkholderiales; family Rhodocyclaceae; genus Accumulibacter. The sequence continues at coordinate 1,243 of NZ_JAMTDV010000128.1, read as the reverse complement.
CCGACGCTGGTGATCGCGCGTACCGACGCCGAAGCCGCCGACCTGCTGACCTCCGACTGCGATTCCAACGACACCCCCTTCGTCACCGGCGAGCGCACCTCGGAAGGCTTCTACAAGACGCGCAAGGGTCTCGAGCAGGCAATTTCGCGCGCCGTCGCCTACGCCGAATACGCCGACCTCGTCTGGTGCGAAACCGGCACGCCCGATCTCGAATTCGCCCGCAAGTTCGCCGAAGCCGTGCGCGCCAAGCACCCCGGCAAGCTGCTCGCGTACAACTGCTCGCCGTCGTTCAACTGGAAGAAGAACCTCGACGACGCGACGATCGCCAAGTTCCAGCGGGAACTCGGCGCCATGGGCTACAAGTACCAGTTCATCACCCTCGCCGGCATCCACAACATGTGGTACCACATGTTCGACCTGGCGCAGGACTACGTCGCCCGCGGCATGACCGCCTACGTCGAAAAGGTGCAGGAGCCCGAATTCGCTGCCCGCGACCGCGGCTACACCTTCGTCTCGCATCAGCAGGAAGTCGGCACCGGCTACTTCGACGACGTCACCACCGTCATCCAGGGCGGCAGCTCGTCGGTCACCGCGCTCACAGGTTCGACCGAGGAAGAGCAGTTCCACTGAGCCGCCGCGCCTCAGCGTGAAGCCCGAAAGCCGCGCCCACACGGGCGCGGTTTTTTTTGCGTGCCAGTCCACCACTCGGCCCAATCGGAGCGGAAAGGCGCCCGCCGCGCTCCGCCACATGGCGAGTTCGCCTATCATCGATAGCTGCTGCCAAACATTGCAGAAGGAGAACGGCCATGCTTGCCACCGTCCTTTACGGGGCACGCGACATCCGCCTGGAAAGCCGCGAAACGCCGAGAATCGTCGAGCCCACCGACGCAGTGATTCGCATCTCGGCGACCTGCGTCTGCGGGTCGGACCTCTGGCCGTATCGCGGACTGCAGCGGGCCGACCGCCCACTGCCCATGGGCCACGAGTACTGCGGCATCGTCGGGGAAGTCGGTAGCGCCGTCCGTTCGATCCGACCCGGACATTCGTCGTCGGCTCGTTCGCGACTTCGGACAATATCTGTCCGCACTGCCAGTACGGCTACCAGTCGTCGTGCAGGCAACGCGAGTTCATCAGCCGGGCACAGGCGCCGGTGCTGCGCGTGCCGCTGGCCGATGGCACGCTGGTAGCGACTCCGGAAGTTCCGCCGGACGATCTGCTCCCCGGCCTGCTGACCGCCTCGGAC
>NZ_JAMTDV010000127.1 GCF_023806565.1 Accumulibacter sp. | reverse complement strand
GTGAACTTTCCCCGGAAGATAACACGCCCGATGCTGGCCACTCTCTGTCGGCGAGTGCTGACCGCAACGGTTCGCATGGTGGATGGGATTGTGCATCGGATTCGGGCGAGGCGCACTTTTTCGGAGCGGCGGCATCCGGTGCGGACCCAACGAGTGATCGGATCGGAAAAACAGGTCACACGGATGGTCCAGCGAACGCTCGGCGAGGCGGTTCTGCCGACCGCGCAAGCGGCATTCGATGCCATTGGAAACGGCGCCAATGCGGAGCCGCTCCTGTGTATGGCGGATCGGTATCCGCCTGATAGCAATCCGAAGCGATCCGGCGTTGTCCATTGGTTGGCATATAAAACAGAGCTATACACGATCCCTGCAGCCAAGATAGTCCCATACAATCCCGTCAAATCCTGATAGATTTTGATAGTCATTGCGATAGTCAAACGGATGGCATGGCACGCCAACAGCAACGACTTTCTGCACTGCAGGTCGGCAAGCTCAGCAAGCCTGGGCTCCATGGCGACGGTGGCGGTTTGACACTCCAGATCACCGCCACGGGCGCCAAGTCGTGGCTGTTTCGCTACATGGTGGCCGGCAAGCCGTACGGAATGGGGCTCGGACCGACACCTACCGTGAGTCTGGCTGAGGCGCGGCAGAAGGCGCTTGACGCACGAAAGTTGCTTGTCGACGGCATCAATCCTTTGGTCGCCAAGAAGCAGATCGCCGACGCGCTGACAACTGCCAAGATGAGGACTTTCAATCAGTGTGCCGCGGCGTACATCCAGAAGCACAAGGCAGGGTGGAAGAACGCGAAGCACGCGGACCAATGGACCAACACCGTCAAGACGTACGCCAGCCCGGTGCTCGGCGATCTGCCGGTAGCCGATGTCGACACGGGTCTGGTCGTGAAGTGCCTTGCACCCATCTGGGAAAGCAAGACCGAAACGGCCAGTCGTCTGCGCGGCCGTATCGAGTCCGTGCTGGACTGGGCGACCACGAGTGGTTACCGCAGCGGCGAAAACCCTGCCCGCTGGAAAGGGCATCTGGAGAACCTGCTGGCCACCATCAGCAGGTCCAGTCGCACGCGCAACCATCCGTCGCTGCCGTGGCAGCGCATCGCTGCCTTCATGGCGGCCCTGCGCGCACGAGAGGGGGTATCGGCGCGAGCGGTGGAGTTCTGCATTCTGACGGCGTCCCGATCGGGAGAGGTGCGCGGCGCGCGATGGGCCGAGTTCGATCTCGCGGGCAAGGTGTGGACGATACCCTCCGAGCGCATGAAGGCGCGGCGCGAGCATGAGGTTCCTTTGAGCGATGCCGCGTTGGCGTTGCTGGAGTCGATGCCAAGGGATGGCGAGACCGTCTTTGCCGGCATGAAGGGGCAACCGCTGTCGGATATGTCGCTGACTGCCGTGATCCGTCGCATGAACGGCGATGACAAGCCGGTGTGGGTGGATGCCAACGGCGACGGTGTGACCGTACACGGTTTCCGCAGTACCTTCCGGATGTGGGCGGCGGAGACGACCAACTACCTGCGCGAAGTCGCCGAGCACGCGCTGGCGCACCAGTTGCCGGATGCAGTCGAGCGTGCGTGTCAGAGGGGTGCGCAGTTCACCAAACGTGCCGCATTGATGGCTGAATGGGCCGCATATTGCGCGACGGTGCCGACCGATGCGACGCTCACGCCGATTCGCCGCGCCGCGCAATGCGTTGCGACGAATTGAGACTGGCCGGGACACCTTTGGTACGCTTTGGTATGCCTTGGTATTGATCTCGGAACTTCGCCGCTCTATACTCCTCCCAACAACACCCGCCACGCCTCTGCATGCAAGCGCACCCCGGCGGGTTTTTTATTGCCTATGAAATTCACTAAACCCGCCACGGATCTCGACGCTCAACTGGCGCTACTGCGTAGCCGTGGGATGGTCATTTCCGACGAGGCGCGCGCCAAACATTATCTGCGATTCATCGGCTACTACCGCTTGTCGGGTTACTCCCTGCCTTTCCAGATCAATTACAACGCCGACGGCTCGCACCGCTTTCTTGATGGTGTGGGTTTCGACGACGTGCTCGACCTTTACGTGTTCGACCGCAAGCTGCGCCTCGCTGTCATGGATGCCCTGGAGCGAATCGAAGTTGCCTTTCGTGCCGTGCTGTCGCAGTCGATGAGCGAGCGCCACGGCGCGCATTGGTACATGGATGCCACCCTGTTCGTGCCGAAGTACCGTCACGACAAGTTTCTCGATGTGCTCAAGAAAGACATTGGCGACGACCCGGCCAAAGCGCTGGTACGGCAAACTTTCATCCAGCATTACTACGACAAATACAGCGATCCGGCCTTGCCGCCGTCGTGGATGGTGTTCGAAGTGCTGTCGTTCGGCACCGTGTCGCAGGTGTTCAAGAACCTGTTGCGCGATCATCAAAAGCCGATCGGCAAAACCTTCGGTCTTGATGGCAGCGTGCTGGCGTCATGGCTGCACGCCATCACCTACTTGCGGAACCTGGCCGCGCATCATCAGCGGTTGTGGAATCGCGCCTATACGATCAAGCCGATTGTCGCCAACCAGTATGCCGCCGAACTTGCCGACCCGATCCGCTTCTACGCGCAGGCCGTGATGATCGAAGTGCTGTTGAAAGTCGTCTCGCCCGATACCCATTGGGGCGAGCGATTGGCCGCACTGCTCACCGAGCATCCGAAGGTGCGCGCGGACCGGCTGGGATTTCCCGCCGACTGGCAGCAACGAAACCTTTGGCGTCGCACCTGACCCTCTGATCGCTCCGTCACGGCGCTTGCACAACCCGCAAGCCCCGCGCGGTCGCTACTGTGTCGCGCACTCACCACGCCGTCGCGCAATAAGCCGCGCCACGGCCTTGCCACATTCGGCGAACGACGCTTGGCAGCAGGAGCGAACCGGGCGCGAACCATCTTCGGGCGTCGGCAAGACCAGAAAATTGCAGGTTGTGATCGAAGGGAATCCCCGTGGGCTGCGGCGAGCCAGGGGTGTAGCCGCTGCCGGGGTTTTCGCCCGCGACGCGGTAACGCGGGTGCGCAGCTCCGGCGCGGCCTTGGGTCGGTGGCTCCGACCCTGACCATGCCCGACGGCAAGCTGACGGCGCAGCCGAGAGCGCGGACCGTGCGCAGGCGGTCGCGCACGGGGCGGCGGCGGTTCAGAGAGAAGCGGGTTCGGGCTGGCACGGCGGGCTAAGAGCAAAGAGCGGTGGCCAAAATCGCGTTGCCCGGAAATTGCTTGCAAGTTGTTGTCCGCGCCGGCCAGAAACTGTTGCGGATCTGACGGCTTGAAACTGGATGTTGATTGGGTATTGTGCATCGAGGGACGGTGAGCGGGCGAGACACAAGCGGCCGGCGCTGCGAAGCAGGAAGCCGGCGGCTCCTGGCGAGAAGAAGTTAAGGCGTCGGACTGATCGCGCATGCGGTAGCTGGGGCCCTCGATGACGATGGACTCGGCGTGATGGAGCAAGCGGTCGAGCAATGCCGAAGTCAGCGTGCTGTCGTTGTGGAAGATCTCCGGCCAGTGCTTGAAGGCACGGTTGGTGGTGATCACCGTCGAGCCGCGCTCATAACGCTGGCTGATCCCCTGGAAGAGCACATCGGCGCCGAACTTGTCGATGGGCAGGTAGCCGAGTTCGTCGACGACGAGCAGCGAAGGCTTGAGCAGCCGGGCCATCTCGCGCTTGATGCCGCCGGTGGCCTGAGCGGCGGCCAGCGCGTTGACGTTATCGACGGCACTGGTGAAGAGCGTCGTCTTGCCCTGGAGGCAAGCGGTATGGGCCAGGGCGATCGCCAGGTGCGTCTTGCCGACACCGACGCCGCCGAGCAGGATCACATTGCCGTGCTGCGGCAGGAAGTCCAGCCGAAACACCTGCTGCAGCAGCGCCCGGTTGATCTTCTTTGGCCAACTCCAATCGAAGCCGTCGAGCGTCTTGATCCCCGGCAGGCGGGCCGCCTTCACCCGGCGCTCGATCAAGGCCGCATCGCGGCGGGCGACCTCGCCCTCGACCAGGCGCTCGAGCACTCGGCCGTGCGACCACGACTCGCGCCCCGCCTGCGCCATCAAGGCCGCGTGGTGCTCGGCGAAATACGGCAACTGCAAGCGCTTCAGATGCGTCTGCAGCAGACCTTCAGTCATGGCCATCGTCGTCTCCCGTCCCATTTGCATAGGCCGACAGATCGGCCGGCGGCAATTCCAGATCCAGCACATCCTGGCGGCGCATCAACACCAGCGGACTCGCCTCGGGCAATTTCCGCTCGCGGGCCTCGATCAGATGCGCGACGTACTCGCTGCTGAAGGCCTCGAAAGCCAGCGCATCGGTGATCGCCCGCACGACCGGCGCATCGCCGTGGATCTCGGCCAGCGCGACGATCTTGCGCACATGCGCCAAGGCATTGCCGCGGCGCTCGGTGAGGCCGGCGTGGTACTTCGCCGCCAGCGGCGACAGCGTCAGGAAGCGTTTGAGGACATGGGCGTCACGGGCATGGCGGCGCTGGGCCACCAGTGCCTTCGCATGATCCGGATCCTCGAGGTCACGGTGCCGGTCGAACGAGCGACCGTGGCGCGCGATCAACGTCTCGCCATCGTAGACGCAAAGACGGTCCGGATAGACCTTGACGGTCACCGGACGGCCGGCGAAGCGCGCCGGCAGCGAATAGCGGTTGCTCTCGAAGCTCACCCGGAACTGCCGGTTGGCGCGCAAGGTGAGCACCCGGCCGACATCGAAGGGGCGCGGATTGACCGGTTGCAGATGGGCGCGCTCCTCCTGCCACAGATCGACCGGCCGGCGCTGCGTTTCCCGGTGCAGGCGGATGTTGGCCACCGACTCCAGCCAGACCTTGATCGCTGGATTCAGGGCGGCAAAGTCCGGCAGCGCGAGCCCCCTCAGGAAGTTGCCCTTGACGTAGCCGACGCCGCGTTCGACCCGACCCTTCGCGTTGCCTTTCGCGACGGCGCAGGCGACGATCTCGAACCCATAGTGACGGGCGAAGTCGAGATAGCGCGGGTTGAACTCGGCGCGCTCGCCGCGGGGATGCCGGAGCACGGCGCAGCGCAGGTTGTCGACCATCACCTTGCGCGGAACGCCCAAGGCGTGGAAGGCATGGACGTGCGCCGCCAGGAATTGCTCCATGGTCTGCGACAGCGTGAACTCGACGTACCTCATGCGGCTCCAGGCCAGCACCATGACGAAGAAGGAGAGGCGGCGACGGGTGTCGCCGACGGCGATGCTGCCGAACTCGCCCCAGTCGACCTGGGCGACTTCGCCGGGGGCGAAGGCCAGTGTCAGGAAGGCTTCGCGCGGCCGCGGACGAATGATCCGGACGTAGTCCTTGACGATGCTGATACCGCCGCCGTAGCCCTCGTCGGCGAGGCGCTGAAAGACCTGCTGCGCGGTCAGCGGGTAGGTTTCCAGCCAGCGCACGATGCGCCCCTTGAACGGATCAAGCTTGCTGCCCCGTTTGGCTGCCTGCCGCTGTGCATAGGGTCGGCCGATCCAGCGGCGGACGGTCTTGACGTCGAGGTTCAGCGCCCCAGCCAGTTGATCGGCGCTGAGGTGGTTCTCGGCGCCGTCGCGAATGGCGCACCAGGTGGCGTAGTCGATCATGGGCGCCGCCCGAGGAGAGCGTGCAATTGCGCGAGGCGAGCGGCCACCGGCAAAGGCGCAGCGGACAGGCTCAGGACCTGGTAGAGCGGCGGGTCGTAGGCGATCAGGTCGAGCCCGATGAGATCGCTGCGCGCCCGGGCCAGTCGGCGCGGATCGAGTCCGAGGCGCCGCGACAGGCTGGCGTCGGCGTAGTAGCTCAAGCCGTGGGCGTCGGCGACGGTGACGAGAAACAGATAGAGCGCCCAGGCGCTGACATCCGCCTTCTCAAGGTAGTGCTCGCGCACCAGGCGGTGATCGAGCCAGCTGAAATGCGCCGGCACCTGACGCAGGCGTTCCGGGCGCAGAACCCGCTTGGCAATGCTCATGATGGCCTCCTCGGATGTCGAGCCCGAGTTGTAGCAAGCGGGACAGGGCCGCGGCGATGTCTTCTTGTAACGCACTCCCCCAGATATGCGCGATCAGTCCTACCAGAACAATGGGTTGGGCGTCCAAGAGATCTTGTAACGGTGTGCCCTGCGCGTTACAAGAGATCTGCGGCGTGACCGCTGCCGCTGTCGGCACGGGCTCTTGTTCGGCTTCGATGAACGTCGTCGCCGTGGTCCCCGGCGGAATGCCTTCCGGTGCCACCGCCACTTTCCGGCGCCGGCTGTAGCCGGGATGGGCGGCCCGCCAGGCCTGTACTCGGGCGACTGCTTCCGGCCCACGGTGGTAATCCAGGTTCTCCGGCTTCGCCAGCCATTTGGCTTGACTCGCCCGCTTGCTCGCCGCCTTGCACGGCGCCAGGCCACAGTACCGCTGGTGCCGCACGTTACGCGGCTCCGGGCGGAATGCTTCGCCGCAGTTCAGACATCTGCGCTTCTCCTCTCGTCCCATGTCGTGTCTTTCGCCAAGTCACCGCACCGGCTACTACACGATCCCCGAAGAAAACCGAAGAACACGCCCAACCGCGAAGAAGAAACCAATTCGAATATTTCCGGTTCAAGAAAACTACGAAGAAGATCCGGTTTCACGTCGTCAGGTTTGCGCCAGTTTCAGGTCGGGCGCGACAGGCGGCTGGGGCGACGATCACCACACCGCCGCCGCTAGGGTACTGGCGAGCACGGCAAGTAGCCTATAGCGGCGCGCATGCCAGTGGGCAAGGAACAGGAAACACGGAGTTATTCGGGCTTGCCCGCTAACCGATTGCTGTCCTTATGGTCAGGTCGGTTCGGGGGCGCTGCGCATAAGCCCTGCGTAACAAGCGGGTCGGCTAGGTGGGCAGTTGCTTGGCAGCGCTCGCCTTTGGCGCCGTGATCTTGCGGGCGGAGTGAATGGCGAGGACATTGCACACGAACCGGATACCACTCCACCGGGCACTGAGCGCGGTCACGAGGTACTGAAAGACGAACAGCCCTGCCGCTAGCCACGGCGCAGGAGACAGCGCGCCTACGACGAGCAGCGCCGCAGGCACGAGGACGACCAGCGCCAGCGACATGGCCGCCATATCGCGGTACATCAGGAACTGCTTGTGCGCCTCGGCTACTTCGGGTTCGTTCGCAACTTGCTTATAGAGCTTGTACCACTTGGAATTCTGCTCGGTCGGATCAGTGGGTAGCGTGCCGACGTTCTTCTTCAATGCAGCCATGTCGATACGCGGATCAACTGGGCCGTACTTCGTGAATGCCTCGGTTCCGGGCAGCACGCCGAGCGGCTTCCAATAGACAAGCACCGATTTAACATTGTGCGGCAGCACGTTGATAACGAGCAGAACGATCACCGGCATCACCGTTGTGGTCAATACGCGCCCGATGCCTATCTGCGTGAGTGATGCACCCTTGACGAGTTCCGGGGCGACAAAGAACAGCACGGCAAGCACGTCAGCGACGGCCAGCAAGACGAGCCACTTCATGTTGAGCGACTTCAGGGAACGTTCGCCGTTACTCTTCATCCCTTGTACTCCGTCGTAATGGTGTAGCTGTCGTTATCGACGGTGAATTGAATCCAGCCATCGCGCCGAGTGGTCAGCACATGCCGATCCTTCATAGTGGTACTGACTCGGACGCCTTGATCGCGCACGACTTTGCGATAGTCCGGCACAGTCTTCTGCGTCTCATGCTCAATGGGCTTGTCAGAGATGACCACAGCGCTTGGCGTGAAGTAGTTGAAGATGTCGGCGCAATAACCGCTTTCGCGCCCATGGTGAGAGGCGACCAGAATATCAGTGCCTGCAAGCTCGGCTCGGAAATCCGCGCGTTGCAGCAACGCTTGCCAACCTGCCTTCTCCAGATCACCGGGGAACAGGATCTTGAAGTTGGCGTACTTGATGAAGACAACCAGACTGAGGTTGTTCGTATCGGTGAAGGTCGGGTACGGGTTCCAGAATGTGGTCGCCGTGATGCCCCCCATGTGCAGGTCGAAGGGTTCATCAACAGGCAAGGAGAACGTGGAGCACGCAGAGACATACCGCTCAGCATCAGCACTCAGCGGCCCGCTTTGGCGCTTGATTTGGCGCATCTGCTCGCCCGTGTAGCTGGTGTTTCGGAAGAGTACAGGGGTGTAGATGCCTACATTCCACAGCCCTTGCAGATCGCTCATATGGTCTTGGTCGGCATTGGTGATGAACAGGTAGTCGAGCCTGTTCCTGCCAAGGGCTTTTGTGATGTAGGTGCTGGGGCGCCAGTCGTCGGCTGAGCCAGAATCAATCATCGCAAGACGGCCGGCGTACTGGCCAAGGATATGCTGCACCATGGCACAAGCGCCGTGCTGAACATCCCAAATGACAAGCCGCATCTCTCCCTGCAAGGCCATACGCTCCCCCCGATCCCCAGTTCAATCAATGGGATATGAGGATGCCTTGCTGATATTCAAGGTCTCCTGCGACCGGCGTCGAGGCGCGCCGCTTATGGTGTGCTTACGGGGTACAAATTCGCCACCAAGAAGAAAGCCCCGACTAGCGGGGCTTTTCATCACTTTTTACAAGCTCTTCGCGTGCCCATTGAACTACTCTAAGTCATTGTTTTTATTGGCGGAAGCGGTGAGATTCGAACTCACGGACGGTTGCCCGTCGCCGGTTTTCAAGACCGGTGCAATCGACCACTCTGCCACGCTTCCTGTGCGTGTCCGAAAAGGCCGGAGATCCGGCCATGCAGGCCTTCTGCCCTTCGGCGGCGGCAATGATAGCACGGCGATCGAGGCGCCAAGGCGGCGGCATGGCACCTGTCGCGGCAGCGCCGGGCGGCAACGCCGGGATTGAAACTTTCTCATGATTTGGCTAGTCTTACGCGCGCATTGCAGATCAATTCAATGGAGGAACACCATGCAACCCCAATATCAGATGACCGGATCAGCGAGTAGCGAGCTTGCGCTGCAGCAGAACCGGGTTCTGCGCAATACCTTCCTGTTGCTCGCGCTGACCATGATTCCGACGGTCCTGGGCGCTTTCGTCGGCGTGCAGATGCAGTTTTCGCTGTTCGCGGGCAGCCCGTTGATGTCCTTCCTGCTTTTCCTGGGCATCGCTTTCGGTTTCATGTGGGGGATCGAGCGCACCAAGGACAGCGGCGTCGGCGTGCTGTTGCTGCTCGGCTTCACCTTCTTCATGGGCCTGATGCTCTCGCGCATCCTGCAGGTGGCGCTGGGTTTCGCCAACGGCGCTTCGCTGATCGCGATGGCGGCGGGCGGCACCGGCGTCATCTTCTTCTCGCTGGCCGGCGTGGCGACGGTCACCAAGCGTGATTTCAGCTTTCTCGGCAAGTTCCTGTTCGTCGGCATGATCGTCGTGCTGCTGGCGGCTCTGGCCAACATCTTCTTCCAGATTCCGGCCCTGTCGCTGACCATTTCGGCGATCGCGGTGATGATCTTCTCCGCCTACATCCTCTTCGACATCAGCCGGATCGTCAATGGCGGCGAGGACAACTACATTTCGGCGACGCTGGCGGTGTATCTCGACATCTACAATGTCTTCGTCAGCCTGTTGAACCTGCTGATGGCGTTCAGCGGCGAACGCGACTGATCGTTGCTCGGCAATAGCGGAATAGGCGGCCTGCGGGCCGCCTTTTTCATGGCTCCTGCAGGAAGGCGCTTCCCTGCAGCAGGCGCGGGCCGGCGCGGCCGGGAATGGGGGCGAAGGCAACGGCGTGGCGTGGCAGGGTGACGAGGTTGCGCGATCCGAGCACGTCGCGCAGGGCGATCAATCGGCAGCCCCGACTTTTCCATTCCACGAGCAGGCGTTCAAAGGCGTCGCTCCAGTGCATTCCCTCGAGCTCGGCACGCAGGGTGAAGACGTGGTCGTCGCTGCCGCCTTCGGACTCAGCGAGGATGCGGGCGACGGCCTGGTCGACGGAAGCGGTTCCGGCAAGAAGCAGTTCGTCGAGCGTCGGCAGCGTCGTCGGAATCTGCGGACAGTGCACGAGTTCGCCGTCGATGACCGGGATGAACGGAAATCTTCCCCGGCAGTCGCTCGCGTAGCAAAAGCCCAGGCGTTGCGTCAGGCGCAGGGCGTGGCGATTCATTCGCCAGCCGGCGGCGGCGTGCGCCTGCGCCGGCTCGTCGAAGAGCTCGGCGAAGCGCTGGCAGGCCAGCGCCATCTCGCTTTCGATCCAGGAGTTGTCGGCGGCGAGGACGCGTCTTTCCCAGCGCACCCGGTCCCAGGCGTGGATCGCGACCTCGAAGCCGGCGTCGCGCGCCTGGCGCATGCTGTCGGCGCCGCGCTTGCCGATGTCGGGTGCCGGCAGCAGCAGCCCGTAGAGGCGGGTGCGGAAATCATGGTAACGGCTTGGCGAAAGGCTGCGCGATTCCCGACCACCCCGGTCCGGACCGAGCGAGAAGAAGAAGCTGCCGCCCGCATCGTGCCGCTGCAGCAGGCTGAGCAGCGCCGGAACGCCGGTGAGCGTGCCGCGGCAGGTATCGACGTCGATCTTCAGGGCGATGCGTTTCATCGGAACCGGTACGGGGCTGGCAGGGGAGACTCCACCGGCTGCCGGCGGGAGTCAGAGAAGGAGCAGGCCAACGGCGACCTTGCGGCCTTCAGCCATCAGGATGTTGTACGTGCGGCAGGCGGCGGGAACGTCCATCACCTCGAGTCCCTTCTGCGCCTGCAGGAGCGGACGCAGCAGTTCCGGACTCGGAAATCGCAGTTGCCTGCCGGTACCGAGCAGGACGATTTCGGCATCGAGCGAGGCGAGCAGTTCGAAGTCGGCGACGCGCAGCGTCTCGAAGGTCGCCTGCGTCCAGTCCGGCAGCAGGCGGTCGGGCAGCACCGCCAGATTGCGGTGGTGGCGCACGCCATTCACGCTGACGTAACCTTCGCCGTAGGCGGTAAAGGTGTTCAGGCCGTCGCTTCGCTCGAGCTGCAGTTTCATGAAATTGCGGCGTAACAAACCTTAAAGTACGATTATAGCTTTTTCCTTTCCCGTGCCGGCCATGGTGGCGTGCAATTGCCACTGCGACCGGGACGTGAGCGACGAACTGCCAAGCACATTGGCGCTTTCGCGAGCCAGAGCCATGAGAGAGTTTTCCCGCATCAAGCGTCTGCCACCGTATGTCTTCAGCATCACGGCCGAACTCAAGATGGCCGCACGTCGCCGCGGCGAAGACATCATCGACATGAGCATGGGCAACCCCGACGGGCCGACGCCACAGCACATCACCGACAAGCTGGTCGAGGCGGCGCTGCGCGAGAACACCCACGGTTATTCGATTTCGAAGGGTATTCCCCGTCTGCGGCGGGCGATATGTGACTGGTACCAGCGTCGCTACGCGGTGACTTTCGACCCCGAGAGCGAAGCGGTGGTGACGATCGGCTCGAAGGAAGGGCTTGCCCATCTGATGCTGGCCACACTTGACCGGGGCGATACGGTACTGGTGCCGAATCCATCGTATCCGATCCACATCTACGGAGCGATCATCGCCGGCGCCGACATCCGCTCGGTGCGCATGACTCCCGATGTCGATTTCTTCGAGGAGGTGCAGCGCGCCATCCGCGAGTCGATCCCGAAGCCGAAGATGATGATTCTCGGCTTTCCGAGCAATCCCACGGCACGCTGCGTCGATCTCGAATTCTTCGAGCGCATCGTGGCGCTGGCCAGGCAGCACGACATTCTCGTGGTGCATGACCTCGCCTACGCCGACATCACCTTCGACGGCTACCAGGCGCCGTCGATCATGCAGGTCGAGGGCGCGCGCGAGGTCGCCGTCGAATTCTTCACGATGTCCAAGAGCTACAACATGGCCGGCTGGCGGGTCGGCTACATGGTCGGCAATCGCGATCTGTGCAATGCGCTGGTGCGCATCAAGAGCTATCACGACTACGGCACCTTCACGCCGATCCAGGTGGCTTCGGTGATCGCGCTCGATGGCCCGCAGACCTGCGTCGAGGAGGTGCGCCTGCTCTATCAGGGCCGTCGCAACGTCCTTGCCAAGGGTTTGCACGAGGCCGGCTGGATGGTCGAAATCCCCAAGGCGTCGATGTACATCTGGGCGAAGATTCCCGCCGCGTATCAGCAGATGGGCTCGCTCGAATTTTCCAAGAAGCTGCTCAACGAGGCACGCGTCGCGGTTTCGCCGGGAGTGGGTTTCGGCGAGTACGGCGACGATCACGTTCGTTTCGCGCTGATCGAAAACGAGGAGCGCACGCGTCAGGCGATTCGCGGCATCAAGGACATGTTCAGGAAGGACGGCCAGCTCTAGGCCATGACGATGAAACCGGTACGCAAGTCGAACAAGCTCGACAACGTCTGCTACGACATCCGCGGCGCCGTGCTGCAGAAGGCGAAGCAGATGGAGGACGAAGGCCATCACATCATCAAGCTGAACATCGGCAACCTTGCAGCCTTCGGCTTCGAGGCGCCCGAGGAAATCCAGCTCGACATGATCCGCAACCTGCCGATCGCCGCCGGTTACGCCGATTCGAAAGGGATCTTCTCGGCGCGCAAGGCGGTAATGCACTACACGCAGCACAAGCACATCAAGGGCGTCTCGCTCGAAGACATCTACATCGGCAACGGCGTTTCGGAGCTGATCGTGATGGCGATGAACGCCCTGCTCAACGCGGGCGACGAAGTGCTCGTGCCGGCGCCCGACTATCCGCTGTGGACGGCGGCCGTGAGCCTTTCGGGCGGCTCGCCGCGTCACTACCTTTGTGACGAGGACAACGACTGGCTGCCCGACCTCGACGACCTGCGCAGCAAGATCACCGAGAGGACGCGTGCGCTGGTCGTGATCAACCCGAACAACCCGACCGGTGCGCTGTATCCGGAGCAGGTGCTGCGCGAGATGGTCGCCATAGCGCGTGCGCACGGCCTGATCCTCTACGCCGACGAGGTGTACGACAAGGTGCTCTACGACGGTGCCACACACACGGCGATTGCCTCGCTGTCCGAGGACGTGCTGACGGTCACCTTCAATGGGCTCTCCAAGAATTACCGCTCCTGCGGCTATCGCGCGGGCTGGATGGTCGTTTCCGGCGATCTGCGCGAGGCGCGCGACTACATCGAGGGGCTCGACATGCTCGCCTCGATGCGCCTGTGCGCCAACGTCCCGGCGCAGCACGCGATCCAGACCGCGCTCGGCGGCTACCAGAGCATCGACGATCTGGTCGCTCCCGGCGGCAGGATGTGTCGCCAGCGCGATCTGGCGCACGCGCTGATCACCGCCATTCCCGGCGTCAGCTGCGTCAAGCCGAAGGCTGCGCTGTACATGTTCCCGCGCCTGGACCCGGCGATCTATCCGATCGAGAACGATCAGGAGTTCATCGCCGAACTGCTGCAGGAAGAGCGCGTGCTGCTGGTCCAGGGCAGCGGCTTCAACTGGCCGGCGCCCGACCACTTCCGCCTCGTCTTCCTGCCGTATGAAGACGACCTGCGCGACGCGATTGCCCGCATCGCGCGCTTCCTTGCCGGCTATCGCAAGCGCGCCGGCACTGGCGAGTGACGCTGCCGCCCCTTTTTCCCTAACTCTCGAGCCCGATTGCCCCATGAAACCTATCAATGTTGGACTTCTCGGAATCGGTACCGTCGGCGGCGGTACCTGTGCCGTTCTCAAGCGTAACGCCGAAGAAATCACTCGCCGTGCCGGCCGCCCCATCGCGCTGCACATCGTTGCCGACAAGGATCTCGAACGGGCACGGCGACTCACCGCCGGAAGCTGCCGGGTCACCGATGATGCCTTTGCCGTCGTCGCCGACCCCGAGGTCGATATCGTCGTCGAACTGATCGGCGGCTACGGCGTTGCCAAGGAACTGGTGCTGCAGGCGATCGCCAACGGCAAGCATGTGGTCACCGCCAACAAGGCCCTGCTCGCCAAGCACGGCAACGAAATCTTCGCCGCCGCCCGCGAGCAGGGAGTGATGGTCGCCTTCGAAGCCGCGGTCGCCGGCGGCATCCCGATCATCAAGGCGCTGCGCGAAGGTCTCACCGCCAACCGCATCGAGTGGATCGCCGGCATCATCAACGGCACGACCAATTTCATCCTCTCCGAGATGCGCGACAAGGGCCTGTCCTTCGACGCGGTGCTCAGGGAGGCGCAGCGTCTCGGCTACGCCGAGGCCGACCCGACCTTCGACGTCGAGGGCGTGGACGCGGCGCACAAGCTGTCGATCATGTCGGCGATCGCCTTCGGCAATTCGGTGAGCTTCGAGCAGGCGCACGTCGAGGGAATCAGCCGGCTCGAAGCTGCCGACATCAGGTATGCCGAACAGCTCGGCTATCGCATCAAGCTGCTCGGCATCACCAAGCGCACTGCCGAAGGCGTCGAGTTGCGCGTCCATCCGACGCTGATCCCCGCGCGACGGTTGATTGCCAACGTCGAAGGCGCGATGAACGCGGTCCTGGTCAAGGGCGACGCGGTCGGCGCGACGCTCTACTACGGCAAGGGCGCCGGCGCCGAGCCGACCGCTTCGGCGGTGATCGCCGATCTGGTCGACGTGACGCGCATGCACACCGCCGACCCCGAGCACCGTGTGCCGCATCTCGCTTTCCAGCCCGATGCGATGCTCGATCTGGCGATTCTGCCCATCTCCGAGGTGGTCAGCAGCTACTATCTGCGCCTGCGCGTCGAGGACCGGCCGGGCGTGCTCGCCGATGTGACGCGCATCCTGGCCGACGACGGCATTTCGATCGTCGCCATGATCCAGCGCGAACCGGGCGAGGGCGAAGAGCAGACCGACATCATCATGCTCACCCACAAGACGCGCGAGCGCAATATCGACACCGCGATCGCCGGCATCGAGTCGCTGCCCGCGGTCAAGGGCAGGATCATCCGCTTGCGGCTGGAGGAACTGCTGTGAGAAGCGCGGCGAGGGGGGCGCCGTAGGCGCCGTGGTTTTGCCGGGGAATCGAGCCCGGAGCAGCGCGATAGCACTCCCTATGGCCGTGCGCCATTCCGCTTACTCGGCCCGTTCGGGTTGCTCGGCAGGAACGAAGGGAATCAGTCCTCGTGCGAACGCCAAGCGCTGCAGTTCCACCGGTGCGTGACGAATGTCGACCACCATGCCATCGACCTGAAGCATCCAAACCATGGGGTTGTCGGCAAGTCGACTGGGCAAGGTCCATTTCGGCGAGAAGGGGTCCATGCCGAGCGCGTCACGGATTTCCTTTGACTTGTTCTGACCCGTGCTCTCGGCGATCCCGAAAAACTCGTAGATCGCACGCGGTTTGCAGTGCGGCTTCTGCGAAGGGTCATCGAGAAAATTGACGCGGCCGGTGGCATGAACGGCCGCCGCGGCCCAGACCTTTTCCGTACCGCGCAGTAGCGGCGACGGACGTTTTCTCGCCAGCGCCGCGACTACCTCCCGGATCATCTGGCGGTACTCCTCGTCAAGCTTCTGTTGGCAGAACGCATCGGTCAGGCTCGTGATGGCGGCGAACTTGTCGGCCATCGCATTGGGGATTCGCTGCGACATGATCAGGCTTGCCCGTGGACATCGGTCGGCCACATTCTTGCAGATCCAAGCGCCGAAATCCAGTTGGCGAAGACGTCTGTCTCAGCTCTCGCCGCGCCGCGTTTCCGATCGGAATGCAGACCGATACGGCCAGCAGACGAGGTGCTTTTGGCCTGGACGACCCGGCCCCTGCGCAAGTCGAGTTCCACCGCCCACGGACCGGCTGCCGCCCGAACCTGATCGAAGAGGCCGCGGCTTTCTCGGATCGCCTCGCGCACGACGCCCCGCTCTTCGATGGCGACGAGCACTTTGCCTGTGCCGCGACCTGCGCCGTCTGCGCCAGTCACCGCCTTCCAGACGCTCGTGCCTGCCTACCACATCTGGTAAGGACGACTAGCTCGGGAAGCTCGAACAGTTGTGCCAGCCGCACAGCAGGCAGGTGTTCGGCTTCCCTGACGAAGCTGGCGATCGCCAGCAGCGGGCCGGTATCGGCGTGATACATTCGGTGTTCAGCAGGCCGCCAGTCACATCCCGAGGGAGTGAAACCTTGTTTGCAATTGCCGACGAACTTGCCGCGATTTTGAGCACCGTCCGCCGTCCCGGCGATTTTTTTGTCAGCGGCAGCCAGCTGCTCCATGCCCCGCGCATCGAGATCGCCGGCGTCGGTGTCGTCTCGTTGCCATTGCCCGCCGAACAGGCGAGGCAACTGGTCGCAGTCGCTGCGAGGGCACCTTACGGGCGAGGCAGCGAAACGCTCGTGGACACCGACGTTCGCCGCACCTGGCAGATCGACGCCGGGCAGGTCGGCATCAGTGGCCGCCACTGGCCGGCGACGCTGGCCGAGATCGTCGCGAGGTGCGCCGACGGGCTCGGCATTCAGGAGTCGGTATCGGCAGAGTTCTACAAACTGCTGATCTACGATACCGGCAGCTTTTTCGTCAACCATCGCGACACCGAAAAGGCGCCGGGAATGTTTGCCACACTGGTGATCGTCCTGCCGTCACCCTACACCGGCGGTGAACTCGTGGTCCGCCATCGACAACGCGAGGTTTCGCTCGACCTGTCCGGCGATGATGCGGCCGAGGCGCGTTTTGCCGCCTTTTACGCCGATTGCCGGCACGAGCTGCGGCCGGTGACCTCCGGCTTTCGCCTGGCCCTGGTGTACAACCTGATTCGCAGCGGCCCGGGCGCACCCCCGACGCCGCCCGAGTACGACCAGCAAATCGCTTCCGCCAGCCAGTTGCTCGGCCGCTGGGCGAAGGCGACAGAGAGCGATGTGCAGACGGTTGGCCGGCTCGTGTATCCGCTCGAGCATGCCTATACGCTGGCCGAGATCGCTTTTCCGACCCTCAAGGGCGGCGACGCAGCGGTGGCCCGGGCGCTCACGGCGGCCTGTCGGCCGGCCGGATGCCGTGTTCAGCCCGCCTTGCTGTCGATCCACGAATCGGGCAGCGCCGAACCCAGCAAACGATGGTCGCGGCGCGGCCGCCATTACTCGGACGGGGACGACGACTATACGGTCAGCGAGGTCTGCGAGCGATCCTTGACTCTCAGCGACCTGCAGGACAGCGACGGCAGTCGTGCCGATTTCCCCGAAATGGCCTGTGATGACGCCGACCTCTGTCCGCCCGGCGTGCTTGACGACGAAGAGCCGGACGAGGAAGAGTTCTTCGAGGCGACCGGCAACGCGGGTGCCAGCTTCGAGCGCAGCTACCGCCGCGCTGCACTTGTCGTCTGGCCACAAGCGAGCGAGCTGCGATTGTTTGCGGACGCGGGCTGCGACCGTTCGTTGCCGTACCTGCGCCGGCTCAGCGAGCGCTGGCTCGCCGGCGCCGGCGACACCGACAGCGCCGAATGGCAGCGGATGCACGAACTCGCACGGCTGATCATCGCCCGCAAAGAAGACTGGCGTGTGCCGCCGTGGCTGAGGACCAGTTCGCCCGGCAAGGCCAGCGAACTGCTGGCAATACTGACGCGCATTGCGGACCACGCGGGGATCGCCGACTTCCTGACTCTCGCCGGCACCCCGGACCACTATCCGCACGGTGACAACGCGGCGATCTCTGCGGCCGCGATGTCGCTCGCGCCGCCGCTGGCCGCCGAACTGGTGACGCGCATCGTCGCCGGCAACGCGAGCAGCAAGCCGGCCGCCAGCGCCGAACTGCTCGCCGGCATCGCCGCCGGGTTCGCGGCCCGCCTGCCCGACGGCAGTGCCGGCACGCTGCTGGCGGCGGCCGGTGAGGCGCTGGTCGCTGCCCTGCCGGTTGGGCCGGTGGCAACCCCCGCCGGCGTATGGCCCGCGCGGCCGTCGCCGATTTTGACACCCGAGCTGATCATCGACCCGCTGCGCGCTTTCTTCCTCCTCGATTCGCCGGCGCTGGCGGAGCGCGCGCTCGACCGGCTGCTCGCCAGCCCGCGCAGCTTTGCCGACGACGAGACGCTCATCGCTGCCGCCGTGTCTCTGCTCGAGGACGAGACTCCGGTCGGCGACTGGCGGCCGGTGCAGCGACTGGTCGCCGCCTGCGTCGCCGAGCTGTCGCGCCGCAGCAGCGAACCGCTGGCGCCACCCGCCGACTTTGCCCGCGCGAGCGACGTCGGCTGCTCGTGCGAGCATTGCCGGCAACTGGCAGTCTTCCTCGCCGATGGGCGGCGGGCACAGTGGGCTTTCCGGGCGCATGCACGCGATCGCGCGCATGTCGAGACGTCGATTCGCAACCGACACTGCGATGTGGACTGCGAAACGATCCGCAGCGGCAGCCCGCATACCCTGCTGTGCACCAAGAACCTGGCGAGCTACGAGCGATGGGTCGTGCAGCGCCAGCGCGACCTCGCGAATCTGACCCGCCTGCAGCACACGCGCTGAGCCGCGCGGCGGCAAGGGATGCGTCTGGCAGGGGAGCAACGGTGTCCGACCGGGCAGCCGCCCCAAATACCCGGGAGCCAGGACTGGTCGGTTCAGGCCGGCACCGTTGCCGGCGCATCCTTTCGCGACAGCCGATCGAGATACAGATACACCACCGGCGTCAGGTAGAGGGTGAGGAACTGCGACAGCAGCAGTCCGCCGACCACTGCCAGGCCGAGCGGCCGCCGCACTTCGGCACCGGCGCCGAGGCCCAGTGCGATCGGCAGGGTGCCGACCAGCGCCGCCATGGTGGTCATCATGATCGGCCGGAAGCGGATCAGGCAGGCCTGGAAAATCGCCGTGTGGGCGGGGACGCCGCCCTCGCGCTGCTGCGCCAGCGCGAAGTCGATCATCATGATCGCGTTCTTCTTGACGATGCCGATCAGCATGATGACACCGACGAAGGCGTAGAGGCTGAGATCGACGCCGAAGAGGAGCAGGGTGACGAGCGCGCCGAGTCCTGCCGAGGGCAGCCCGGAGAGAATGGTCAGCGGATGGATGAAGCTCTCGTAGAGAATGCCGAGCACCAGATAGACGACGAGGATTGCGACCAGCAGGAGGATCCCCAGCCCCTGCAGCGACGCCTGGAAAGCCTGTGCGGTACCCTGCAGGCTGGTGCTCAGTGAAACCGGGATGTTCAGTTCCTGCTCGAGCGCCCGGATCCGGTTTACGGCGTCGCCAAGCGATACGCCCGGGAGCAGGTTGAACGAGATGGTGACCGATGGCAACTGACCCTGGTGGTTCACGGTCAGCGCCTGCGTCTTCCTGCTGAAGCGCGTCACCGTATCCAGCGGGATCAGCTTGCCGCTGATGCTGCGCACGTAGAGGCGCGACAGGGCATCCGGGTCGGACTGGTACTCGGGCGCGACTTCGAGGATGACCTGATACTGATTGCTCGTGCCGTAGATGGTCGACACCTGGCGGGCGCTGAACGCGCTCTGCAGGGCATCCTCGACCTGTCCGTAGCTGAGTCCCAGCGCGGCCAGCTTGTCGCGGTCGATGTCGAGCGCCACCACCGGGCTGAGGTTGTTGAGATTGTTGCTGACGTCGACGAAGCCGGGCAGCTTGCGGATCCGTTCGGTCAGCGTGTCGGTCCACTGGTACAGTTCGGCCAGGTCGGTGTCCTGCAGCGTGTATTGATACTGTGCGGCGGTGATCTGACCGCCGATGCGGATCACCGGCGGGTTCTGCAGATAGGCCTTGATGCCGGGGACCGCCGCCAGCTTCGGGCGCAGGCGCTGAATGATTTCATCCGGCGAAGAATGGCGCTCCGATCGTGGCTTGAGGATCAGGAAGAGCGTTCCGGTATTCGCTGTCGGGCGGATGCCACCGGCGCCGACCGCCGACATGAACGTGCGGACGTCGGGATCCTGCGCGACGATTTCGGCAAGCGCGCGCTGATGCTGCACCATCGAGGCAAAGGAAACGTCCTGCGCGCCTTCGGTGAAGACGATGATCTGGCCGGTATCGCCGCTCGGCAGAAAGTCCTTGGGGACCGCCGTGAACAGGTAGCCGGTGAGCAGCAGAGTGGCGAAGAAGCTCGCCAGGATCCAGCGAGGATGGGACATGGCCAGTTTCAGCGTGCGCTCGTAGCCGGCGAGCAGGGCGTCGAAAAAGCGCTCGAAGGCCTGGAAGACACGACCATGCGAGTCCGGCTCGGCGTGCTTGATATAGCGACTGCAGAGCATCGGCGTCAGCGTCAGCGAGACGAAACCGGAAACCAGGATGGCGATGCAGATGGTGACCGCGAATTCGTGCAGCAGGCGCCCGACGATTCCGCGCATGAAGAGCACCGGAATGAAAACGGCGATCAGCGAGAGGGTCATCGAAATGATCGTGAAGCCGATCTCGCGGGCTCCCCGGATCGCCGCCTGGAACGGCGTTTCGCCCTGCTCGACATGGCGGACGATGTTCTCCAGCATGACGATCGCGTCATCGACGACGAAGCCGACGGAAAGGGTCAGCGCCAGCAGCGAGAGATTGTCGAGGCTGTAATCGAGCAGCGACATTCCGCCAAAAGTGCCGACCACCGAGATCGGCAGCGCCAGGCTCGGAATCAGCGTCGCCGACAGGTTGCGCAGGAAGAGCAGGATGACGAGCAGCACCAGGAAGCCGGCGAGCAGCAGCGTGAACTGGACATCGTCGATGGCTTCCCGGATCGAGACGCTGCGGTCGAACAAGACCCGCATTTCGATCGACGCCGGCAGCTTGGACTGGAACGACGGCAGCACGCGCTTGATCGCCTCGACCGTTTCGATGGTATTGGCGCCGGGCTGGCGCTGGATTGCCAGGACGATGGCACGCCGGTCGACGTTCCAGCTGGCGATGCGGTTGTTTTCGACGCTGTCGATCGCGGTCGCCACTTCCTCGAGCCGCACCGGCGCGCCATTGCGCCAGGTGACGATGAGCGGCCGGTAGGCGGCGGCGGTCGACATCTGCCCGCCGTCCTTGATGGCGAAGCTCTGCCGGCTGCCGTCGAGCTGGCCCACCGGCTGATTGACGTTGTTTTGCGTCAATGCCTGTTGCAACTCGTCGATGCCGACGCCCCGGCTGGCGAGCTGGTCCGGGTTGGCCTGGACGCGCACGGCAAATTTCTGCGAGCCGAAAATCTGCACCTGGGCAACGCCGGGAATCGTCGACAGGCGCTGCGCGAGCTGCGTTTCGGCGTATTCGTTGACCAGCGACAACGGCAGTGTCGGCGACAGCATGGCGATGTAGAAGATCGGGAAATCGGCCGGATTCACCTTGCGGAACGACGGTGGCGCCGGCATGTTCTGAGGCAGCTTGCGCAAGGCGCCGGAGATCGCCGACTGGACATCCTGCGCGGCGGCGTCGATGTTGCGGTCGAGCGAGAACTGCAGCGTGATCGACGTCGATCCCTGGGCACTGGTCGAAGTCATCGAGTCGAGCCCGGCGATTGTCGAGAACTGTCCTTCGAGTGGCGTTGCGACTGCCGCCGCCATCGTCTCCGGGGAGGCGCCGGGCAGGTTGGCGGTGACCGATATGGTCGGGAAATCGACCGTCGGCAACTCGGAGACGGGCAGGGTGCGATAGCCGATGAAGCCGAAAATGAGGAACGCTGCCATCAGCAGCGTGGTCATCACCGGTCGGCGAATGCAGAGTTCGGGCAGGGTCATTCGCTACTCGGCAGGATCTCAGGTCTTCGCTTGCGGGGCTGCCGGGGCGCCGCCGCCCGGTTGTGCGGCTTCGTCGCGCGGCGGCTTGACCTGGACGCGGGCGCCGGGAGTCAAGCGGAGCTGACCGTCGGTGACCACGATTTCACCGGCAGCGATCCCCTTGCCAATCGCGGCGAGGCCGCCGTAGCTGGCGACGACGTCGACCTTGCGGGGTTGCACCGTACTGTCCTGGCCGACGACGAACAGGAAGTTGCCGTCGGGTCCCTGCTGCACCGCGTCCGTGGGAACGACGACGGCATTGCTCAGGGTGTCGAGCGACATGCTGACATTGACGAACTGGCCGGGAGTCAGTCGCTCGTCGCGATTTTCCACCAGTGCCTTCATCTGGATGGTGCCGGTGGTGACATCGACGGCGTTGTCGAGAAAGCGCACGCTCGCCGCGAAACGCTGTTCCGCGTCGCCCGGAATCGACACGTCGGCGCGCATGTCGGCGGTCGCCATTGCCCGGCGTACGCGCGGCAGGTACTTCTCGGGAATCGAAAAGCTGACGTACAGAGGTCGCACGCGATTGACCACCGCCAGTACCGTGTCATTCACCTTGACGGCCGATCCCGGAAAGACCAGACGGGCGCCGACGACGCCGGCAAACGGGGCGACGATGGTGGTGTAGGAGAGTTGCAGCCGGGCGAAACGGACCGCCGCCTGATCCGCCTTGACCGTGGCCAGCGCGGCGGCTTCGGCAGTACGCAGCTCGTTGACCTTCTCGTCGGAAACGAAGCCACGCTCCTTGAGCGCAATGTAGCGTCCGACGTCGGCTCTCGCCTTGCCGAGCAGCGCCTCGTCCCTGGCCAGATTGGCTTCGGCCTGCAGCAGACGGGCCTCGAAATCTCCAGGGTCGAGCCGGATCAGCACCTCGCCTTGCCGGACATGGCGTCCTTCCGTGTAATGGACGGCCGCCACCTGTCCATCCAGCCTCGATTTGAGCGTGACGCTCTCGTACGCCTCGGCCCGGCCCACCACGGACAACAGGACGGGCATGTCGCCAAGAGCGGCGGTCGCCACCGTCACCGGTACCGCCGCTGGTGCCTGGACCGCGCCGCGCGTCTGGCGCGAACCCTGATACCAATAGGCGGCACCGACGATGACCGCCGCGGCGGCGGCCAGCAACAGCATTCGGGAACGCGTCATCTTCTACTTGCGAGGTGCCTGGACCTGCTTCACCACGGTCACTTTCAACTGATCCTGCAGCAACACTTGCCCATCGCCGGCGACGAACGACAAATCGATGTCGTAATCGCCGGGAGCCAGGTCGAGGATGGTTTCGGTCTGACCCTCGCGCAAGCGGACGCTGCTGGCGGAAGACTTGTTCTTCCTGACGTTCAGGACGAAATGTCCGGTCGCCGGGATCGATGTTCCTTCCGGCGCCACTCCGAAACCAACGACGCCGAGCTTGACCAGAAACGGGCTGTCAACGCTCTCGCCGTCACGAATGTTCTTGACATAGACCATCTTCGTGTCGCCCGGCGGCGTCGAAACTTCGTCCTGATACCAGGCCTGGCAGGTTTCGTTGAATTTTTCCGGATCGATCTTCGGCTTGGGCGTGTCCTTGCGGTTGCCGACGACGTTGACCGTGATCTTGCGGCTGAAGACGAAATAGGGTCGATGTTCGTAATCGGCAAAGAGCAGGCGCAAACTGTGCGGGCCGGGAGGGAGGTCGAGCGCCGTCGCTGTCTGCGCTTTGCCAAAATGACGGTACTTGTCGGAGAAAGGGATCGGCTGTTCGGTGATCGACGCAGGCAGAGGCGTGTCGATCAGCAAATGGTGGTGCCCTGACTTGTCCCGCTTGTTGCCGGCGGGGATCACCCCCATGCCGCTGATGCCGAACTCTACCCAGAACGGGGTGCGCACCTGGTAGCCATCCCCGAGGTTGGAAAAAGTGACCGGAGCCGACTCGGCAAAGAGGCTCAAGGAAGTCCTTTCGGCCGTGTGCTGCAGCCAGCAGCGGCGCTCGAGCAGATCGTCCGGCAGGCGTTTGGCGATTGCCTGGTTGGCCAGCGCGAGCACGGCAAAGGCTGCAATTAGCTTCCATTTGGTCATCATCGGTTTCGCTTTCCGATCCAGGTGATTGACGACGAACTGCGCCGCGTCCGAGCACGGGTCTGCGCAAAGATGGCTGCATGCCTCACGGACACTGACGAATGCCTGATCTGCCGGTCCTTGCCTGCTGCCGCGTCCGCCGTCGATTGCCGCGCGTGGGCTGCTGCAGGCCTCGCCCAGTGTGGAGATTCCGCTTTCGGTTGCCCGATTCTACCGCATCCATGCTCCGGCAAGAAAAGCTCGCGCCGTGAATCGGAGCGTGGCCGATGCGGCAGGCCGTGGCCCTTGGCCGCGTCGGCCGACCGCGAATCGGCCGGCCACGAATGTTGGCAACAAATTGCCGAGTCGTCGTGGCATCGGGTAGTATTCGTCGGTGCCGTCGTACGATCGTGCGCGCGGGTCCTGGCGACTCGTGGCTGCTCGTCCTGCCTTGCGGGTTTCGTACATCGGCTTCGCTCGGGTGATGAACTGTCGGAGGATGCTGCATGAGCATGCCCAGCACGATCGCCGACCGTCGTTTCTCGATCGATCGGCCGGCGCTGATCAGGCGCCTGCGCGAGGTGTTGCCGGCCGATGCGCTGCGGGTCGAGGACGAGCAGATGCGACCCTACGAATGCGACGGCCTGACCGCCTATCGGCAGTTGCCGCTGCTGGTCGCGCTGCCGGAGAACGAGGCGCAGGTGCAGGCCATCCTGAAAATATGCCATGAACTGCAGGCGCCGGTGGTGGCGCGCGGCGCCGCCACCGGTCTCTCGGGGGGCGCCACGCCGCACCCGGACGCAGTACTGGTGTCGCTCGCCAGACTCAAGCGCATCCTCAGCATCGACCCGCTGGCGCGGACTGCCGTGGTACAACCGGGAGTACGCAACCTGGCGGTGTCGGAAGCGGCGGCGGCGTACGGTCTGTATTACGCTCCCGATCCTTCCTCGCAGATTGCCTGCACGATCGGCGGCAACGTCGCCGAGAACTCCGGTGGCGTGCATTGCCTCAAGTATGGTCTCACCGTGCACAATGTGCTGCGCGTGCGCGGACTGACCATCGCCGGTGAAATCGTCGAGTTTGGCAGCGCCGCGCTCGACGCACCCGGTTACGATCTGCTCGCGCTGATCAATGGCTCGGAAGGGCTGCTGGTGATCACCACCGAGGTGACGCTCCGACTGACGCCGAAACCAGATCTGGCGCAGGTGGTGATCGCTTCGTTCGACGACGTTCGTCGCGCTGGCGACGCGGTTGCCGGAATCATCGCGGCCGGCATCATCCCGGCCGGTCTGGAAATGATGGACCGGAAAGCGGTGCAGGCGGTCGAACCGTACGTCCATGCCGGTTACGACATGGACGCCGAGGCGATCCTGCTCTGCGAGTCCGACGGTACGCCGGAGGAGGTCGCCGAGGAGATCGGGCGCATGACGGCGGTACTCGAAGGCAGCGGTGCTTCGGCGTTTTGCGTGTCGCAAAGCGAAGCCGAGCGATTGAAGTTCTGGGCCGGCCGCAAGGCGGCCTTTCCCGCGGTCGGTCGCCTGACCCCCGACTACCTGTGCATGGACGGCACCATCCCGCGCCGGCGACTTGCGGAGATGCTCGCAGCGATCGCCGGACTGTCCGAGAAGTACTCGCTGCGCTGCGCCAACGTCTTTCACGCCGGCGACGGCAATCTGCACCCGCTGATCATGTACGACGCCAATCAGCCCGGCGAGCTCGAACGCGCCGCCGCTTTTGGCGCCGAGATCCTGGAATTGTCGGTGCGCTTCGGGGGCACAATCACTGGCGAGCACGGAGTCGGCATCGAGAAGATTCTGCTCATGGCCGAGCAGTTCACGGTTGCCGAGATTGACGCCTTTCATCGCCTCAAGGCGGCTTTCGACGAGCACGGCCTGCTCAACCCCGGCAAGGGAGTGCCGACCCTCGCTCGCTGTCGTGAATATACCCTGGCGCGGGCGGGTGCCGCGCCGATGTCGTCCACCGTGTCGGGAGGATGATGGACGAACTGGTCGCAGAGTACCTCGCACGCATCGCGGACGCGGCCGCCGGTGGCGCCAGACTGGCGATTCGCGGCGGCGGCAGCAAGAGCTTCTACGGTGGCCCGGAGCGGGGAGAGCGGCTCGATCTTGGCGCCTACCGCGGGATCGTCGCGTACGAACCGACCGAGCTGGTGGTCACGGTGCGGGCCGGAACCCGGCTCGTCGAACTCGACGCCGCGCTCGCCGAGAAGGGACAATGCCTCGCTTTCGAACCACCACATTTCAGACCGACGGCGACCGTCGGCGGCATGCTCGCTGCCGGCCTGTCGGGGCCGCGCCGGGCGAGCGTTGGCGCACTGCGCGATTTCGTCCTTGGCGTCAGACTGCTGAGCGGTACGGGAGAAATACTCTCGTTTGGCGGACAGGTGATGAAGAACGTCGCCGGTTACGACGTGGCGAGGTTGATGGCTGGCAGTCTGGGGACGCTCGGCTTGCTGCTCGATGTGTCGCTGAAGGTGTTGCCGCTGCCCGTCGCCGAGAAGACCCTGCGCTTCGCGATCGGCGAGGCAGCGGCCCTGGAAAGGCTGAATCAATGGGGAGGGAAGCCATTGCCGATATCGGCGTCTGCCTGGCACGATGGCGTGCTCAGCCTGCGCCTTTCGGGGGCGGCTGCCGCAGTGGCCGCGGCGCAAGGGCTGCTCGCCGGCGAGGTCTTGGCGGATGCCGAGGCGGCGACTTTCTGGCAGTCGCTGCGCGAGCAGACGCACGCGTTCTTTGCCGGGGAAGACGCGCTTTGGCGCTTGTCGCTGCCTTCGGTGACACCGCCGCAGGCGCTCGGGCCGACACTGATCGAGTGGGGAGGCGCGCAGCGCTGGCTGCGCGGCGGCGATCCGGCGCTGATCCGGGCGACGGCGTTGCGCGCCGGCGGGCACGCGACGCTGTTTCGGGCCGACGACGCGCTGAAGGCGATGGTCGGCGTCTTTCAACCCTTGTCGCCGCCGCTGGTGAGGATTCACCGGAATCTGAAACGCGCTTTCGATCCGCAGGGAGTCTTCAACCCGGGGCGCCTGTATCCGGATCTGTGAGAGTTCGTCCAGCATGCAGACCAATCTAGCCGATTTCATCCGGGACACGTCGGCCGGCCGCGAGGCGGACGCGATTCTGCGCAGTTGTGTGCATTGCGGTTTCTGCAATGCCACCTGTCCGACCTTTCAATTGCTCGGTGATGAACTCGACGGACCGCGTGGACGCATCTACCTGATCAAGGCGATGCTCGAAGGGCAGCCGGTGAGTGCAACCACGCAACTGCATCTCGATCGCTGCCTGAGCTGTCGGGCGTGCGAAACGACCTGCCCGTCCGGCGTCAACTATCACCGCCTGCTCGATATCGGGCGCGAAGTGCTCGAGCAGCGCGTACCGCGGTCCGCCAGGTCGCGGGCGACCCGTTTCCTGCTGCGCGCAGTGCTGCCGCGCGAGCGGCTTTTCCGGCCGGTACTGCGCGCCAGCCAGATGTTGCAGCCCCTGTTGCCGCGGGCGCTGGCCGGCAAGGTGCCAAAGCCGGCGACCGCCGCCCCCTGGCCGCGCTCGCCCGGTCGGCAGCGCAAGCTGATCACCCTCGCCGGTTGCGTGCAGCCGGCGCTGGCGCCCAATACCAATGCCGCGACGGCGCGCGTGCTCGACCGGCTCGGCATCGAATTGGTCGAGGTCAAGGGATCTGCCTGTTGCGGCGCGCTGCGCTACCATCTCGATGCCCAGCCGCAGGCCTTGGCCGACATGCGACGGGTGATCGACGCCTGCTGGCCGTATGTCGTCAGCGGGCGCGTCGAAGGAGTGGTGATGACCGCCAGCGGTTGCGGCGCGCACGTGCGCGAGTACGGCGCCATGTTGCGCCACGATCCGGCCTACGCCGAAAAGGCTGCCCGTATCGCCGCCTTGACGCGCGATGTTTCCGAGGTAATGGTCGCCGAGCAAGAGCGTCTGCTCGTATTGTTGGCGCAGACCGGCCGGGGCGGCGGACAGCGGGTTGCCTTTCACTCGCCCTGTACCCTGCAGCACGCGCAGAAGATCCGCGGTGTCGTCGAAGGACTGCTGCTTGCCGCCGGTTACCAACTGACGCCGGTCGCCGACGGGCATCTGTGCTGCGGCTCGGCGGGCACCTATTCGATCACCCAGCCGGAGCTCTCGCGGCAATTGCGCGAGCAAAAACTGGCGGCGATGCGAGCCGGTTCGCCTGCCTTGCTGGTCACCGCCCACGTCGGCTGTCAACGGCATTTGCAGAGTGGCAGTCGGCGGCCTGTGCGGCACTGGATCGAATTGATCGACGAGCGCCTGCGCGGCGTTGGCTGAGCGGGTTTGCGGGAAAGCATGGAACTCGATCGGCAGGCCACCAGCTACGCAGAACTGTGTCAGAACTTTCGCTGGCAGATTCCCGAGCGATTCAATCTGGCGGTCGATGTCTGCGGCCGCTGGGCCGACGAACGCAGCCGCTTCGCCCTCTACTACGAAGATGCCGATGGTTTCACCTCGGCGCACACTTTCTGGGACATCCAGCGGGAAGCGAATCGGCTTGCCAACGTACTTGCCGCACTGGGGACGCTGCCTCGCGACCGGGTCGCGATCGTCCTGCCGCAACGCCCGGAAGCGGCCATCACGCTGGTCGCGATCTGCCAGATGGGGGCGCTGGCGGTTCCCCTGTCGCCTTTTCTCGACGCGGACGCGCTCGCATGGCGGCTGGCGGATTCGGGCACGCATGTGGCCATCGTCGATGGCATCGCTGCGCCACGCCTGCGCGCAATCCGTCAGCGATTGCCGCAATTGCGGCACGTGCTCGGCGTCGGCTGTGCTGCCGGCGAGGACATCAGGCTCTGGGTCGAAGTGCTCGAACACGCGTCTCCCCGGTACACGCCGGTCGTGACCGCGGCCGGCGATCCGGCGATGATCCTCTACGGTGGCAGCCGGGATCCTGCCGCCGGCGAGGCGGGAGGAGTGCTGCTCGCGCAGCGGACGCTGCTCGGCAGCCTGGGTGGCTTCGTCTGTGCGCACGACTTCTATCCGCAGCCCCAGGATCTGTTCTGGTCGCCCACCGACTGGGCGTCGCCCGCAGGGCTCTTCGGCGGGCTGTTGCCGACCTGGCATTTCGGCATGCCGCTGCTCGCCTACAACGGCAGCTTCGAGGCGGGAAAGTCCTTCGCCCTGATCGAGAAGTATGGCGTCCGCAATTGTTTTTTCACGCCGTCAGACTTGCAATTGCTGCGGATGGCGATGCCCGAACCAAGGTTGGCTCACGATCTGGACCTGCGCAGCCTGGTCAGTGGTGGCGAACCGATCGACGACGCACTGGCGTGCTGGGCTCGCGACAAGCTTGGTGTGCCGATCAACCGGATTTTCGGGCAGACCGAATTGCACTACGTGCTCGGTAACTGCTCGGCACGCTGGCCAGCGAAGCCGGGCGCGATGGGCAGAGCCTACCCCGGGCATCGGGTGGAGGTCGTCGATCGCCAGGGCAGGCTTCTGCCGCAAGGCGAGACGGGCGAGATCGCGGTGCATCGGCAGTACAATGGCGAAGACGATCCGGCGATCATGCTGGAATACTGGAACGATCCGGCGGCGACGGTCAGTCGCTTCGTTGGTGACGGTTGGTGTCTCACCGGCGAACTGGCGATGATGGATGCAGACGGCGATCTGTGGTATCCGGGGTGGCAACGACGCGGGAAGGAAACGGGATGAGCGATGCGCCTGTGCAGTCGGCCGGAGTGGTCCGCGAACGTCGAGGGGATCCGCGTCTGCGTTCCGCGTTCGACGATGCTTTCGCGATGATCGAGCCGTTTTTCGATCTGCGGCAGGGCTGGTCCGGGCACTCGCTGGAGCACCTGGCGTATCGCATCGTGCGTGACAATTTCCCGGATCTGAGTGTGGAGGACGTGCATACTGTGGTGGTCGTCGCGCACCGGGTGTACATAGAGCGTCATCCGGACGACAGTGATCATTTGCCCCGCCCCGAAGAACTTCGCCGGATCCGGCTGTGAAGCGGCCGTGCGTCGTCGAAGTCGGGTGGCCGTGGAGTTGAGTGCATGAGCCCTGCCACACTGCTGCCGCACGCCAGATTTGTTTCCAACTTCCGAGACCCTGCGATGGGCGCGTCTACGAGCCATGCCGATTGCCATTGACGCCTGTGTCGCCCAGCATCAGGGCGATCGCCGCGAACAGCAGGACCGGGCAGCGATCCTGCCGCATCCGCGCGGGGGAGGAGTGGTTCTGGCGGTGGTGGCCGATGGGATGGGCGGTCATACGGGTGGGGTGATTGCCGCGCGGCAGGTGATTCACACTGCGCGCAACAATCTCGAAAGTTTCTCTGCGCGTAGCGACGCACCCCACACGCTGCTCGAGTCGAGCATCAACGAAGCGCATACGCTGATCAAGGCGTCGCGCTTCATGAACGAAAAGGACCCGCACAGCACCGCCGTCATGCTGCTGCTGCAGCCCGCTCGGGTAAGTTGGGCGCATTGTGGCGATAGCCGGTTCTACCATTTTCGTGGCGATGAACTGGTCTTTCGCAGCACCGATCATTCCTATGTGGCACAGCTTGTCACACAGGGGAGAATCACGCCGGAACAGGCTGTCGTTCACCCCAACCGCAATATTCTGCTCACCTCGCTGGGTGGCGCCGAACCGCCAAAGATCACGCTTGGCGAGAGCGAGGGTCCGCAGGTGGGCGACAGCTTCCTGCTCTGCTCGGATGGCCTATGGGCCTACTTCACCGACCAGGAACTGGGTTGGGTGATCGCTGGTGCCGCCTCGGCGCGGGAGGCGGCCGAGCTGCTGGTCGGGCGGGCGCGGGCGCTGGCCAAGGGAGACGGCGACAACATTTCGCTTGCGGTCCTCAAGATGCTGGACGCGTCGCCATCGGCACGACAGACGACGTCCGCGCCCGCAGCCACGGCGGGGTTACTTTCTTCCCAGTCCGCCAAGTAGCGCCGCTACCGGGCGGCGTGGTTTGTGCGGGTGTTCCCGGCGGTGCGGTGTACCGTCATTGGCGAGTGCCGCGGCCACCGGCGTCGGCTCCGCGCATTCGTAGGGCTTGCTGAAATCGAACCCGTCGGCAGCGGTGTGCGGGACACGTGCGCCGCTCGCCGACCGGTTCGTCACATCACGCTGGGCGCGCTGGCCGCGCGCTGCCGGCGGGCCTGCCAGTGGCGCCAGCGCTGTTGGCGAAGGCGGCGGGCGCCGCCGATGGCCGCGCTTGTCGCCGGGTGGATAGGTGTAGTCGTATTCCGGCTCGAAGCCGGCGACGGGCACCTGCTCGACCTTGATCCGGATCAGCTTTTCGATCTCGACCAGGTACGGTACCTCGCTTGCCGACACCAGCGAAATCGCCGTCCCCGGCTTGCCCGCACGGCCGGTGCGGCCGATGCGGTGGATGTAATCCTCCGGCGTGTGCGGCAGTTCGAAGTTGATCACGTGCGGCAGTTCGTCGATGTCGAGCCCGCGCGCGGCGACGTCCGTTGCGACGAGTACCAGCACCGATCCGTCCTTGAACGCTTCGAGCGCCTTCAGGCGATCCTGCTGGCTCTTGTCGCCATGGATCGAGTCGGCAGCGATTCCGGCCCGTTGCAGGTCGCGCGCCAGCTTGTTGGTTTCCACCTTGGTGCGGGTGAAGACCAGCACCTGATTGAAATCGGCGGACTTCAGCAGGCTGACCAGTAGCGCGCGCTTGGCGTCGGCGGCAACCGGATGGACGCGGTGGGTGATCGTTTCCGACACGGTGTTGCGCCGGGCAACTTCGATGAGCACCGGCGACTTCAGCATCCCGTCTGCCAACTTCTTGATTTCTTCGGAGAACGTCGCCGAAAACAGGAGGCTTTGGCGTTGCTGGGGCAGCAAGCGGATGATCCGCGTGACGTCCGGGATGAAGCCCATGTCCAGCATGCGATCCGCCTCGTCGAGGACGAGTGCCTGCACGCTGCCGAAGTTGAGACACTTCTGCTCGACGAGATCGAGCAGTCGCCCGGGCGTCGCCACCAGCACCTCGACTCCGCAGCGGACCTCGGCGATCTGGGGTTTGATGTCGACGCCGCCGAAGACGCAACTGCTGCGGATCGGCACGTACCGGCTGTAGCGCCTTACCGAGTCGTGTACCTGAATCGCGAGTTCGCGGGTCGGCGCCAGCATCAGGACGCGCACCGGATGGCGGGCCGGTGAGGGGCTGGAGTTGGCGAAGGCGAGAATTCGTTGCAGCAGCGGCAGAGTGAACGCCGCGGTCTTGCCGGTGCCCGTCTGCGCTCCCCCCATGAGATCCTGACCGGCGAGAACCACCGGTATGGCCTGGGCCTGAATTGGCGTTGCGCCGGTATAGCCTTGGTCGGCAATCGCGCGCAACAATTCGGGTGCCAGGCCGAGTTCATCGAAACGCATGGACAGGGCCTTCAGATCGGTGATCGGTCAATGACATGAAATGCGCATTATACATCGCGCGCGCTTCGTCGCCGCGGCTTTGCGACGGTGTCCGGCCGATTCCTCGCCATTGCTCAGCGCCGCTCGAGAAGACCGATCGCACGCTCGGCGGCCGCGTCGAAGAGCGCGACGCGTGAAGCGATCTGCGCCCGGCCAGAGCGTAGCTGATGGTCGAGTGCGGCGCGTGGCATGGCCAGGGCGTAGCCCCATTCCGGGTTGAAGAGCAGGACGGTTGCGGATGAAGGGCTCTGCCAGCAACAGAGACCGCACATCGGCGGCTGGTCGGAGACCCGGAAGCGCAGCCAGTCCCCTGCCTGCCACTCGGCGACGGGCTTCCGGTCCGAAGAACCGGTGATGGCCGGCATTCTCAGATAGCGAACCTGCTGGCCGTCCCGTTGCAGCAAGCATGCACCGCTCGATGGAGAGGGAATTCCGGATGGCTGCCGCCGATCGGCCGATGACCGCGGCGGCGCTGGCTGTCCGTGGCTGCGCAGGGCGCGTGTCTGCAGGTCGAACAGCGTGTTGAGAAAGGCGGTGCGCTCGCCGGCCGGAACACCGATTTCGTCCAGTCCGCTGCCGATCCGTCTGAGCAGTGACGACGCCAGGCTTGCCAGTCGTTTGCGCTCTTCGCCGGTTTCCTTTGGCTGCACGCTCCAGATCAGGTCGTCGCCGGTCGCGCTATCCCGCTGCCATCGCCCGCCCTGACTGCCACCATCCGCCGCGGCGGCAACCATCACCCGCAGCCAGTATGTTTCGAGAAACGCAACGATCTCCGGCAAATCGGTCTTCGCCACTCTGACGCGCAGCCAGTGCTCGGCGAGCTCGGTGGCGAACAGGCGTGCTTCATGCTGGACCACCAGTTGTACGTGCGTCGCAGTGGCTTGCTGGATCGCCCGGTCGCGCTCGGCGATCAAAGCTTCGAGTTCGGCCAGATGCGGATCAAGTGCGGCGCCACTCTCTTCCAGTGTGTGGCGGACGGCAACGGCGAGCCGACCGATCCGTTCGCACAGCGGATGCTGTGAGCCCGCATTGTGCGGCAGGCCAACGACCGCTCGCGCCATGCGGTTGATCAACCGGCGCGCGGGGTGCTGATCGTCGGCAAACAGCGAGGGATCGGCGATCGACAGCTTGAGCAAGGGGATCTGCAGACGGCCGATCGCTGCCTTGATCGCGTCGGGCAGCTCGGCCGAGTCGAAGATCGCCTCGAAGATCATCGCCATCGTGTCCAGCGTCACGGCTTCGTGTTTGCCCAGGGGCAGGTCGAGATCCCGGGCCTTCAGCGCACCCAGCGGCGATTTCGCCTCGATCCCGTTGCCGTTTCCGACCTCCCTGGCCTCGAGTGCGCTCAGGCGGTCGAACAGGTGATTGAGCATGATCAAGGCGGCTGCGTCGAGCGCCGGGTTGCCCGATTTGGTTCCGCCGGCGGCCGTGAACGGTAGTGGACTGGCGAGTTGATCGACGTCCATTCGTCGCTCGACCGCCTGTTGCAGGCTGGACAGTGCGTTCGCCGGAGGCCGGGGAGGCGACTGGCTTGCCGCTCGCTCCGGATTCGACCAGGCGGCGGAACTGATCGGCACACTTTGTCCCGGCGCCGGATCGATGCCGTAACTGGCCAACAGTCTGTCAATTTCCCCATACAGCCCGGGGAGCTCCGCAACCAGCCCCTGTTCGATCTTGGCGAGCAGTGCGAGCGTTTGTTCGAGGCGGATGCCGTGTCGGCTGATGGCCCACAGACCCGGACAGATCGCTTCGGGGCCGACCGGATTGCCGGCGGCACTCATCGTCGGGCGCGCGAGCAGGGTCATGTAGCGAAGTTGACTGCGCCACAGATTGCGGCCACCGGCCGGCAGCAGACGGCTGCCGATGCCGCGGACGCTGATGTCGAGTTCGAGCTCGTCGTCGCCCATCAGGGTCAGGCGCGAGGCAGTGAAGTCACTTTCCGACTCGCCGCTCTCGCTGGCCTTCGATGCTGCCGCCAGATGATCGTGCGCTTCGCCGACCTCGCGGCTAAATGCGCTTAGCGCCGCTGGATCTTCGACGCCCGACTGCTTCACGATTTCCCTGAGCCGGCGCTGAAACAGCTCCCTGCTGGCGCGCAAGACCTCGAAACGATCTACGCTTGCTCGCAGTGCTTGCGATGGACGGCTGCGATCAGACATGCTTTGCTGGTCAGGCGAGAGATCCCAATTGGTGTATCGTATCCGCCGCTTGCGCGGACCATCGGCGGTTCGCGGATTGCTGTCGGCATTATAGACGAGGAAGCTGGAAGTCTTACAATGGCTGTATCGGCTTGCGCTGCGGTGGGCGCGAGCCGGTCTTGGCAGTGGCCGCCGTTTGCTGATGGAGAGGAAGCATGAAAACGACACGGCTTGGCGACAGCGCACTGCAGGTATCGCAGATCTGCCTCGGAACGATGACCTTCGGGCAGCAGAACAGCGAGGCCGAAGCGCATACCCAGCTCGATCGCGCATTTGCGGCAGGAGTGAATTTCATCGATACGGCGGAGATGTATCCGGTGCCGCCGCGCGCGGACACCTGTGGCCGAAGCGAGAAGATCGTCGGCAAGTGGCTGGCCGGACAGGAGCGTACGCGGGTGATCCTGGCGACCAAGGCAAGTGGTCCGTCACGCGGGCTGCACTGGATCCGTGGCGGCAGGCTGGACTTCGATCTTGCCAGCTTGCGCTCTGCGGTCGAAGGATCATTGCGGCGCCTGCGTACCGACTACATTGATCTGTATCAGTTGCACTGGCCGGCACGCAACCAACCGATGTTTGGGCAGTGGCAATTCGATCCGGCGAAGGAACGCCAGGGAACGGCCATCCTGGACATGCTCGAAGCGCTGTCCGCCCTGGTGCGCGCCGGAAAAATCCGCCATTTCGGCCTGTCGAACGAATATCCCTGGGGCGTCATGGAGTTTGTTCGTCTGGCCCGCGAGCACGGTCTGCCGCGCCCGGTTTCGCTGCAAAACGCGTACAGTCTGCTCAATCGGGTCTTCGAGTACGGCCTGGCGGAGGTCTGCCACCGCGAAGGCGTGAGCCTGCTGCCCTATTCCCCATTGGCTTTCGGCACGCTCTCGGGCAAGTATCTTGCCGACCCCCGGGCGGCCGGCCGGATCAACGAGTTTGCCGGCTTCGGTCAGCGCTACGCGAAAGCCAACGTCGCTCCGGCTGTCACCGCCTACGTCGAACTGGCACGCCGTCATGGTCTGACGCCAAGCCAGCTGGCGCTGGCTTTCGTCTATTCGCGCTGGTTCGTCAGCAGCACGATCATCGGTGCCACGAGCATGGAACAACTCGAAGAAAACCTCGGCGCCGTGACCGTGCAGCTGCCGCCGGCACTGCTGGCCGATATCGATGCGCTGCATGTGCGATATTCGAATCCCGCACCGTGAGTTTCCGCGAGCCTAGTTCTTCTCGGGCGATTTCGGTTGCGCTGCGCCTTCGGCGGCAGTTTCCGCGGCAGGCGGCGGTTGCTTCCTCTTGCTGCCCGGCGGCTGCGGTGGCGGCAACTGCGGTTCGACCGTTTCCAGCTTGTTCTCGCGCATGTAGACGTCCATGTCGCGCCATCCATCGTAGATCGCCGACTTCGGCAACCACGAATAGATCGAGTAACAGTCCTCGATTGCACGGCCCGACTGCCGGCAGGCGCCGCCGACCGCCTTGCCGTCCGCTTCGAGGCGAGCCAGCTTGACCGCCGGTGCCTCGAGCCCCAGTTTCTGCTGGACGACATCGCAGCCGCTCAGGCCGAACAGCAGCGAACTGACCTTCAGGAGGTTGCGGAGCGAGCGGGGCGCTTGGTCGAGCACGACGTTCTCCGGGCGAAGGGGAGGAGAGAGGCACATTGTAACCATTGCCGGGCGACGACGGGCAGTCTCCGCAGCGCGCGAACCGGGGGCCGGGCGGCGATTGGTCGGGATGGCGGACCGAGGACACTCGCGGTTGTCGCGGCGCGCCGATTGATCGATTGCTTGCGGCTGCCACTATAATCGCGGCTTTGCCACCACAAAGGATTGCCATGCGCTTACTCAAGATTCTCCCGGCTGCGCTGCTGCTTGCCTTCGCCACTCCCTTTTCGTCCTCGACCGTCGCGGCGGCGGTGACCGAGATCGAACTTTCGCATCAGCTCGACGAGGATCGCGCCGAGCGACTCGAAAAGCTGGTCGAACGCTTCAACGCGCGGCAGAAGGATTACCAGGTGAAGGTCGTGCGCCGGGTGCAGGGCGACCCACCCAAGGACCTCAATCTGGTCACCCGCGAGGAGCAGGCACGTTTCGTGGCCGCGAAAGCCGCCTTCAAGCCGTTGCACCAGGTGATGAAGGAAGCCAACGTCCCGTTCGATGGCGCCAAGCTGGCGCCGGAGCTGCGCGTCGGCCTGAGCGATGCGCAAGGGAATCTCTACGCGCTGCCGATCGGTCTGTCCACTCCGGTGTTGTTCATTAACAAGGGCGCTTTCCGCAAGGCGGGTCTGGATCCGGAAAAACCCCCGAAAACCTGGGCGGAAGCGCAGAAAGCGGCCGACAAGCTGTCCGACTCCGGCAGCACCTGCCCCTATACCACCTCGTGGCCGGCGTGGGTGCATATCGACAACCTGAGCGCGTGGAATGGCGTCGAGGTGGCGGATGCCAAGGGCCATCTGAACTTCAACGGCCTCGTCCAGGTGAAGCACACGGCGATGTTGACCACCTGGGCGAAGGCCAGATTCTTCCTCTATTTCGGTCGCCGCGACGAAGCGGACAATCGTTTTGCTGCGGGGGAATGCGCGATGTTGACCAGCTCCTCCTCGCTCTACGGTCCGCTGCATGAAAACCGCAAGATCGAGACCGGGGTTTCTGCGCTGCCGTATCACGATGACGTTCCGGGCACACCGCAGCAGACGCTCGCCGGCGGCTATTCGCTGTGGGTCGGTGCCGGCCAGAAGCCGGTCGAGTACAAGGGGGTCGCGCAATTCGTCAGTTTCCTGATGGAACCCGATCTGCAGGTCGAACTCAGCGCCGCGGCCGGCTTCCTGCCGATGACCGCGGCGGCGCGCGCGGCCGCCGGCAGCAAGCTGTTGCAAGCCGATGCCGCCGGGCTCAAGGTCGCCTATGCGCAGTTGCAGGGCCCGAATGCGCTGCGCGCGCTGCGCGTTTCCGATATCGAGAAGGTGCGACTGGTCACAGAAGAAGAACTGGAAGCTGCCTGGGCGGGCAAGAAGGCTCCCAAACAGGCGCTGGATGATGCCGTGCAACGGGGCAACCTGATTCTGGCGGCGAAGCCGGAAGCGCAGACGAAGGGCAAGGCACAAACGCCGAAGAAATGATTCGTCCGCGCCTCGGCTGGCGCGTGCCGCGCGTCTTCGCGCACCGTTGCGGCGGTGCGCTGGCGCCGGAAAACACTTTGGCCGGGCTGCACGTCGCCGCGCGATTGGGCCTGCGTGCGGTCGAGTTCGACGTCATGCTGTCGGCCGATGGGTCGCCGTGGTTGATGCACGACGAGACGCTCGAGCGCACGACGAACGGATCGGGCTCGATGTGCGAGACGCACGACACCGACTTGCGCCAGCTCGACGCTGGCGCTCATCGGCATCCGGCGTTCACTGGCGAACCGGTGCCGACGCTGGCGGCGGCAGCGCGGGTGTGTCGGGAGCTGGGTCTCTCGGCCAATGTCGAAATCAAGCCGGCAGCAGGCTTCGAGGCGCGCACCGGCGAGATCGTCGGCCGCAGCGTACTTGCCCTGTGGGCCGGCGCCGAACTGCCGCTGGTTTCCTCGTTCTCGGAGACGGCACTCGCCGCCGCCCGCGCCGCCGCCCCCGACCTTCCGCTCGGTAGCCTGTGGGAATGCCCGCCAGCCGATTGGCCGGCACGTGTCGACGCTCTCGGAGCTTGCACCCTGCATTGTGCCGCAACCTTCCTCGACGACGATCTGCTGAACGAGGCACGCGAGCACGCGATTCCGGTGCTCTGCTATACGGTCGACGAACCGCTGACCGCGGCTCAACTTTTTCGGCGCGGAGTCGCAGGGGTGTTCAGCGATCGTATCGATCGCATCATCGACCGCTAGTCTCGTCTGCCCGACCGATCCTTGGTCGTTGCCTGTTGACACGTTTCTCGCGAAGGGGAGATTGCCCGGGTCGTGAAGCGGACTTTCAAGTTAGAATCGCGGCTCCTTGAACGAGCCCATGGGCGGGATGGAGCACGATGAAAAGCGCTGAAATTCGCGAGAAGTTCCTGAAGTTTTTCGAGGCGAAGGGCCACCGCATCGTCCCCTCGAGCTCGCTGGTGCCGCAAGCCGACCCGACGCTGCTGTTCACCAATGCCGGCATGAACCAGTTCAAGGATGTTTTCCTCGGTTTCGACAAGCGTCCGTACCTGCGCGCGACCACCGCGCAGAAGTGCGTGCGTGCCGGCGGCAAGCATAACGACCTGGAGAATGTCGGCTATACGGCGCGTCACCATACCTTTTTCGAAATGCTCGGCAACTTCTCGTTCGGTGATTACTTCAAGCTCGACGCGATTCGTTACGCATGGGAACTGCTGGTCGACGTCTATGGATTGCCTCCCGATCGCCTGTGGGTCACGGTCTATGCCGAGGACGACGAAGCGCATGATATCTGGACCCGCGAAATCGGGATGCCGGTGGAACGAGTGGTGCGCGTCGGTGACAACAAGGGCGCACGCTACGCTTCCGACAATT
This sequence comes from Accumulibacter sp., assembly GCF_023806565.1. Classification (GTDB taxonomy): domain Bacteria; phylum Pseudomonadota; class Gammaproteobacteria; order Burkholderiales; family Rhodocyclaceae; genus Accumulibacter. The sequence continues at coordinate 27,357 of NZ_JAMTDV010000127.1, read as the reverse complement.
TCTGGATGATGGGGGATACGGGGCCCTGTGGTCCATGCACCGAGATTTTCTACGACCACGGCGAAGGAATTCCCGGCGGACCGCCCGGTTCGCCGGACGAAGACGGTGACCGATATATCGAAATCTGGAACAACGTCTTCATGCAGTTCAATCGCGACGAGTCAGGCGTCATGCACCCGCTGCCCAAGCCCTCGGTGGATACCGGCATGGGTCTGGAGCGCATGGCAGCCGTGCTGCAGCATGTGCACAGCAACTACGAAATCGACCTGTTCGCGCGCCTGATCGCCGCCGCCGCGCGCGAGACGGCTGCCAACGATCTCGACAGCCCATCACTGCGGGTGCTGGCTGATCACATTCGTGCCTGTTCCTTCCTGATTTCCGACGGCGTCATTCCGGGCAACGAGGGCCGGGGCTACGTCCTGCGGCGGATCATTCGGCGCGCCATCCGGCACGGCTACAAGCTCGGCGCCCGGGCGGCGTTCTTCCATCGCCTGGTGCCCGATCTGGTGGCCGAAATGGGCGCTGCCTACCCGGAGCTGGCGAGCAACGAGGCGCGCGTCACCGAGGTACTGCGACAGGAAGAGGTTCGTTTCTTCGAGACCATCGAGCACGGCATGAGCATCCTCGAAGACGAGCTCGCGGCCATGGGCGGCAAGGGCGTCTTCAATGGTCAAACGGCGTTCAAGCTGCACGACACCTTCGGGTTTCCGCTCGATTTGACGGCCGATGTCTGCCGTGAGCGCGGCGTCCGTGTGGACGTCGCCGCCTTTGACGCCGCGATGGCGCAGCAGAAGGAGCAGGCGCGTGCCGCCGGCAAGTTCAGGATGGCGGCGGCGCTCGACTACAGCGGGCCGGCGACTGCCTTTCACGGTTACCAACTGCTCGAATTCAGAGGCAGGGTGCTGGCGCTGTATCGCGACGGCAGTCCGGTCGATGAGCTTGCGGAAGGCGACGTCGGCGTCGTCGTTCTCGACGAAACGCCGTTCTACGCCGAATCCGGTGGTCAGGTCGGCGATCGGGGGACTCTCCAGAGCGGGCAAGCCATTTTTGCCGTCGAGGATACGCAGAAAATTCAGGCGAGCGTCTTCGGCCACCAGGGCGTCGTCCGGACTGGTGTATTGCGCGCCGGCGATGGCGTTGCCGCCAGCGTGGACGTGCTGGCGAGAGCCCGCACCGTGCGCAACCATTCGGCGACGCACCTGATGCACAAGGCGCTGCGCGAGGTGCTGGGCGACCACGTACAGCAGAAGGGCTCGCTGGTGGATGCCGAAAAGACGCGTTTCGACTTCGCACATACCGCGCCGATGACGGCGGACGAGATTCGGCGCGTCGAGATCCGGGTCAACCACGAGATTCTTGCCAACGTTGCGACGGAGGCGCGCATCATGCCGATCGAGGACGCGCGGCGATCGGGCGCGATGATGCTCTTCGGCGAAAAATACGGCGATGAAGTGCGCGTGCTCACCATTGGCTCATCGAAGGAGCTTTGCGGCGGTGTTCACGTCCGGCGGACTGGCGATATCGGCCTGTTCAAGGTCATTGCCGAGACCGGGATCGCTGCCGGCGTTCGGCGCATCGAGGCGGTGACTGGCGATCGGGCACTGGAATTGGTGCAGCAGCAGCAAGTGACTCTCGCAGATGTGGCGTCGGCTTTCAAGGCTCCGGTCGGCGAACTGCCGGCGAAGCTCGCGCAGGTGCTCGACAACGTGCGTTCGCTCGAGAAGGAACTGGCGCGTCTCAAGGCGAAACTGGCGTCGGCACAAGGCGACGATCTCCTGGCGCAGGCGGTAGAGGTCAAGGGCGCCCGAGTCCTCGCCGCGGTGATGGAAGGCGCCGACGTCAACGCGTTGCGTTCGACGATCGACAAGCTGCGCGACAAGCTGCAGAGCGCCGCCGTCGTCCTCGCCTCGACCAGCGACGGCAAGGTCACGCTGATCGCTGGCGTTACCGCCAACCTTACTGGCAGGGTAAAGGCTGGTGAACTGGTAAATATGGTGGCGCAGCAGATCGGCGGCAGGGGCGGCGGCCGGCCCGACATGGCGCAGGGCGGCGGGAACGATCCGGTCAGGCTGCCGGGGGCGCTGGCCGCCGTGCCGAACTGGGTCGGGCAGCGGCTGTGATCGCCAGAAGCGGCGATCGGCGTCCGTGATGCAACATTTCGCCAGCGACAACTACGCCGGTATCTGCCCGGAAGCTTTGCGGGCACTGTTGGCGGCCAACGACGGCCATGTCCGCTCGTATGGCGACGACGAGTGGACGCTGCGCGTCGCCGACCGCCTGCGCGAACTGTTCGAGACCGACTGCGACGTTTATTTCGTGTTCAATGGCACGGCCGCCAATTCGCTGGCGCTGGCGGCGCTCTGCCAGCCCTACCACAGCGTCGTCTGCCACCAGTTGGCGCATGTCGACACGGACGAATGCGGTGCCCCGCAGTTTTTCTCCAATGGCGCCAAGCTGCTGCCGGTAGCTGGCGAACAGGGCAAGCTGACGCCGGCGTCGATCGTCGAAGTGGTGACCCGGCGCACTGACATCCACTATCCCAAGGCGAAGGTGGTGACCTTGACGCAGGCCAGCGAAGTCGGCACGGTCTACCGTCCCGACGAACTGCGCGCGATCGCCGAGACGGCGCGCGATCATGGCCTGCGCGTGCATATGGATGGGGCGCGCTTCGCCAATGCCGTCGCCGGCCTCGGGTTGAGTCCGGCCGAAGTAAGCTGGCGGGCAGGTGTCGATGTGCTGTGTTTCGGGGGCACCAAGATGGGATTGCCGGTCGGCGAGGCCGTGATTTTCTTCGACCGCGGATTGTCCGACGACTTTGCTTACCGCTGCAAGCAGGCGGGCCAACTGGCCTCGAAGATGCGCTTTCTCTCCGCGCCCTGGCTGGGAATCCTCGAAGACGGCGCCTGGCTGCGGCATGCGGCGCACGCCAACACGATGGCGCGGCGGCTGGCAGCCGGCCTGGCGGAGTCGACCGGGTTGCCGACGCTCTTCCCGGTGCAGGCGAACGGCGTTTTCGTGCGCCTGCCAAGCCGCGTCGAGGCGGGTTTGCGCGCTCGCGGCTGGCTTTTCTACAATTTCATCGCGGCCGGCGGTGCACGTTTCATGTGTGGCTGGGACACCACTCCCGAAACCGTCGATCGCCTGGTCGCGGATGTTCGCGAACTGGCCGCGGATCCGGCGTGAACGTCTGGCGTTTCTGTCCGCTGTGCGGTGCCGGCCTCGAACCACGCGACGTCGGCGGTCTGCCTCGGCTTCATTGCGTCGCCGATTGCGGATTCGTACATTGGGACAACCCGGCGCCAGTACTCGCCGCGCTCGTCGAGTACCGCGGCCGCATCCTGCTTGCGCGCAACCGGGCATGGGCAAGCGGCGCATTCGGGTTGATCACCGGCTTTCTCGAACGTGGCGAGGAACCGACGGCCGGGGTCGTACGCGAGGTCAGGGAAGAGCTGGGACTGGAAGTTTCGGCGCTCGCGCTGATCGGCGTCTACCCCTTTTCGCGCAAGCATGAAGTGATCATAGCCTATCACGTGCTTGCCGACGGCGCGATCCGCCTCAACGAAGAACTCGCCGAGTTCCGCCTGATTGCGCCGGAGAAGCTCAAAGCCTGGGATTTCGGGACCGGGCTCGCAGTCGGCGACTGGTTGGCCCGCCGCATGCCTCCTGGTCGCCCTGCTGAACCTGTCACGACTGAATCGTCGGCGATGCAATGGAAGAACTGATCAAGACGGCGACGCTCGAACTGGCGCAACTGATCGAAGGGATGGCTGCGGTAATCATCTGTCTGGCTTCACTCAGGGCGTTCGTGCAATTTGTCAGGGACAGTGCTTCGAAGCTCACCGGCCATGTCCCGCGCATGCGCATCCGGCTCGACCTTGGCAAGTCGTTGGCCCTGGCTCTGGAACTGCTGCTTGGTGCCGACATACTGAAGACGGCGATTGCACCGAGCTGGAACGACATCGGGCAGCTGGCCGCCATCGCTGCACTGCGTACGGCGCTGAACTATTTTCTCGAACGAGAACTCCGGAATTCGGAATCTCGCCCGGAATCCTGACTGTCGCGCCGGATGGCGCGCACGATCCCGGATCCCCGATGCAACTCTTCCGCTCGGCGCTCTGGCCGAGCGACGACTTCCCGCATAAGTAAAATCGCTTTGACAGGGGCACTCGTGGCCACTAGTTTTCAGTCGTCAGATCGTTTACCGGGTTTTGCGGCTGCGATTCGATTTCGTCCGGCAGTGCGCAGTGGCCGGCAACTCGGCGCCAAGGCATTCGGCGCCGGCAGAGTGCCAAGCTCGCGAGCTTGCGTGCCATCGCGTCGATTTCGTCCATCTCTCCCTTCTCTCCAAGGAGATCGCCATGGTTTGCCAATGCTTCATCATCCCGAAAGATGTTCTCGATCGATTCGCCAAGGACCTCGATCTGACGGAGTCGCAGCGCAAGGCGTTTGCCGACGCTGCCCAGTTCGAGAACGAATGGCGCAAGGTGCGCAGCGTACAGACCAGACTGTCGGCGGCAGCCCGCAACATGCTGGTCAGTGGCGCTCAGGCGGTGACGCCGCCGGCGGTGACCGTCTACAACTGCAACCACTCGACGACCTTGCCGGGGGCGCCGGTGGCGAATCCCGGGACATCCAGTGACATCACCGCGAAGACCGCGTTCGTCGAGACCAGGGCGGTTGCCGATTTCTATCAGACGCTGTTTGGTCGCAACTCGGTGGATGGTGCCGGCAAGACCCTGATGTCGTCGATCCACTTCGGCGTCAACTACAACAATGCCTTCTGGAACGGCAACCAGATGACCTATGGCGATGGCGACGGGAAGATCTTCGTCGATTTCACGCGCGCCGATGATGTCATCGGCCACGAGCTCACGCATGGAGTCACCCAGTTCAGTTCGCAACTGGCCTACAGCAACGAGGCTGGTGGGCTGAATGAAAGTATTTCCGATGTCTTCGGATCGATGTTTAGGCAGTGGCGCGCAAAACAGACGGTCGCTCAGGCCGACTGGTTGATTGGCAAGGAGATCATGGGTCCCGACGCGATTGCGAAGGGGTACACCTGCCTGCGCGACATGGCGAATCCGGCCGCCGCGCATTGCCTGGCGCCGCAGCCCACGCATTATTCGCAGTACAAGAACGGCATGGATCCGCATTACAGCAGCGGGATTCCCAACTTGGCGTTTTACAAGGCAGCGACCGCGATCGGCGGGAATAGCTGGGACAAGGCCGGAAAGATTTGGTACAAGGCCTTGACCGGATTTGCTCCGCAACCGAACATGAAAATGAAGACCTTTGCGAATCGCACTCGGACCTTGGCCAAGAGCATGTTTCCTGGCGATCGTGCTGTGCTGGCTGCCGTTAACGGCGCCTGGGTCGCCGTCGGCCTGTAATCCCGGGCGCACGGCGGAGCCGCACGATATGGAAGTACTCGTCGTCGAACGTATCGGCGGCTTGGCTGGCTTCGGCGGCCCCGGTGCGCGCATCCGGAGTCGCGGACAGGTCGCCTTGGCCAGCCTTTCCGAGGCAGATCGGCGCACCCTGGAAGCCTTGTTCAAGGCTGCGGGCAAGGTCGGCGTATCGGCGATGCGCGACGGATTCAGCTACCGCATCTCGCGTACCGGGAAGTCGGGCACGGAAACCATCGAGGTGCCCGAAGAACATCTGCCCGCGGCGATCACGGGTTGCGTCACGGACGAGTTGCTCTGATCCGCAACCGCAGCATTCTGCCGACGGGCGCTGACCGACGCCTAATCGCCGTCGCCGTTCAACCAGCGCAGTGCCATGCTCAGCGCGATGTTCAGGTCTTGTCGGTCGAGGGCCAGGGAGGGTGGCAGTACCGCGAGCAGCCGGTCGCAGCCCGTGGCGTCGTCGTTGTCGAAGCATTGCAACAGCGCCAGCAGTTTCCCCAACAGCCCATCGTATTGGCATAGCGCCGAGCGCACTTCGCTATCGACTGCGATCTGTTCGAGAATTTCCTCGATCGGCAGTCCAAGCGCGACCGGCATCATCGACAGGATGCCGGTGAGGAAAGCGAGTTCAGCGAGATTGCGATGAGATCCGGGCGGTCCGGCCTCGAGCAGCAGTTCCATCATGCGTCCGCGCAGGGCGGCCACTTGCAGCAGTGGCGAGCAGGCGGGGTCGGCGGCGCCGTGAGCGGGGGCGAAGAGGAGCAGTGACAACCAGCGTCGCAACTGCCGCCTGCCAAACAGCGTGATGGCGTGGCGCAAGGAGGTCACGGGTTGCGAGAGACGGCTGCCACGGTGCCCTACCGAGTTCACGATGCGCAGCAGATTGAGCGTCAGGGCTGGCTCGTGCTTGAAGGCGTCTTCGATTACCGGCGTCTCTACGTCGCGTTCGACGAGATCGAGCACGCGGATCAGGGCCAATTGTGACGCGGAAAGACGGCGACCACTGACGATTTCGCCCTGCGCAAAGTAGCGCCCCTGGAAAAGCTCGAAGCCGAGCTGGCAGCAGCGCTGCAGCTGCTCATGGCTGTCGACATCCTGGGCCAACAGTCGTACCGGCAACTTGCGCAAGGAACCGGCAAGATTGCGGAGTTCGTCTTCGTCGGCTGCACCAACGCGGATCTTGATTACCTCGACCATTGGCAGCAGCGGGCGGCTGCGCGGGTCGATCCCGCGGTAGTCGGTGAGTGCGAGTGCGTAGCCGCGGTCGCGCAAGCGGTCGCAACGCTTCAGCATCGCCTGGTTCGGCGGTTCGTCGACAAGGAGTTCGAGAACGACGCCAGTCGGCGGCAGCAGCTCGATCGCGTCCTGCTGCAGAAAATCGGTATCGATGCCGAGGAACGCGCGGCGATGGCCGAGTGCGCTTTGCATGCCGAGCTCGCCGTAGGTGGCGCACAGGGCAGCGGCGGCATTGCTTTCCGGGAGTTCTTCGCTGCCGCGGAACGACAGCCGGTAGCCGGCGAGCGCCTGCTCGCGATCGAGGATCGGTTGCCGGAACAGGAAAGCCGTTGGACGGGCCGGTTCACTCATGGCGAGCAAGCATTCGCGTGTGCAGTGGCGTCAGAAGGGAAGCGCCAGGTCGGGGCGCGCTGCGCGCAGAACGCGGCGAAAATCCGCCTGGATGCGTTCGAGCGCACCGCTGCTGTCGGCTTCGAACCGCAGCACGACCACTGGCGTGGTGTTCGACGGACGAGCCAGGCCGAAGCCGTCCGCGTACTCGACGCGCAAACCGTCGATCGTGATGATTTCGCGTGCACCCTCGAAGCGCGCGTTCCTCTGCAGTTCGTCGATCAGCGCGCTGGGCTCGCCTTCGCGCATCGCGATGTTCAGTTCGGGCGTCGAGCTGCTGTCCGGCAGCGCTTTCAACACCGCGTTGGCGTCGCGCGCGCGGGAAAGAATTTCGAGCAGGCGGGCAGCCGCGTAGAGACCATCGTCAAAGCCGAACCAGCGTTCCTTGAAAAACACGTGACCGCTCATTTCTCCAGCCAGTGGCGCACCGGTTTCCCTGAGCTTGGCCTTGACCAGCGCGTGGCCGGTCTTCCACATCAGCGGTTCGCCACCATGCTCGCGAATCCACGGTGCCAGTCGGCGAGTACACTTGACGTCGTAGATGATCTGCTGTCCGGGACAGCGGGCGAGGACGTCGGCGGCAAAGAGCATGAGCTGACGATCCGGATAGATGATTTCTCCGTCCTTGGTGACCACCCCGAGCCGGTCGCCGTCGCCGTCGAAGGCGAGCCCGATTTCGGCGTCGGTGCTGTGCAGAAGCCGGATGACATCCTGCAGGTTTTCGGGGCGCGATGGATCCGGATGGTGGTGGGGGAAATTGCCGTCCACCTCGCAGAACAGTTCGACCAGTTCGCAACCCAGCGCAGTGAAGAGCTGCGGCGCGATGCTGCCGGCGACGCCGTTGCCGCAGTCGACGACGAGTTTCAGCGGCCGCGTCAGGCGGACGTCGCCAGTGATGCGCGCGAGATAAGCGGGCCGGACGTCGGCGCTGCTCGCCTGGCCGGCGCCCTGACAAAGCTGGCCGGCATCGACTCGCTGCCGGATTCCCTGAATCGCATCGCCGGCCAGCGTCTCGCCGCCGATCACCATCTTCAGCCCGTTGTAGTCCGGCGGATTGTGACTGCCGGTGACTGCCACGCAGCTTTGGCAGCCGAGTTCGTGGGCAGCAAAGTACACCACCGGCGTCGGCACGCAACCGACGTCCACCGTGTCGATGCCGGCCATGCGGATTCCGTCGCTCAACGCCGCCGCCAGCTCGGGTCCCGACAGGCGGCCGTCCCGACCGACGGCAATCGCCCGCTGGCCACGTTCCACTGCCAGCGATCCAAGTCCGTGGCCGATGCGGCGGACGACATCGGCGGTCAGGGTGCGGCCGACGATGCCGCGAATGTCGTAGGCCTTGAAGATTTCACGGGGCAGGGGAGCGATCATGTCAGACCTCGTACCGAAAGTAGTTGAGGATGCGTTGCGGCAGCCAGTCGAGTCGCCCCGGCAGGCTGCCCGTGACGAAACCGACGTGGCCACCCTGGCGCGGCAGTTCGAGCCGCACACTGGGCGCCACCTGCGACGGTGTGGGAAGCGCGTGTGCCGGCAGGAACGGATCGTTCTGGGCATTGATCAGCAGCGTTGGCAGCCGGATGCTCATCAACCACGGCTTGCTCGATGCACGTAGCCAGTAATCGTCGGCGCCAGCGAAGCCGTGCAGTGGCGCCGTCACGACATCGTCGAATTCCCAGAGATTGCTTGCTACCGACATCCGCTGCTCGTCGAACAGGCCGGGGTAGCGATGCAGCTTTTCGGCGGCACTGCGCTTCAGGGTGCGCAGGAAGTGGCGAGTGTAGATGCGGTTGAACCCCCGCGCCAGATGGTGGCCGCAGGCGGCGAGGTCGAGCGGTGCACTGACCGCGGCGGCCGCCCGGAGAACGTCGGCGGCGCCAGCAGCACGTTCCCCGAGCCACTTGAGCAGTGCGTTGCCGCCGAGCGAAACACCTACGGCGTAGCGCGGACGATCCGGGTGCAGCTCTTGCAGCCGGCGCAAAATCCAGTCGATCTCGTCGCTGTCGCCGGAATGGTAGGCGCGAGGCAGGCGATTGCCTTCTCCCGAACAACCGCGAAAGTTCACCACCACACCGATCCAGCCGAGTGGCGTCGCGGCACGCAGCAGGCTGACCGCGTAATGACTGTTGGAACTGCCTTCGAGTCCGTGAAAGAGCACCAGCAACGGTCGCTGGGAGGCGTCTGGCGCCGGGCTCCAGTCGAGGTCGATGAAATCCCCGTCCGGGGTGTCCCAGCGCTCGCGGTGATAAGGCAGCGGATCGGGCCGGATCAGCAGCGGGTAGATGGTCTGGGCGTGGCCGCCGGGCAGCCAGCGCGGCGCACGGTACGCGGTCAATGCAGCGTCCGCGGAGTGCGTGCGCCATTTTCCTCGCCCGTGGCCGATTCGCGGTCGGCCGCGCTCGACGAGTGATGTGCGAGCAGTCGCCAGCCGCTGGCGCCGCGCAGGAAGACGTTGGTCGCCAGCATCGGTCCGTGTGGCTTGCGCTCGTCGCCGACGTAGAGCGTTTCGACGACGTTGTGCACGGAGAGCAGCATCCCGTTCCAGCGTACGCCACGCGACAGGCGAACCATCAGGCGCGGGTTGTTGGCGAAAATGCTGCGCCAGCTTTCGCGGATCGCGTCGGCACCGGTCAGGCGCTGGCCGGTCGGGTGGATACAGACGATTTCCTCGTCGTCGGCCCAGACGCTCATCAGGGCAGTGAGGTCGGCGCGGGCGATCGCCTCGTAGAAGGCCGCTTCGACATCCTCGGGAGTGGCGAAAATGACGATCATGCGCGAGCCTTGGCGAGGCAGGCGTCGAGGACGCGCTGCGGGTCGAGCTTGTTCATGCAATCGAAATGCCTCAGCGGGCACTCGCGCTGGAAACAGGGACTGCATTCGAGCGCCAGACTGACGATCGTCGCTTGCGCCGACAAGGGAGGGGTGAATTCGGGTGACGACGATCCGTAGACGGCAATCAGCGGTCGGCCGAGCGCGGCAGCGACGTGCATCAGACCGGAATCGTTGCAGACGACCAGCGTCGCTGCGGCCAGCAGGTCGATGGCCTGGGTCAGCGACGTGCTGCCGCACAGATTGCGTGGCGGGCCGGCCGGATCAGCCTGGTCGACGATCTGCTGGCCAACCGCTCGATCCTTTGCTGAACCGAGCAGCCAGACCGCGTAGCCCAGACTTGCCAGCGAATTGGCCAGTGCCGCGAAGTGCCGCGACGGCCAGCGCTTGGCGGGTCCGTACTCGGCACCGGGGCAGAAGACTGCCAGTTTGTCGGGGAAGTCGACGCCGAGCGCGGCGACTGCGGCCGCCCGTTGTGCGCTGCTGGAACTCAGACGAGGTGGCGGAAGTGGTCTCGGCAGCGGTGCGCCGGGTTCCTCGGCGAGTTGCGCGAAGCGTTCGGCCATTTGCGGCAGCAGCGCCTTGTTCAGTGTGTGGCGACGGTTGATCAGTCCGTAACGCTTTTCTCCGATGAATCCGATGCGCTCGGGAATGTCGGCAAAAAACGGGATCAGCGCCGACTTGAGCGAATTCGGCAGAACGTAGGCGCGTCGATAACCACCTTCCGCCAGTCGGCGGGCGATTCGGTGGCGCGCTTTCAGTGACAGCTCGCCGTGCGCGAAAGGACTTTCGATCACCTCGGCAATCTCCGGCATGCGTTCGAGCACCGGTGCGACCCAGCCCGGTGCCAGTGCGTCGAGCTGCAGGCCGGGAGTGTGCTCGTGCAGGCGGATGAACAGCGCCTGGGCCAGCACAGTGTCGCCGATCCAGGACGGCGCGACGATGAGTGCCTTCATGCTGGGCGGCTCGGATCTGGTGACGGAATCTACCGCACGGCCGATCTTCTCTGTTGCCCCGCTCGTTCCCTGCGCGGCCGGCTTGGCGCAGCCGGCAATCAGTGCTGTCCCTTGGGTAGTTCGCCCTTGAGCACATAGTGGGCGCTGCAATAGGGGCACACTGCCTCGCCGCTGTGCGCAATGTCCAGGAAGATACGTGGATGCCTGGCCCACAGCGGGGCATCCTTGGTCGGGCAGTGCAAGGGCAGGTCCTCTGCGGTGACCTCGATCGGGTTCTGGGTCTTCTGAGACATGTTGGCAACCTTGCAAAGTTCAGACGTAGGCGAGCCAGTCCGCATGCCCCGCGACGCGGCCGTTTACGCAGTCGAAGAACAGACTCTGGATTCTGGTAGTGATCGGGCCGCGCTGGCCCGTACCGATCTGGCGATTGTCGAGTTCGCGAATGGGTGTCACCTCGGCAGCGGTCCCGGTGAAGAAAGCCTCGTCGGCGCAATAGACCTCGTCACGAGTAATCCGCTTCTCGATCACCGGTATGCCCAGTTCGTCGGCAAGCTGGAGGACGGAATCGCGCGTGATTCCTTCGAGGCAGGAAGTCAGATCCGGGGTATATAGCTTGCCCTTCTTCACGATGAATACGTTCTCGCCGGCTCCTTCCGCGACGTACCCATCAACATCGAGCAGGAGTGCCTCGTCGTAACCGTCGTGCGCGACTTCCTGGTGGGCCAGGATCGAGTTGGTGTAGGTGCCGACGGACTTCGATCGGCACATGTTCACATTCACGTGATGGCGAGTGAACGACGAGGTCTTGACGCGGATGCCTTTTTCCATGCCTTCGGCGCCGAGGTAGGCGCCCCATGGCCAGGCGGCGATGGCGACGTGTGTGCTGACTGAAGTGGCGGCGATGCCCATTGCCTCGGATCCATAGAAGACGATCGGCCGGATGTAGCACGATTCGAGCTGGTTGGCGCGCACCACTTCCTTTTGCGCTTCCATCAGCGCTTCCTTCTCGTACGGCATCTTCATCTGGAAGATGTATGCCGAGTTGAAGAGCCGGTCGGTATGCTCGGCGAGACGAAAAATGGCGGTGCCCTGTTCGGCTTTGTAGGCGCGGATTCCCTCGAAAACACCCATGCCGTAATGCAGCGTGTGGGTCAGGACGTGGGTCGTCGCGTGGCGCCAGGGCACCAGCTTGCCATCGTACCAGATGAAGCCATCGCGATCCGCCATGGACATGGTCTTCTCTCCCTTTGCTGGAAACCAGAAGCCAAAATTCTAGCCGATTTCGCCCCCCGGTTGGCGGTAAAATGGCGCCATTGCCACCCCGCAAAGCCTTTGCCATGGTCTGGAAACCCAACGTCACGGTCGCTTCGGTGCTCGAACGCGATGGTCGGTTCCTGCTCGTCGAGGAAGCAACCGAATATGGCATTTGCTACAATCAGCCGGCTGGCCATCTGGAGTGCGGCGAGTCGCTGATTGCCGCCGTGATTCGCGAGACTCTTGAGGAAACGGCCTGTACGCTGCTGCCACAATACCTGGTCGGGATCTACAACTACCGCAACGAGGCACGTGACGTGACCTACCTGCGCTTCGCTTTCGGCGGCGAGATTACCGCCCACGATCCGGGACGGACGCTCGACGAGGGCATCCTGGCCGCACACTGGCTGACGCTCGACGAAATACGGGCGGTGCAGGCGCGGCATCGCAGTTCGCTGGTTCTGCGCTGCATCGAGGACTGGCTGGCTGGTCGGCGTTATCCGCTGGAGCTCTTGCGACACTGCGCATGCGCTGGCTGAGCTTCCTGATTCTGGGCGGCCTGGCGTCGGCCGCCATGGCAGATTCGGCCGATTCGGTCAGGGTCTGCTACAACTACGGTTGTCTGGTCGAGCAGGAAGTCCACTACAGCGACAGCCAACTGACGCAGTTGCGTGACCTCATCGGTATCGCGCGCAACGCCGAGGAGGAGCGGGAGCGGCTGTCGCTGGCGATTGGCCAGTTGCTTGCCTGGGCTGGCGAGCAGTCGCCGATCTCGGCGGACCGCGGCGGGAACTTTGCCGACGACGGCGTGTACGGGCGGATGGACTGCATCGATCACTCGACGACGACGACTCTCCTGCTGCAACTGCTCGCAGATCACGGCTGGCTGCACTTCCACCGGGTCGCGGAGCCCGCATGGCGCGTGCGCTATCTGTTCGAGTTGCACTATTCGGCGCAGATCGAGGAGCTTGCAGCGCCGACGGCGGACGGCGGCGAACCGGCGCGCTTTGTCGTCGATAGCTGGTTTCGCGACAATGGCCGCCCGGCGGCCGTGCTGCCGCTGGCCAACTGGCTGGATGGCGAAGGCCAGGTGGAGAGCGGGAGTGGCAGGGCGACCGGCGGCGGATTTGCCCGTGGCTCGCCACGCTAGCGAGGTACCCGAATGAACCAGGGAAAGAGCGTTGTCGTCGGTCTGTCGGGCGGCGTTGATTCGTCGGTCGCAGCCCTGCTGCTGAAGCGGCAGGGCTGGCAGGTGCACGGCCTGTTCATGAAGAACTGGGAGGACGACGATACCGACGAGTATTGTTCATCGCGACAGGACCTGGTCGACGTGATGAGCGTGGCCGACACCCTCGGCATCGAAGTCGAGGCGGTGAATTTTGCCAAACAGTACAGGGAGCGCGTTTTTGCTCGATTCCTCGACGAGTATCGGGCTGGCCGCACCCCGAACCCGGATGTCCTCTGCAACTCGGAAATCAAGTTCAATGCCTTTCTCGAGCACGCGCGGCAAATTGGGGCTGAGCGCATTGCCACCGGGCATTATGCCGGCGTGCGCGAATTCCAGGGGAAATGGCAGTTGCTCAAGGCCGAGGACGGCAACAAGGACCAGAGCTACTTCCTGCATCGCCTCGATCAACGGCAACTGGCGAGCACACTTTTTCCCCTGGCCGGCCTGTACAAGCGTGAAGTGCGCAGGATCGCCGAAGAGGCGGGTCTGCATGTCGCTCTGAAGAAGGATTCGACCGGCATCTGCTTCATCGGCGAGCGGCCGTTCAAGGACTTTCTGACGCGGTATCTGCCACCTGCCAAGGGAGAAATTCGCTGCCTCGACGACGACCGCCTGCTCGGTGAGCATGATGGAGTCGCCTATCACACCATCGGTCAGCGCAAGGGCTTGCACATCGGTGGCGTCAAGGGTGGCAAGAGCGGCGACACGGGTGATCACGACGCTTGGTTTGTCGCCCGCAAGGACGTTTTCCGCAACATTCTCTACGTCGTGCAGGGGCACTCGCATCCGGCGCTGCAGAGCGACGAACTCAGCGCCCGGGAGCTTTCCTGGGTGGCCGGTGAACCGCCGCATGCACACTGGGTATATACCGCCAAGACGCGCTACCGGCAGACCGACGCTCCCTGCGAATTGGAGCGCGTTGGCGTCGACAGTTGTATGGTCAGGTTCGCCGAGCCGCAGTGGGCGGTGACGCCCGGACAGTCGGTGGCGATCTACGAAAGCCGGGTTTGTCTCGGAGGCGGCGTGATCGTCTGAGTGTCAGACGTCTCCTGCGACTTCCCCGCTTGTCGTGGCGCGCCGATCGCCGCCGGCTGTTCGGGGCAGGAACTTGATCTGACGCGCTCCCGCCAGTCGGTGGGTTTCCCGGTTGCCTTCGGTTGTTAGGGCTTGGTCATGAGATGGCGTGATGGCATCAGGTGCCGTGCCGTAACGCTTCCACGATCGGTCGGCAGGACGCCCTTCGAGCGGGAATGATTGTCGCAAGGCATGTGGCGACAAGACCGATCACTCCAGCGCCGAGCACATCACCTGGTGTGAGACGAATCACGGCGAGGTATCCCATGTTGGAGTTGGGGGGGGGAGGCATCGGGATGCCAATGGCCGAGACAATCCACGCCACGACTCCGGCCAGGACCATTCCTCCGATGGCGCCAAGCAGACCCAGCAGGGCGCTCTCGGTCATGATCAGCTCAAACACTCGTGCCGGCCTGTTGCCCAGAGCCTGCAGGGTGCCAAACTCCCGCCCACGCTCAAAGAGGCTCATGTTGACGCTGTTGGTTACGCTCAGCACCACCATCAGGAGAATGATGAGTCGCAGGACGCCGAACTGAGCGTCATAGAGTTCGACTGTCTTCTCGTAAAAGTCCGCCAGTTCCTTCCACGGGAGCACCTCGATGCCGAACCCGGCGACACGTGCGCGCACGGCGTTGACTGCGCGCGCCGTTTCTTGCGTATCGCTCAGCGTCATGACCAGGACGTGAGCCGACTCCGTATCGAGCAATTCGCGTGTAGCCGCCAGAGGAATCCTCACCGCGCGCGCGTCGAACTCCTTGGAGAAACTCTGAAAGACGCCCACCACGCGAAAATCCCTCGTGTTTACAGCTCCTTGGGCCAGACTGAGAATCAGGGTCACTTGATCGCCTATTGCCAGGTTGAGCGTTCGCGCCACGCCCTCTCCGACAACGATTCCATCGCCATCATGGTCTGCCAGGGGGCGGCCTTCGACATAGTGCATGAAGCTGCCAATTCTTGCTTCTGCGTCCGGTTCGATACCATCACCGACAATTCCAAGATCACGCTTGCCGTTGTTCACCATTCCGGAAAAATTTATCCTGGCGACCAGTTCCTCAACCCCCGGCAATCCCGTAAGCAGCGCCTTGACTTGTTCCGGATTCTCAATCAGGTGCGATTCAGAGGCTCGCGCCCGACTCGCGCGGAAACCCTCTTTCGTCAACTGGATGTGCCCCGTCTGTGAGTGAATGGTGGCTTCTCCCAGTTGTACCAGCGCGTCGCGAACGAAGCCACCAGCAATAATCAGGCTTGCGACACCGAGGCTGATTGCCGCCAAAGTGGCTATTGTCCGTGTTCGATGCCGGAAAATGTTGCGCATGGCGAGCACAAGTCGCCCTGGAACAAACCTCTTCACTGGTTGCAGCGCAGGGCGTCAACGATGTTCATTCGGCTGGCCTTTCGTGCTGGCAGCACGCTGGCCAACAAGGTCGTCACCAAAGCGAGAAGCAATGCGTCGATCACCATTTTCCCGTTTACGAGTATTTCCGCAGTAAACCCTACGATCATTCCAGGCGGTGGTGGCATCGGGATCCCGACGATCGAAAGCACGGTTGCCAACAGGTATCCCGTTGACACGCCGGTCACGCCACCAATGATCCCGATCAGGAAGCCTTCGATGAGGAAGATCTGCAACACGCGAGAACTGTGCTGGCCCATCGCCATGATCGTCCCAATTTCGGTCGTGCGCTCAAGAACACTCGTCATCTGGGTGTTGGAAATGGTCAGCACGATCAGCATGCCGATGACGTACATCATCAGGTCGATCTGTTTGCTGTACAGCAGCACGGTCTTGTTGTAGAAGTCCGCCAGATCGGTCCACGGAATTACCTCGAAGTCCCGTTCGGGAAGCAGGGCGCGCAACCTGCCAACCATGGTCTGCGTCCTCTCGGTTTTGTCCAGCAGAACAACCCAGGATGTAGCACCTTCGACGCGCATCAGCTTGCGTGCCAGATCAATCGGCAGACGTAAGGCATTGTCGTCAAACTCCTTCGAGTCCGTAAGAAAAGCGCCGGAAACCTTGACTTCGATGGCATTGGCCGCGCCGTTTGCCGTGGTGACCAGAAGAACGATATCGTCTCCCGGTTCGACACCCAGGTTCTTGGCCAATCCTTCCCCCAGCAACGCCGCCTTTTCGTTTGGCTGAGTGAGGTTCTTTCCCGAACTGAGGACAATCTCGTTACTGATGACCAGTTCGCGTTCCGGTTCGATGCCCTCGCCGATGAAAGTGACCGTTACGTCCCCGTGACTGACCAAACCGCTGAATGCGAGTCGCTGCGCTACACTCTCCACTCCTTCCGCTTGCAACAGGCTTTCCAACGCGGCGGACCGTGCCGGCAGAAGATAGTGGTAAGGATCGGCGATCCCTTTCGTCATGTAGCCGGGCCTGACCACCTGAATGTGGCCCAGTTGAGAGCGGATGGTTGCCTCGCGCATGCTGGTGAATATCCATTCGACGAAGCCTCCCGCGAGCAGGAAGGCGACGATGCCCATGGTCACGGTCAGCACCGCAACCATGGTGCGATGCTTGTTGCGCTGGAGATTGCGCATTGCCACCCTCAAGTCGGTCATCAGAAAAGTAGTCATTGGCGGCCGATGATGCTTGAGGTAATGTTCGTGTTCTCATTGTAGTACGAAGTTCAGGAGGTCAGACCGGGTGATGGGAGACTTTGATTACGGCGAAGCCTTTTCGAGAAACATCGGCTGGGTGACCGAGGCAGAGCAAGAGACGCTGCGGCAGAGTTGTGTGGCCATTGGTGGCTTGGGCGGGGTTGGCGGAGTGCACCTCCTGACTTTGGCACGGCTTGGGGTCGGCCGCTTTGCGATTGCTGATTTCGACGTGTTCGAGATGGGCAATTTCAATCGACAGATCGGTGCGACCATGGACACGCTTGGGAGCTCGAAGGTGGACGTGATGGCCGGCATGCTCCGGGAGATCAATCCGGAGATCGAACTTCGTACTTTCCCGGAAGGGGTGCAGCCCGAATCAGTTGATCGTTTTCTCGACGGCGCCGATGTGTACGTCGATGGCCTCGATTTCTTCGCCCATGGGGCGCGGTCGAGAACGTTTGCTGCCTGTGAACGCAGGGGGATTCCGGTGGTAACCGCGGCCCCGCTGGGCCTGGGTACCGCGCTGCTGGTCTTTGGCCCCGGAGGAATGTCGTTTCAGGAGTACTTCGGTTGGGATGCTGGCGACGAACTGGAAATGTCGATCCGTTTCTTGGTCGGCTTGTCACCGGCGATGCTGCAAAGGGGCTACGTTGCCGACCAGACGCGCATCAATCTGGCGGAACGCCGCGGCCCATCGAGTGCGGCCGCGTGTCAGCTCTGTGCGGGGATTACGGGCGTCGAGGTGCTCAAGCTTCTTCTTGGTCGCGGTGGGGTGAGGTTTGCTCCCTGGGGCAGCCATTTCGATGCTTACCGAATGCGTCTTGTGCGCACCTGGCGCCCGTTCGGTTACAGGAATCCGTTGCAGCGGCTCACGATCAGTCTCGTCAAGGCACAGCTGAGGCGAATGGCCAGGCAAGGCGAAGGAAACTCTCCGTGAGCCGTAGCATCCTGCTGCAATTGCTGGACCTCGCGCGTTGGGCTCCGAGTGGGGACAATACGCAACCGTGGCGCTTTGAAATTGTCGGGGATGAGTTCTTGCGGGTGCACGGGCACGACACACGAGATTCGGTTCTTTACGATTACGATGGTCGCGCCAGCCACATTGCTCATGGCGCGCTGCTGGAGACCTTGCGCGTCGCGGCAACGGGTTTCGGGCTGGCGACGAACTGGACGGTCCGGGCGGACCCGGATTGGCGGTCGCCCGTATACGAGGTGCATTTTTCCTCAGCGCCGGGAAGCCCGGCGGATTCGCTGTTTCCCTACATCGAGAAGCGGGTGGTGCAACGCCGGCCGATGCGTACCACGCGCCTGACTGCCGCTCAGCGTGTGGCAATCGAGGCGGCGGTCGGCGAAGAAGTCAGCCTCCAGTACTTTGAGTCCCTCGCCGAGCGGTTCGAGGTGGCGTCCCTTCTTTGGCAGAATGCCCGGATACGCTTGACCTGTCCAGAGGCCTACGCCGTACACCGCGAGGTCATCGAATGGCGAGCGCGTTTCAGTCAGGATCGAATTCCGGAGCAGGCCGTCGGTGTGGATCCCGCGACCGCGCGCCTGATGCAATGGGTCATGCGAAGCTGGGATCGAGTTCGTTTCTTCAATCGCTATCTTCTTGGTACCGTCGTTCCGCGCCTCGAGTTGGATTTCTTGCCCGCTGTTTGTTGCGCCGGTCATCTGCTGCTGCGCCCTGTGCCTGGGTCGGTCGACCGGGAAGGTTGGGTGCGCATGGGGATGCGTCTGCAGCGGATGTGGCTGACTGCAGCCAGGGAGGGCTTGTACCTGCAGCCGGAATTGACACCGGTCATCTTTCGCTGGTACGCACGCGCTGGCCATCGTTTTTCGGCCGATGCGTCCCTCTTCGAGAACGCCCTGCGGTTGTCCGATCGCTTTGAACGTCTGGCCGGCTGCGGACCAGAAGACACCTTCGTTTTCTTCTGCCGCGTGGGCAGTTCCTCCGAGCCCTTCAGTCGTTCCTTGCGGCGCGACCGTCAGCAACTCATGCGTGTGTGACCGATAGGGCGTTGCGCCTCATCGGCCGGCTCCGTCCATGGCGAACGCTTCACGCACTGCCTCTTGACTGACGGGCCCGCCATGTCCGAGGAAGTAGCGGTGGATAGGCTGCTTCGCCAGCACCGCAATGTTCGCGCGATTGCGTCCGACGTCCATGTGGAAGTAGTGTTCATTCGGGCGATTCGGCAGCAGGGCGCCGCCCAGCCAGCCACCAAGGATCATGTCACCGACAAACGCGCGGCCATCGTCGAGCACGATGATCAGCGATCCCGGCGTGTGCCCCGGCATCTGTATCGCGCGTCCGGGCAGTCCGTATGCGTGAAGATCAAGCTCTCCGTCGACTTCAATGTCCGGGCGGAAAGGCTCATAGTTTGCGTCTATCGGCAGCAAGAGAATGAGCCTGGCGGTGAAGCTGGTTGGCGTAACCGGTGCGTTGGCGCCAGCTTCCAGCATCGATCGATCACCTCGTCCGGCGATCAGCAAAGCACCGCTGCTCCTGCGGATCTGGGCTGCGAGGCCGGCATGGTCGGCATGACCGTGCGTCAGAATGACCACCGCCAAATCGGCGAGTTGTACTCCTTCCCGCGCCAGCGCCTCGCCGAGCCGTAGCAGGTCGCTCCCGCTCCCGGAATCCACCAGGAAGAGGCGAGTTCCTCTCCTGATCAGGTAGACGTTCGACATACTGAGGCGAATCTGCACTACCTCGGATTCGCTCGGGTGCTCGGCCAATGCCGGACCAGAAAACAGCGAGGAAATCAGGAAGGAAAGTGTGAGGGCAAACGGCGAAACCGTTGCAATGCGCAACGCTTGCACCGCGAATAGTTCCCACAGGGAATATCCCGTTTGAATGACATTTGCCGCCCACCTCACACACGCGTCTCCGTCTGACTGCCCACTTGCAGGCTGCTGGATTGTGTGGCAATTGTGCAGTATTTCAAGGTAGTCGAGAAAATTCCGCCATTTTGTCTTCCGTGCCGAAGACGGCGAATTGCCTCTCTCGGGTCGAGGCAAGCGCATGCGAAAGGAAAAGTCATGTCAAGGATTCAGCTGCGCCCCGTCTCTATCCACCATGTCATCACCGCTTCCATTCATTCGCAAGACCACTGCCCATGCCGCAATAACGACATAAGGCCGATTTTTCCTGTAACCAGATGAGAGGTGTTACCTATCCGGCATCCAGTTTTCGAAACACCCCTATCATTTCATAGCCAAGCGGCAGGATCCCTCCAAATAATCCCAGGAACAGCAACCGCGGAGAGGAAGCAACGACGTCGACTCGAGGAGGATCAAATCCTGCGTCCAGTGTATCATCGAGGGCGCCCAGATATCCCCGTAGGAACCGCCAATTCACAAATGGATAAAGGGTATCGCTGGAGTCGCGGTGGAAGAGTTTCAAAAGCTGCAAACCCTGCTCTAGAGCCAATTCCAGAAAGACTTTCTCTGACAAGATGTGAATGTGATAGGGCTGGTGCAGACTGTAGATATACGGCTTGATCCTGCTCAAATCAATGCCATCGGCGCGAGGCGTGCCAATAATAATGATACCACCGGGGCGCAGCAGGCTGCTGAGGTCGTGCATCAACTGCCGCGGGTCCTCGACATGCTCAATGACATCCTGGCTGATGACCACATCGTATTGGCGATTCAGCACTTCGGGATCATTGTAACGAGAACTGTGGGGATCGAAGCCGTTACTTGCCGCATAACCCCTTTCTCTCAAGTACTCGACGAGCAGCCCTTCGCCACAGCCATAGTCCAGGACCGTGCTTTGGCGAGCCAGGCCAAACCCTTTCAAACGGCGAATGTAATTATCGAATATCCGTCGGGTAACATCGTCAAGACTACGGCGGCCATAGGGATAATCTTTGTAAAACATGACCATATCTTCCCGCTTGAGCGAATGGATCGTCCTGCAGGCACCGCAACGCCACACGCGAAATTCCGAGCCCAGCCACTTGCGGACATTGCAGGGAACCAGCGCTGTTTCCGTCGCTGCTTCATAAGATCCTCTTGAGCAAATGATGCATGATCTGCGCTCTTCATCCATACGAATTCCCTTTGTCCAATAAACGAGTATTTTTCGGCAAAATACATGTCATGCGAAGGGCAAGATTCGCAGAGGTGATCGAATCAGGCCCTCCCTTGCGACTAGCCGGGTGGAGGGCGGCTTTCTCCATAGACCCTGACTATTGCTGCAAAACCCGGTTCATTCACGATCTTGACGTAGGAAAGTTCGGTAAGGCCTATGCGATGCAGTTCCTTCCATATGCGTCTGGCAAGATATGTTTGGAACATGCAGACGATCACGATGCCTTCGGACGCAAGATAGGAGCGATATTGCTGTAAGACATCGATGGGATTCTGGATGTAGTACAGAGACTCGTTGAAGACAATCACATCAAAGACTACATCCTTTGGTGTATAGTCGCGAGCAGACGACAAAATGAACTCGGTCTTGCTGTCCTCTCTGGCCTTCGCGCGACCTATTGCTGTCGAATTCATGTCGATACCGACGTACCTGGAATAACTGCACCGTTCCTGTAAGACTCCTTCGCCACATCCGACGTCCAGGATCGTGGGACTTCCGGGCTTGTAGTATTCGCAGCATCCCCTGATGATGCTGTAGCGATAGGATTCGGTGATGTCTCGAAAGTACTCCCAGCGTCCGGTCGCGTAGCGTTTCTCCGAGTCTCGAACCAGCAACTTTCGGTACCATTCCGCGGGGAGCGGAATAAAAGGCATCAATTCAACCCCGGTGCGCACGAGAGCGCGTTGTATGGTTGCAAGCAGGCGTGTGTTCATGGTATTTCCCCAAGAAACGCGGATCAAGTTGCCCTCGCGGTCGGGGCCGATAATAGGATCTAGGATCCGCCGGTTGCCGAAGTTGGAATAGGCCAGTGACGCAACTGGGCTAGTGTACAGCCGTGTTCGCGAAGATCGACACATAGCCTGCCGCCTTAGCTGCGAGGTTGCGTGAGGGCGGGATCGCCGATGCGACGACTCCCGCGGCTCCGGCGTTGGGGGCAGAAGGAAGCCGGGGTGGGCAATCGCGAGATGCACCAGACAAGAAGGTGCTATCCGTGACAGTTCGCCATGAAGGCGCATGTCGGCGTAGATACCGACCGTGGCCAGACCCCTACGATGGTGAGCATGGTGCCGGACGCGGCGAAAATTGCGCCAACTGCTGAACTGCTGTACGGCGAAGCGAAGTCGGTGCGCCGCGAGGCGGGTTACACCAAGGCCGGGAAGCGCGAAGATTCGAACGAGCGGGGCGTCG
Organism: Accumulibacter sp.; assembly: GCF_023806565.1. Taxonomy (GTDB): domain Bacteria; phylum Pseudomonadota; class Gammaproteobacteria; order Burkholderiales; family Rhodocyclaceae; genus Accumulibacter. Next base: position 5,100 of record NZ_JAMTDV010000127.1, on the reverse strand, counting down.
TCGGCTGGGGGGGCGCGACGAAGCTGGACAGACCGAAGGCGGCCACGCAGGGGAAGAGGCCGCCGGGGCAAATGCTGGGTCGCCTCGAATCTGTCAAGCTTGGCAACCAGCACAAAGTGGAGTATGTATTCGGCATCGTAAGGAACCTCTTTGGCCATCGCAAAGTATGCTACCGAGGCTGGAAACAAAACGCCGCGCGCGTCCACATGCGCTTTGCGCTCGCCAACCTGTGCCCCGCCAAGCGCCCGCTTCCGGCACTTTCCAGCCGCGGTACGTTCTGAGCAAAGCGAAGGTCCAGGACGAGCTGAGTCTCGGGCTCACCGCCGACAACACGAACGCCGATAGCAGCAGGATTGCCAAGCCATCCACAGCACTGCTCTCCTGCGGGGAAAGTGCCACCCTGCGGCTCCGAGCAGATTGAACAGCGGTTCCCCACGTACCGTGCGGCCGCTTGAACACATGAGCTAGCGTCGTATCGGGCATGTTCGATCCACGTGCGATTGACTTTCACCGGTTGCGGCGCCTCTGCCTGTCGATTGGCAGGCTGATGATACAATGAAAACTCTTGTCGGTACCAACCCGGCGATTTGTCGTTTGCCCTTTGCGCCAGCACCACAGCATTGGGTGAGTGTCCGCCGCGCTGGCACCTTCGTCCTTGGGCCTAGTTACTGCGTCACACCTTCTGCGATGGCCGTGCCACGCGTTCTCCACCGACTTCGGGTCAATGAATGTTGTGCGGTCCGCCGGGCTGTAGGGCGGCGCTCGTGGTGAAGCTCTGCGCCTGACCTCTGTATAAGATTCAGATCCGTGGCGCTTTTCGGCGCCACGCGCTGATGGTCTCGAATACCGATTGGCAGGGCGGAAGGTTCCGCGGGGCAACCGGCGCAACGGGCATCGGGCCCAGACTACCTGCGGCCGCGTGTCGACCATTCGCTGCAGTGGACGGCAACGACCAAGGTGATGGAGGGTGTCGCTCGGTGTGTGAGGACGGCCATGGACGTGTCTTGCGTTTGCTTGGACGCAGCGCAAGCGCGGCGATTCGCGTGTCGCGCCAACGGAATTCGCGCCGCAGCTGCGCGGCGGTGTCGACTTACCTTACACCGGGAGTGGGCCAGGAGGTCGCAGGAGTCCACCCGGGTAGAAAATTTTCCCGATAAAACAGTTTGATGCTGGCTGCCAAGCGGGGCTGGCACGCATCATGCTTTGTCGTGTGCGCTGCTTCTTGGCAAAAACTCCTCACACTTACTGGATTACTGGAGATACGAACGATGGAAAACCTCAACAGAGCCGTGATTGTCGGCTCGCTGGCCTTACTGGCCGGGTCGGCGCAGGCGTTGCCCCAGTTTGCCGCCAATACCGCAAACGACATTTATTTCAACACCTTGGAGAATGTCTACCGGACCACCGCGAATTGCGCGGCATTCGGTGGCTGCCTAGCGTTCGACGCCGCCAACGATCCGGCGGGCTGGCAGCGGGCCAACCCGGCCATCGCCGACAATCTCAAGATGGGTGATGTGCTGGCCAGCATCGTGCGCGTCCAGAACATCGACCCACTCTGGAATGCTGGGCCCGGTAACCGGTTCAACGGCTATCTTGCTCAGCAAATCGTCGGTTTTGATCCTGTGAGCTTCGCTCCGAGCGTCGCGATCATACTTGATAATCCCGCGGTGGATCCCTTCGGCGTTCTCCAGCCGGGTGAGAGTCTGAGGATGTACGCTGGGACGTACAGCTTTACCAGTTCTACCGCGGGCACTACTTTTGGCATGATTGCCGGCGTGACCGGTGACTCCTTTTGGGGTTCGTTCGGTCTTGACGGAACGAAGAACACCTACTCGTATAATGTCGACAATCCCACGGTGCCGGGAACGCAGACCAAGGACGAATTTTTCACCAGCTGGAATCTGGTCGCCCAGGGCGGTGTCTACAATGCCGGAAATCTGCTCCTCGTCAATGACCTGAACGAAAGCGCGCACGGGACGATCAATCCGAGCTTCCTGTGCACCGGGGCGGATGTTGCCGATCCAGCGATTTCCTGCTCGCAGATCGTCGGCACCGCCGAGATCGAGTTCAACAAGAACAGTTCGGTGGGTGGGGTTGGTTTGTCGCCCTGGATCTATTCGGCGAATGACCCGCTCTCGATTTTCGTTCCGGAGCCTGGCAGTTTGGCTCTGCTCGGCCTGGGTCTGACGGCTCTGGCGCTGCGTCGTCGGAGCGTCTGAGCGGCGGTTGCGCGGTTTCAGCGAAGCCCGGAAAGGCCACTCACGCGGTGGCCTTTTCTGTCTGTACTTGGCACCAGACGACTGTTGCGGATGGCGGTTCCGTCGCTAGTCGATCCTCATCGCGGTTCTTGGGAGTCAGTGCGGATGGTGGCCTCGCGTCGGGTTGGCCTCGCGTCGGGTGGCGAAGAGCAAACGAGCAGCGAAGGGTTCCTGCACGGGGTGGTACCGGCAGAGCGCGGTAAATTGACGAGAAGAAGCGGGTTGCGCGGGAGCTGTGACGGGCCTGCTCGGACTGGCTCTCGCCGTCTCGCGCCAGCGCAGTGGTGTCGGCCGCTGCCGGCTGGGCAGGGTATCGAACCGGGCTTCGACTGCTGGGAAGAAGTGGTGGCCAGCCGCTCCTTCCGCGGATCGGGGGTCGATCAGGCGCACGCTACGGTGGGCGACAAGCGGGAAGGCGGACAAGCGGCGGCGAACCAACAGGGCTGGCATTGTTGTCGTCTCGATGGGCGGCTGTAACGTGGGTGTCGCGGTTGTCACCGTACCCTCCTGTTGGCGAAGACGTTCCGGCGAGCGGTGCGCCGGTACGGCACGGAAAATTCCGTCGAAGGGGGAATCTCGCAGAAAGATGGTCGCACCAGCCGGGAAGTCTGGGAGAATGGCGACTGCTGTTGCGACAGTACGGAGTGTCACGGACTATCTGGAGGACGATGGATTGCCCGCTCAATTCTCCATCTGCATGGTGTCGGACGACTTTCTTCCCGCTGCAACCGGGGTCGGTGTGCATCTGAATCTGATCGCGCCAGAGCTGGTCCGGCGAGGCTGTGAAGTCGCCGTGATCACCAGCCGGCGAAAGGGCGAGCCTGAAGTCGAACAATGGCGGGGGGTGACCATCCACCGGACCTATTCGGTCAAGGTATATGGCTTTTATCAGGCCTTGCCGTCGCTTGCCGCGGTGCGGCGCATTTTGGAACGGTGCCGCCCGGATCTGGTCCACCATCATTACGCTGGGCTGATGATGTTACGAGTCTGCCGGCTTGCCGAAGTGCTGGGACTGCCACAGGTCTCGACCTACCACTTCAGCGCGGACGTGCTCACCCAGCAGTTTCCGTTACGTCTCTTTCGTTCCTTGATCCGGTCGCAGATGGTGTCCTGCAACAACCGCTTCGACCTGGTCATCGCTCCGTCGCAAAAACTGGCCGATCAACTTGCGGCTGCGGGGGTGCGAACTCCGATCCGCTATATTTCGAACCCGGTCGTGTTTGATGACATCGGCAGTTTCGTTCCGGCCCAGCGTCCCCCCGGCCTGACTGTTCTTTATGCGGGCCGCCTTGGCCCGGAAAAAAATGTATCGTTCTTGCTCCAGGGCTTTGCCAAATTGTTGATGCAGGTTCCGGAATGTGTCCTGTGGATTGCGGGGGGTGGTCCCGAAGAAGGCGCATTACGGGGCCTCAGCGCGCAGCTGGGTATTCGCGACAGGGTGACGTTCCTGGGCCATCTCGATCGCCCGACCCTCGCTTGCTGCTACGCTGCCTGCGATGTCTTTGTCTTGCCGTCGCTATTGGAAACCCAGGGCATGGTGGCGATGGAGGCAATGTGGTTTGCCAAGCCGATCATCGTCACCAGTGCCATCGTTTCAGCCCATGAGCTGGTTGAGGACGGGGTCAGTGGCTACATCGTCGGGCCCGACTCGCCCGCGGAGCTTGCTTCCCGTCTCGCCATCCTGGCTGCCGACTCCGACAGGCGGCAGGCCATGGGCCGGGCGGGTCGGGAGCGCGCCCGTGCTTTCGGCCTGGAGGGCGTGGTCGACAGTCTGCTTACGGCCTACTCGCTGGTCATGGAAGGGAGGGCTCTTGGGAAGCGAGCGCTATAAGGCCGTGATCGTTTCGCCACATCTGGACGACGCGGTCTTTTCCTGTGGCGGCGAGATCGCTCGCTTGACCCGCCAAGGCCGAGTACTGGTGATCAATGTGTTTACCCGATATCTGGGTGAAGCGAAACGGTATGGGATGGTCGTCGGTGCCCAGCGTTTGCGAGAGGATGTTGCAGCAGCGCGATCGCTCGGCTTTGAATCCCTCAACCTGGACGAATTGGATGCCCCGTTTCGGCATGAAGCGTACCGCTCGGTGGGCAAGCTCTTCCGGCCGCCGGTGGACGATGTCGAATACCTGGGCAAACTGCGGGAACGTGTCTTCTCTTGTTTGGCTGGCATGGACTTCGAGCGGATCTACTTGCCCCTTGCGATTGGCTGGCACGTAGACCACATGCTCGTCTACGAAGCGTTTTCGCCGTGGGCTACCCGCGCGCACTGCTACTACTACGAAGATGCTCCCTACTGCCTGATTCCCCATGCAACCCGCTACCGAATGGATGAGCTGGGAGAATACCAGCCCGCTCGCGGTGACCGCAGCCTGTCCCCAGTGTCTGAAGTTCAGGCCTGGTGGCAGGCCAGCGCCGCGTACGCCGACACGGCGATGATGCGCAACCTGAAGCCATGGATCGTTCGACAGTGCGCTGTTCCGGTGGTCGGCGCGTATCTGTACCGCCTGATGGCAGCGCATCGTCGTCAGGCGGCGACCGTTCGCAAGCCACATCGGCTGCAGCCGGTCATGACGCTCGATCTCGGTGAACTGCTGGAAAAAAAGCTTGACGCGATGGTTCTCTACGAGAGCCAATTCCGGGAGTTCTTCGGCAACCGCGAAGATTGTCGGGCATCCCTAGCCGCCTACGCCGTGCGGGCAGGAGCAAAGGCGTCGGCTCTGGAGCGCTACTGGCAGATCCGTCACGCGGCCGACCCTACGGCTTGACGTTTCTGGTCCGCGTCGCCTTCTAGTGTAATGTCTCGTAAATAGCTATACATCTAGTCTAGTCTGAGGTGGGCTGG
>NZ_JAMTDV010000126.1 GCF_023806565.1 Accumulibacter sp. | reverse complement strand
CCTGTACCTGCCGAGTTCTACGGTCGCCGGCGTTCGTCTGCAACTGGCGTTCTGACTATCGACGTATGATCGGTGTCCGTGCCGACGAGGAGCTTCGCGACCAGCAAATATCGGGGCGATTGGTGGTGGCGCCACACCAGTCGCAGGCAGGGCCGACGGTCCGGCGCCAACCTGTGGAGAATCAAAGTGAGTGAATTCGACCGTGAAAAAGCAATTGCCGTGCTCAATGAAATCATGGAGCTTGAACTGTCGGGTGTGGTCCGTTACACGCATTATGCGCTGATGGTTTATGGGTACAACCGCATCCCGATTGTGGACTGGATGAAAAAGAACGCCGAGGAGAGCCTTGTTCACGCCAGTCGTGCCGGTGAAATGGTGACCTTGCTCGGCGGTCATCCTTCGCTGGGCATTGGCCCGCTGCTCGAAACCCACAAACACGACATCGGGGATATCCTGCGCGAAAGTCTCGCGCACGAAACCATGGCCAAGTCTGCGTATTACCGGCTGCTTGAGATCGTCGCGGGAAAGAACGTGCTACTCGAGGAATACGCCCGCGAGTTGATCGTCGACGAAGAACTGCACAGCGACGAAGTCAACAAGATGTTGAGACGACCAGGGGAGACCGAGGCATTCCAGGACTGACGCACCGTCTGCGCCGACGGGAGCTGCTAGCTCAGGGATACACGTTCCCCGGCCTGTTCCGACACGAGCTCGGAAAGGGCGGACAACAGTTCCTGGTTGTGGCGCGTGTCCCGCCAGCAGCCCGCGTCCGAGTTCCACTGGTAGTGAAAGCCTCCCGATCTGGCGGCAACCCAGATCTCCTTTGCGGCATTGTGGCGGTTGATGACGATCTTGCTCGCGTCGGGGAATTCGATCTCCAGCACCTGCTCGTCAACCATCGTGAAGTCGAGATCGGCGCCGCTTCGTTCGAGCGCGAGTTCGATCCGCTGGAGCGCCGCGTCGGCAAGCGCGTCGAATTCCTTGTCATTCATCCTGTGCTAACATCCCCAATTTTTCATGACTATGCGGCAACACCTTTCGCCGGTCCTGCTGGCGACGATCGCCTTGGGGGCCTGCGGCACCAAGGGCCCACTGATCCTGCCGCCGGTACAGACGGCGACCCCACCCGCCAGCGTCGGCAACCCGGCACAAGCGCCAGCAGGTGCGGTTGCCAAGGATTCTAACACGCCCGGCGACGCTGCCCGATGAGTGCCTTCGCCCGCAGGGATGGCGTCTTGCACGCCGAATCGGTCTCCTTGATCGACATCGCTCGGCAGTTCGGTACACCTTGCTGGGTATACTCGCGGCAGGCCCTCGAAGCAGCACTGGAGGAGTTCCAGCGCGAGTTGCTCGGTTTCGACGCACTCGTCTGCTACGCCGTCAAGGCCAACTCCAATCTCGCCGTACTGGATGTCTTCGCGCGTCGCGGCGCCGGTTTCGACATCGTTTCCGGCGGCGAACTCAGGCGGGTGCTGGCCGCCGGTGCCAATCCGCAGCAGATCGTCTTCTCGGGTGTCGGCAAGAGCACCGCCGAGATGGAGCTGGCACTCACAACCGGCATTCTCTGCTTCAACGTCGAATCCGCCGCCGAACTCGAACGCCTGGACATGGTGGCCCGCGGGCTGGGCAAGACCGCGCCGGTCAGCCTGCGCGTCAATCCGGACGTGGACGCGGGGACACATCCGTACATCTCGACCGGTCTCAAGGAAAACAAGTTCGGCGTGGCCTACCAGGATGCGCGCGCGCTCTACCGGCAGGCCGCCAGGCTACCCAATCTCCGAGTGACCGGCATCGATTGCCACATCGGCTCGCAGCTGCTCGACCCCGCGCCGTTTGCCGAAGCGCTCGACAAGATTCTGGCGCTTCTCGATGAGCTTGCGGCCGACGGCATCGTGCTGCACCACATCGATCTCGGCGGCGGACTGGGCATCCGCTATCGTGACGAGGAACCGCCAACCGTCCACGCCTACCTGCAGCCCATGCTCGAGAAGATCGGGCAACGTCGGTTGCAGATCCTCGTCGAGCCGGGCCGTCGCCTGGTCGGGAACGCGGGCGTGCTGCTGACGCGCGTCGAGTACCTGAAGACTGGCGACGCGAAGAATTTTGCCATCGTCGACGCGGCGATGAACGACCTCGCCCGCCCCGCGCTGTACGGCTCCTGGCATGACATCGTGCCCGTCGTTAGCGGGCCGGCGACTTCGATTCCCTGGGAAATCGTCGGTCCTGTCTGCGAATCGGGCGACTTCCTCGGTCGCGGCCGGGAGTTGGCACTCGCCGACGGCGACCTGCTGGCGATCCTGTCGGCCGGCGCCTACGGCATGGTCATGAGTTCGAACTACAACAGCCGGCCGCGCGCGGCCGAAGTGATGGTCGACGGATCGGCCGTTCATCTTGTCCGCCGGCGCGAGGAAATCGAGGAACTCTACGCGCTCGAACGGCGCCTGCCCTGAATTGATCGGCGGGCTTGTTGCAGGCCGTCGCTGGACGCACCCGCCGAGCGCGCGCGCCTTACAGGTTCCGTCGGCACGTTTCGACCGATCGTCGAAACGTGCCTGCGCAATCGCCAACTGCCGTGGCGAGCCTTCCTAGCGGACGTCGAGCAGAGTCTCGTCCCACTTGGCGTGCTTCTCGAAGCCGAGCAGATTGGTGATCGTCGCGGCAATGTTCGACAGGCCGGCGCCGGGAAGCTGCCTGAGCCCGAGTTTGCCGCCGGTGACCGGGTCGTAGAGGAGGAATGGCACCGGATTCAGCGTGTGCGAGGTCTTCGCCTTGAACGATCCGTCGGCGTTCCTTGCCGGCTGTCCGCTCTTCTTGTCGATTTCGTACATTTCGTCGGCGTTACCGTGATCGGCAGTGATCAGCGCGACTCCGCCGAGCGCCTTGACCACCGGCAGGATGCGCGCTAGCTGCAGATCGACCGCCTCGATGGCCATCGTCGCGGCGCGGAAGCTGCCGGTATGGCCGACCATGTCGCCATTCGCGAAATTGCAGCGCAGCGTCCGGTAGCTGCCGCTCCTGAGGGCGTCGATCATCGCGTCGGCGATCTCCGCTGCCTTCATCCACGGACGTTGCTCGAACGGCACGACGTCGCTGGGCACCTCTTGGTAGGTCTCGCCGTCGAACCGGTTCGATCGGTTGCCGTTCCAGAAGTAGGTCACGTGCCCAAACTTCTGCGTTTCGGAACAGGCAAACTGGGTAATCCCGGATCGGGCGAACCACTCGCCCATCGTATCGAGAATCGCCGGCGGATCGACCAGGAAGCGCTTGGGAAGCTTCAAATCGCCGTCATACTGCAGCATGCCGGCGTAGGTGACGCGCGGTACGCGGACGCGATCGAACTTGTCGAAAGCGCTTTCTTCGAAGGCACGGGTGATCTCGATCGAGCGGTCGCCGCGGAAATTGAAGAAAACCACCGAGTCGCCGTCCTCGATCGTGCCGACCGGCCGGCCGTCGTCGGCGATGACGAAAGGCGGCAGATCCTGGTCGATCGTTACCGGAAACTTGCTGCGTAGCGCCGTGATTGCCCCCGAGGCGCTGGCGTACCGTTCGCCTTCACCGAGTACGTGCGTCTGCCAGCCCTTCTCGACCATCTTCCAGTTCGCCTCGTAGCGGTCCATGGTGATGTTCATGCGGCCGCCGCCGGACGCAATGCGCGCATCGAAGTCCGCGCCGCTCACCTCGGCGAGAAACGCTTCGAAAGGAAGCACGTAGTCGAGGGCACTCGTTTCGGGGACGTCCCGTCCATCGAGCAGAACATGAACGCGCACCGTTCGCACACCTTCTTCCCGGCAGCGCAGGACCATTGCCCGCAGGTGATCGATGTGACTGTGCACATTGCCGTCGGAAAAAAGGCCGAGGAAATGGATGACACCCCGCCTGCCCTTGGCGCCGGCGACGATCTGCTGCCAGGCGTCACCCCGCCAGATCGAGCCGGTCTCGATCGCGTCGGCCACCAGCGCTGCGCCCTGGCTGTACACCTGGCCGGCACCGATGGCGTTGTGGCCGACCTCGGAGTTGCCCATGTCGTCGTCGGACGGCATGCCAACGGCCGTGCCATGGGCGCGCAGCGTGATGTTCGGGAAATTGGCGAAAAGACTGTCGAGGGTCGGTTTCCTGGCCGCGGCGATGGCGCTGCCGAGGTCGGACTTGGCGATTCCGTAGCCGTCCATGACGATGGTCACGACGGGGCCCGGGATGCCTGGGAAGGAGGCAAGTTTCTGCAACATGATGGGTTCCTGGGGGAAGTGAAAAGGCGTGTACAAAGGTTGCCATGGGTCGAACGACGGCAACAACACGCACAGTATAGCGCAAGCCGCGATTCCCGGAGCGACAAGAAATATGGCTATATAACAGATAGTTAAGAATTTCGCTCGGACCACGCTCGGGTGCAGCAGGAACTGATGGCGGGACGCATCGGAAGTACGGCATGCGCTGGCGAGGGTGGGATGCTCGCTGCTCCGATGGAGAGGAGGAGCGCAGCGCAGCGTCGACGACCGCGGCAGTGCAGGACGCAGCCGAAATCGGTCGCCGGCGGGTGGACTTCAGGGCAAAGCGAAACCCCTGGGCGGGGAGACTCCCGTAGCACATGGCGCGGGGCCCCATGTCGCGAAATGCGGAGCGAAGCCCCCTGGCCCCGCTGCCCCACGAGCCACCGCGCACGACCCGGGGGGGCTCTGACCTCCGCGCCACGCGGATCCTCGACCATCTCGCCAGCATAGTCCCGGAGCCCGTCGGCACACCACTCCCAGACGTTGCCGTGCATTTCGTAGAGACCCCAGTCGTTCGGTGCGAAAGACTTCACCGGCACAGTCTTCCGCCGGGACTTGCCTTTCTTCCATCTGTCATAGAGGTGTTTCGCATTGTAGTTCGCCTGCTGGGGAGTGATCGTCGCGCCGAAATGGAACTGCGTTTCGCTGCCCGCCCGGGACGCGTATTCCCACTCGGCCTCGGTCGGCAAATCGGCAGCGACGCCGGGAAGCAGCGGAACCAGACGGTGCAGGAAAGCACTCACGTCATCACACGAGACTTTCTCGACCGGGTTGCGTGCATCGTCCCGAAAACGGTTCGGATTCTTCCCGCCCATCACCGCCGCCCACAGCGCCTGCGTGCAGGCGGTGTGGGCGAGCCAGAAGCCTGCGCTCAAGCGCACGCGGTGGCACGGTCCTTGGTTTTCCCTTCGTTCGGGTTCGTCTTCCGGCGACCCCATCCAGAACTCGCCGGGGTCGAGCCAGCGAAAGTGCTGCACGACGCCGGCCAATTCCACGTCGAGATACAGACCGTGGCGGTCGCGCGCCAGCTCCTTCGACCATGGCGGGCGGTGCAGACGCGCCAGACCATAATGGCGGCGACCATTTTCGATGGCGATCGCGGCGAGCTTCGCTGCATCTGCGATCGGCAGCGTCAGCGGTTCTGTGCGCGGCTCGATCCACCGCCGGCGCCAGCCGGCATCGCCGCGCAGGCTGCAGAAGACGCCGCCCTCGATGGTCAGCGCCGGCCAGCGCCCAGATCGGCGCCAGCAGCGACGAGTTCGCCTCGATCCACGCGCGGTCGCCGCCGTGGCGATGGAAGAGATCGTCCGCGTAGCCGGCGGCGTCGCCGACCCCCTCGGCCGCGGCGGAGCCAAAACGCGTGAACCAGTCGCGCGCCTCGCCGGTCCGCGCGAGGAATTCTTCGCTCGCCGCTGCCGGGCGGCAGCTTGTTCGGCGAAGCGATCGCGGTAGTCGGCGACGCACGCCGGGGTGAGTTCGCAGAAGCGGCTGCCGGCGGCGAGTGCCGACGCGTACGACCACACGATCGCCTCGAGACCGGGTTCGGCGGCGGAGTCGGCGTCGAGGAGGCGCAGGGCACGCAACAAACCCGGTTCGACGCGGACGCAGCAGGCCAGCAGCGCCGGCAGCAGCGGGTGCCGCGCCGCCGCGCCGAACGGCGGCTTGCCAGCCGGCACGGGCACAGCAGCTACCGGCGTGGCTGCGCCGGCGTGGCGCACAGCGGACGCAGGCCGTGCGCGCCGTCGAGGCAGTGCAGCTCGCTATGACGCAGCGCCGTCGCCGGTACCAGCGCCGCCGACATCGGCCGCCAGGCGACCGGCGGCGCGCCGTGCTCGGCGAGGCGGCGAGTGAACTCCTGCCATGCCGCGAAGCATCCGGGATCTTCGGCGAGCAGGCCGAGGTCGCCGAAGATCAGCACCCGCGTTGCCGGCGGCGGCAAGGGAATCGGTCCGGCAGCGGCCGGCGACGCGCGGGCGGGCGCGGCGAGCGGGCGCGCGGCGAACGGCGAGTGATCGACGACCCACAGCCGCAGACCGCCCTCGCCGTGCCGCCGGCGTACTTCGCCGAGCAACTCGCGGTAGTCTGTGTCGTATGGAACCAGCCGCTGCGCGAGATCGACGACGACCGCCAGCTCGCCGCCCCAGCGGCGCGGCGACGCCAGCGCCCGCTGCAGCGCCGGCCACAGTCGCGTGCGGCCGACCAGCGGCGAGTACGGCGCACTGCCGGATCGTCGCGGCTGGCAGTCGGCACGGGTCAGCAGCGGCAAGGGCTCGCGGCGCGGCGGCGTCGCCGCGGTCTCGACGAGCGCGAAATGCGCCGCCGGAAGCGGTGGCCGGCGGCTGCTTGCCGTGGCCCGCGCCACCCCTTCGCTGCGACCGCTGGCGGCGACGAGCTGCTGCCGCGCGTCGGCCGGCAGATTGCTCGTTTCCGCTCGCTGCGGCTGCGGATGCAGGTCGAGCAGGCGGGCGATCGGTGCCAGGTCGGCAGCGGTCGTCTCCTTGCTACCGACCGCCTGCGCACCGACCACGGCGACCGCCGCACGCAGCAGGTCGGCGCGGCCGGCGAAGCCGCGACGGCTCATTCAGCCGTTCTCCGCCGGCCGCTCGGCGAGGCCCGCGACCGGCGCTCGCGTCTGCGACACACTGGCCTGGCCGGCGACGACGCCGTGCTTCAGATAGCCGTAGGCCGAGAGGCGACCGAGCCACTGCTGCTGCGCGCCGGTCTCGCCGGGAAAAAGTTCGTGCAGCGCGTAGAGCCGGTCGAGGTATTCGGCGAGATCGGGTGGTGGCAGGTTGAGGCTGCTCACCTGCTGTCGGTCGCTGACCAGCTGCTCGGCTGCTTGCTCGAGAATCACCGGCGCGGTCAGCTCGGCGCGTCGGGGACTGGCGTTCGGCAGTTCCGCCGGCAGTTCTGCGAAATGCGCCGCGCCGCGCTGGACGAGCCAGTCGCGATAGCGCATTCCGGGGTCCGGCTGCTGCGTCAGGACGATGCGGCGGCGCAGGAAGGCCGCCGGCAGCTCGCGCTCCTCGTCGGTGGTGATGACAATCAGCGGCGACTGCACATTCGGGCCGCCGATCGGGTGAGGCAGGGATTCGACGCGGAAGCTGCGCTGCGCGAGGACTTCGAGCAGGCTGTTCGGCAGGTCGCTGTCGGCCTTGTTGATCTCGTCGATGAGGACGACGTGCCCGACCGGCGCCGCCGGATCAATGCCGCGCTCGGCGTCGGCAAGGAAATCCTGCGCCGACTCCCAGCCGAAGGCCTTCCACAACACGCCGGGCCGCCAGTAGCGCTTCAGGTCGGCGAGTTCTTCCTCGGCGCGCGCGAGCTGCGTCTTGCCGGTGCCCGGCTAGCCGCGCACGAGCAGCGGCCGGCGCGCCGCGTAGGCCAGCGTCAGCGCGTCGAGTTCGGCCGCCGACCACTGATGCCAGGCGCGCGCCTGGCCGGGAGATTCCCTGAGTTCCTGGACAGCGCCGGGCTGCAGGGTGGCGAAGGGAAAGTTGGGGCGGAGGGTGGCGGTCATCGGTTTGCCTGTCAGTCAGTGGAAGAGCGCGAGAAAAGCGGGCCAGGAGTGCTCGAGGTCGGTCCAGAACGGGGCGAGCGTCGCCCGGATCGGCGCGTACGTCCGTGGCGCCCGCTTTGCGGTGGCGTGTGCTGCGTCGCTCACTGGGGTGGCCCGGAAGCTTGCGGGTCGCTTTCGCCTGCCCGGTCCTCGTTCGCCCGATCCGGCGGTGACGCCGGCTGCAGGATGGGCTCGAAGGTTTCGCGCAGATCCGACTCGATCGCCTTCAACCAGCCGGGCACTTCGCCGTCGGACGGCTGCCGGAAGAAACTTCGGACGCCGAAGTCGCCCCGCAGGTACGCCTGCAGTTCGGCGCGCCGTTCGCCGCTCGCGAAGCGCCCGGTCGCATTGCTGGTGACGACGAGCGCGGTTCCCTGGTCCTCCTCGAGTTCACGGATCAGCTCGCGCAGATAGCCAGCGCCGAGCTTCCGATCGACGTCGACCGAGCGACGCTGCAAGGTTGCCCGCAATTCGCTGCGCGAAGGCGCCAGACCTCCCTCGTCGCGCATTCCGGGTTCCGGAATCGGATGAACCAGCGAAAAGACGTTTTCCGCTTCGTCTTTGCCTGGAGAATGGCACAGTCCGAATCCCAGCCGTATCGCCGCCTCGATGGTCGCCACGAGCCGATTCCGGCTCAGCATCGGATCATGATCGTTGCGAGCCTGCGCCTCGGCCTGGCACGGCGCCTCGAAGTAGCGTTCGGCAGCTACCAGCGCGATGCGCACAATCGCGCTGTAGACGATGGCGTCGGTCGGCGAGCTGTTCGCCCAGGCCCGCGATCCGCGATCGAGAAAAAAGCGACGCGTCGCCACCAGCAGCCGCTCGACCGGAGCAGTTCGCGCGAGATCGAAGACGCTCTCCGCACTCGGCGAAGCGGTGATTCCCGAAGGCACTTTCGTACGCGTGAAGCTCTGCTGCGTGCTCAAGGTCGGCCAGTTCTGCCGCTGGTAGCTCTCGAGCAGCTTCTGCAGTTCGGTGCGCGGCGGCGCAGCGCCGGGTTTCGGTGGTGGCGGCGGCTCGACGATGCGCTCGGCGGGCGCTGGCGACGGCTGCCGCGGCAGGGCGCTGAGAACCTTCACCTTGAGATCGTCGGCGGTGGTGAACCGCGCCGGCCGCGGGATGTCGCTCGCCCCGGACGAAAGGCGCGCGCGAAAGGCTTCGATCAGCGCGGGATCATTATCCTTCGTGTAGAGGTCGGTCCGTGAGGCCGGGATGGCTTCGGCGTCGCGGACGAACACAAAGCAAGGCAGACTCGCCGCCAGCGCCGCGTCGAATTCGAGTTCGGTGATCCACTTGCGCTGCCCCGGCGGAACGAACCCATAGCGCAGGCCAACGATGTCGACGTAGATCGTGCACGTCGCGACATCGGCGACGCAGCTTTGCCAGAGCGGTCGCGGATCGGCCTCGTAGCTCTCGACGACCGCGTACTGGCCGCCGAGCACATCCTTGACCGCCCGCCGCTCGTTTTCCAGGTCGGAAAACGTCGAAGACAGGTAGAGTTTCATGCTTGGTTGTTCCGGTGATAAGCGTCCCGCGCACCGAGCTCTGGGTGCGCACGA
>NZ_JAMTDV010000125.1:14875-67887 GCF_023806565.1 Accumulibacter sp. | reverse complement strand
AAGACATCCTGCAGGACGTTTTCCGCCTCTCCCGGATCGGGCACGCGCTGACGATGAGGCTTCCCAACAGCCCTCTTTCGCGGGCAACGGCTTCCCTCAGGCGCCGGTTGCGCTCGGACATAAAGAGTGGCTCTTCGTAAGTCGATGGTAGGGAAAGCGATGTATCCATGCCAGGGTAGACGAACGAGGGGCGTGGATATTGTCGGGTGGTGAAATGGAGTTGGCGTGTCGACAGTATGCCCCCAGCCATGCGGCTTTCTGCAGGACAAGCAAAAACCCCCAGGGCGAGACTCTGGGGGTTTCGGAGAAGCCCGAAGCGGGCTTACTTGGTCGTTGCCGGTGTCGCCGCGTCGGTCTTCGGCGCAGTGTCGGTCTTGGCGGGCTTGTTCGCCGGCTTCTTGGTCTTGCTCGCCTGCGCCGTGCCCTTGGTCCCGCTCTTGGCGGCTTCGCTCGTCGCTGCCGGAGTGGTCTTGGTGCTGTCGGTGGTCACCGGCGAAGTCGCCTTGGCGGTGTCCGCTTTGACTGGCTCGGCCGCTTTCGGCGCTTCCACCTTCTTGTCGGCGGGAGCCGGCGCGGTCACCTTCGTCGCCGGCGTCGTCGCGGGAGCGGCAGCAGGAGCGTTCCCCTGGGCGAACGAGGTGGTGGCAAAGCCGGCGGCAACCAGCAGGGCGATCACGGTCTTCATCATCTTGCATCTCCTTGAGTGTCTGGGTCTGGTTTTCAGGTACTGCGACATTGCAGCGCCTTGGGCCGAACAACGCGACCCACCCCCCGGAGGATGTCAGTACAAGTGTAAGGTCATGTATCGCTCTGTCACGTCCGCGAAAGCAGTCACGGCGCTGCTTGCGCCTGTTCCGTGCCGGCCCGGGCCAGGCGGCGGCGGGCGCAGTATTTCCGGAGTTCTTCGAGCAGCAGCATGCCCGCTGCCCAGGGCAGCAGGAAGAGCCAGGCGTCGAGCGGAATCGGCGCGGTACCGAGGAGCTCGTTGCCGATGGGCGTGTAGTCGATGAGCAGGATCAACGCGACTTCGAGGGCGACGCCGTAAAGGATCAGGCGGTTGCCGCCGATGCCGGTGGTGATCACCGAGCGGAGCGCGCTGCGGCAGAGGAATACATTGACGATCTGCAGCAGAACGATCGCCGACAGGCAGGCAGTGGTTGCCTGCCGGTACAGCAGATCGCTGGAGTGCAGGTCCATGCCGTAGCTCCAGCCGCCGGCGCTCAGCACGTAAAAAAACACCGCCATTGCCGCGGCGGCCTCGTAGAGACCGAGGAAGAAATAGGCGCGCATGGCCACTGCCGCGTTGAGCAGGCGCTGGCTGCGCGAACGCGGCGGGCGTCGCATCATCACCGGGTCTCCCCGTTCGACTCCCAGCCCGAGCGCGGTCAGTGAATCGGTCCCCATGTCGATCGCCAGCGCCTGCACCGGCGTCAGCGGCAGGGGAATGCGGAACAGCGCGAAAGCCAGGTTCGGAATCAGTTCGGCGACGTTATGTACCAGCACGTAGGTTAGGAACTTGCGGATGTTCTGGAATACCGCGCGGCCTTCCTCGATCGCGCTGACGATGCTCGCGAAGTGATCGTCGAGCAGCACCATGTCGGCGGCTTCCTTGGCCACGTCGGTGCCGGTGACGCCCATGGCGATGCCGATGTGGCCGGCGCGCAGGGCAGGGGCGTCGTTCACTCCGTCGCCGGTCACTGCGACGATCTGGCCCTTTGCCTTGAGCGCCTCGACGATGCGCATCTTTTGATCGGCGGCGACCCGGGCAAAGAGGATTTCGGGCGCATCCAGCGCGAGCTGCAACTGCGATGGAAGGAGCTTGCGCAACTGGTTGCCGGTGATCACCCGTGCCTCGTCGCTCTGCACCAGTCCGATCTGGCGGGCGATGGCGAGGGCCGTGCCCGGATGGTCGCCGGTGACCATGATCACCTTGATTCCAGCGCGGTGACAGGTGGCGATCGCCGTGTCGACCTCGGCACGTGGCGGGTCTTCGATGCCGGCCAGGCCGCAGAAAGACAGAGCCTGTTCCTGTGCCTCGCGCGGACAGGCAGTGGGCAGGCGGCGGCTGGCCAGCGCGATCACGCGCAGGCCCTTGGCGGCCATTTCCTCCTGGGCGCGCACGATGGCGTTGCGCCGGCTGTCGTCGAGCGGCTGCACGCTGCCGGCGAACAAGATCGTTTCGCAGAGCGGCAGCACACTCTCCAGCGCGCCTTTGCAGTACAGCGTCTGACCGTCGTTGTCGGGATAGAGCACCGACTGACGCATGCGCTCGGAGTCGAAAGGCCATTCGTCGCTGCGCTGCGTCGGGGGCGGCAGTGGCGCGATGCGATCGGCGAGTTCCACCAGCGCCACTTCGAGTGGATCACCGCTCAGCTCGATCCGTCCGTTGGCGCGGGTCTCGGCGAGATCCTGGCAATAGCGGGCGACGCGGAGGAAGTCGCGAGCCCCAACCGCCTCGCGTTCGCTGGCGAGAGTCTCGACGTCGCACCGGCGGAGATCGAGGAACACCTCACGCACGCGCATCCGATTCTCGGTCAATGTGCCCGTCTTGTCGGTGCAGATCACGGTGACCGAACCCAGCGTCTCGACCGACGGCAGGTGGCGGATCAGCACCTTGCGGCGAGCCATGCGCTGTGCGGCGAGGACCAGCGACAGGGTCAGCGTCGGCAGCAGTCCCTCGGGAACCAGGGCGACGATGATCCCGAGCGTCAGAATCAGGTCGCGCCAGAAGGGCACGCCGACCAGACTGCCGAGCGCGAAGAAGAAGGCGCCGATCCCGAGTGCCAGATAGGCGATGCGCCGGCTGAGAAGGGCGATTTCGCGGCGCAGCGGCGAGTTTTCGCCGGCGCCGGATTGGGTCAGGTGGGCAATGCGTCCGAATTCGGTATGGGCACCGGTGGCGAAGACCACTGCCCGTCCCTGTCCACCGACGACCGAAGTTCCCGCGAGCAGGATGTTATGCGCGTCGAGTGTCTGCTCTTCGTCGGAAGGCACCGCATCGCTCGCGCGCGGGCGCGACTCACCAGTCACCGTGGCGCGGTTGATGCGCAGTCCGAAAGCTTCGATGACCCGGCAGTCGGCGGGTACGTTGTCGCCTTGTGCAAGCAGGATCACGTCGCCCGGCACCAGTCCTTCGGCGGCGACGGTGATCACCGCGCCGTCGCGCAGGACCTCGACCTGACTCGGCAGCAGTTCCTGCAGCGCGGCGAGTGTACGTTCGACACGCGCTTCCTGCCAGAAGGAGAACAGGCCGGAGAGCAGGATGACGACGATCACCGCCACGCCGACGCGCGCCATCCCCTGTCCGGGATCGTACCAGTCGGCGAGAAACGCGAGCCCCGCCGCAACCCACAGGATGATCGAGAAGAGGTGGGTGAACTCCTTGAGCAGTCGCAGTGCCCAGTGTTCGTGCGCCAGACGCTCGACGCGGTTGGCGCCGTATTCGAGCAGCCTTGTCGCCGCTTCCGCCGACGCCAGACCCTGCGGCGAACTGCGCACGCTTGCAAGCGCTTCACTGACCGGGAACTGGTGGATTTTCATGGCTGGCCCGAGGCACTCTGGCCGCCGCAGTGGTCAGGGCGGCAGCCGACCGGAAGAACCGGACTCACCGGATTCGCCGACGACTCCGCGGCGAGTATCCGGGATCCACGCGACTGCTGTCAATCGCGGCCATTGCCGGGACCAGTGCCGGAACCATCACGGCAAGCTGGAAATCCCTGAAATCGCTTGAACCCACGCACTCGAATCGGCTAGAATCGCTGGCTTTCTTCCCAAGAACAATTGGAGCAACAGTCATGGCGCGTGTTTGCCAGGTGACGGGCAAGGGCCCGATGGCAGGGAACAATGTTTCCCATGCCAACAATAGAACGAAGCGCCGCTTCCTGCCGAATCTGCAGTATCGCCGCTTCTGGATCGAGAGCGAGAACCGCTGGGTGCGCCTGCGCGTATCGAACGCGGGTCTGCGCACGATCGACAAGAATGGTATCGACGTCGTGCTCGCCGAATTGCGCGCCCGTGGCGAGATCTGACCAGGAGAGCAGCCATGCGTGACAAGATCAAGCTGGAGTCGACCGCCGGAACCGGCCACTTCTACACCACCACCAAGAACAAGAAAACGATGCCCGGCAAGATGGAGATCAAGAAATACGATCCCAAGGCCCGCAAGCACGTGATCTACAAGGAAATCAAGCTCCGCTAGGGCGGAATGCGGGCGCCGCCGCAAGGGCGGCGGCCGTTGTTCCCGTTTGTGCGTCTCATTGCGCCGCCTCTATGAGGCGGCGTTCGCGGACGCCCTTGGCGAGGATTTCCAGTACCTCCAGCGAGTCGTCCCAACCCAGGCAGGCATCGGTGATGCTCTTGCCGTATTCCAGCGGCTGGCCCGGAATCAGGTCCTGACGTCCTTCGACGAGGTGTGATTCGATCATCACCCCGATGATCCGTTCGTCGCCGGCGGCGAGTTGGCTGGCGGTATTCCTGGCAACCTCGATCTGCTGCTTGAAGCGCTTGTTGCTGTTGGCGTGGGAGGCATCGATCATCAGCCGGGCCGCGAGGCCGGCCGCGGCAATTTCCCTGCACGCGGCGTCGACGTGCGCGGCGTCGTAGTTCGGTTCCTTGCCGCCGCGCAGGATCACGTGGCAGTCCTCGTTGCCGCCCGTGGACACGATTGCCGAGTGGCCCGCCTTGGTCACCGAGAGGAAATGGTGCGGCGACTGCGCCGCCCTCAGGGCGTCGATGGCGATGCGGATGTTGCCATCGGTGCCGTTCTTGAAGCCGACCGGGCACGACAGGCCCGATGCCAGTTCCCGATGTACCTGCGATTCGGTGGTGCGCGCCCCGATCGCGCCCCAGGCGATCAGATCGGCCGTGTATTGGGGTGTGATCGTATCGAGGAACTCGGTCGCGCAGGGCAGACCCATGTCGTTGATTTCGAGGAGCAGGCCGCGCGCCAGCCGCAGCCCTTCGTTGATGCGGAAGCTGTTGTCGAGACGGGGGTCGTTGATCAGGCCCTTCCAGCCGACTGTCGTGCGCGGCTTTTCGAAATACACACGCATCACGATGAGCAGATCGCTCTCGAAACGGGGAACTTCGCGATGCAGACGCGTCGCGTATTCCACCGCCGAATCGACGTCGTGAATCGAGCAGGGTCCGATTACCACCAGCAAGCGGTTGTCGGCGCCGTGCAGGATGCGATGGATCGCCTGGCGCGCGTTGTAGGTCGTCGTTGCCGACCGCACCCCGACCGGAAACTCCCGGAAAACATGCGCGGGCGGGACCAGTTCCTTGATTTCCCTGATCCTTACGTCGTCGGTATTGGGCTTGCTTTGCAAGGTCATGCGTTTTCTCCTGACTTCCGGCGTGACTGTGCCAGTGGCTTCCGCTCTCTGGCGACTAGCCGGTACAGGGGAGGGCGGTACAGCCCGAGGTCAAGCTGCCAGCTTCGCCGGTCATGCCTGCCTCGCCGTCGGCGTGTCTGGCGGCGATCGCGATGAATTCCCCCAGACGCGCGACAAAGGCATCGACGACGTCCGGATCGAAGTGGCTGCCGCGCCCTTCGCGAATGACGTGCAGGGCGCTTTCGAGCGGAAACGCCCGTTTGTATGCGCGCTGCGTGATCAGCGCGTCGAAGACATCGGCCAGCGCCATGAGACGCGCGGCAACTGGAATTGCGTCACCGGCCAGCCCTTCCGGGTAGCCGGAGCCATCCCATCGCTCGTGATGGTAACGTGCGATGTCCTTGGCCATGCGAAGGAAATCCAGCGGCTGTTCGGCGTCCCGCTCGGCCTGTTCGAGCGCCTGAAAGCCGAGCTGGCTGTGCGTCTTCATGATCGTCCATTCTTCCGCAGTCAATCTGCCCCGTTTGAGCAGGATGGTGTCGGGAATGCCGACTTTGCCGATGTCGTGCAAGGGCGCGGACTTGACCAGCAACTCGACCTGCTCCGGATCGAGGAAGTCGGCAAATCGCGGGTGCGATCGCAGCTCCTCGGCCAATGTGCGCACGTAGCCCTGCGTGCGGCGCAGGTGATTGCCGGTTTCCGGGTCGCGGATTTCGGCCAGGCGGGCCAGTGCGCGGATGCCGACATCCTGGATCTGCAGGTTGTCGGACATCCGTCGCGCGATTTCGGCTTCGAGATTGTGATTGCGGCTTTGCAGTTGGTCGCGGGCGGCCTTCAGTTCGAGGTGGGTTCTCACCCGCGCCAAGACGATTGCCGGCCTGATCGGCTTGGTGATGTAGTCCACGGCCCCCAGCGCGAAGCAGTGTTCCTCATCGTCGCCCCGATCCAGCCCGGTGACGAAAATGACCGGAATGTCGGCAGTGTCCGGGCGGGAGCGCAAGCGGACGATCACTTCGTGGCCGTCAAGGCCTGGCATCACCACGTCGAGCAGGATGAGGTCGGGCCGTGGCTCGCTGGTCGCTACCTGCAGGGCCTGCCTCCCGGAAGTGGCCATGCGCACCTGGTGCAGGGGTTTGAGCAGGCCACTCAGGATCGCCCGGGTTTCGCTTGCATCGTCGACGATCAGAATGGTTGCCATGGGTGTCCCAGCGCGGAAGCAGGGTCGCATTATTACCTCTTCCAAGGCTCGCGGCAATCGAACGAACGCTTCGTCAATCGCAGGCATTCCTGACGTGCGACGCTCGCGATGGCGCCGCCGCCGTCGTCGCCGGCCTGCGCCCGCGGCCCCGGCCGGAGCGGGGCGTGGCAGGGTGGCGAAACGACGCCGCCGATCATCGACCGGGGCGGGCCCGCGGCGCCGATCGAACCGCTTCGGGTTGTCTTGTGCCGCGCTTTTGGGTACATTTCTGCCCTCGTGTGGCAAGTGCCCAGCAGGCCCTGTCCATGCTATGGAAATCATTGCGCTCTTCCGTCCGGTCGCGGGGTTTGCCGTGACGGGTGGAGTGGCCACCGAAACGCCGGGCAGGGAAACGTCCATTGGAAGAGCAGACAAAATGCCGTGCGCTGCGCATGTTCCGCAGGCGAACGGCGTCCGCCCACGGCAGCGAGCCGGCCCACCAACGGACTTCGTTCGCGGCCTGCGATTGCGCCGACCGCATGCTCTTCCCGTCGTCCTTCACGTTTCGCCGAAGTGCGCTGGTCAAGTACTTGCCGCGGCGAATGGCATGAGTTCACTCGCCGCACCGGCGCCTGCCAACATTTCTCCGTCGCGACGTTGGCGCCTCGCCGCCGGTGTCGCCGTGCTGGTTGACGTCCCTGCCTGCGTCGTCTTGCACGTCTCGGGCGTGTCACTCGAATTTGCCCAGGCCGGCGCTTTCGCCTTGGCGATGCTGGTGGCCGCAGTGCTGCTGCGCGGCGCACTCGGGCGCGACCGGCTGGCGACTTCGCTGTTTGTCGTGGCGATTGCCTATCCCCTGCGGGCCGGCGTGCTTTCGCTGCTCGCCGCGCAGTTTTCTTTGCCGCTGGCCATTGTTCCCGCGGCGCTGGCAGGCGGCTTGGCCCTGCTGCTCGGTGGCTCAATGCTGGCCGGCGACAGGCAGCCCGACTTCACCGTCGCGGTACCACTGGCGATCATCTACCTGCTGCTGCTGCGCCTCGTCTACCTGGGGCAGATCGAACTGGCGCCACAGGAGGCGTACTACTGGAATTACGCGCAGCATCTCGACATCGGTTACCTGGATCATCCGCCGCTGGTGGCGTGGCTGATTGCCGCAACGCTTGCCTTCGGCGATGGCGAGTTCTTCGTCCGTCTGCCGGCGGTGCTTGCGTGGACCGTGATGCTCGTTTTCGCCGTCGCTTTCGTGCGCGACCTGGCGGGCCGCGGCGCTGCGCTACGCAGTGCCCTGCTGTTGGCAACCCTGCCTTTCTTCTTCGGCATCGGCGTGATGATCACACCCGATGCTCCGCTTGCCGCAGCCTGGGCAGCGGCACTGTTCTTTCTGCAGCGCGCGCTGCTCGGCGGCCGCCGGGCGGCCTGGCTCGGAGCCGGCGTGGCGATCGGCATTGGCATGCTCGCCAAGTACTCGATGGTGCTGCTGCCAGCCGCCGCCTTCGTTTTCATGCTGGTCGACGCCGGTTCGCGCCGCGCGCTCCTCTCACCCTGGGCGTGGGGTGGCGTGCTGATCGCGCTGCTGACCTTCTCGCCGGTGATCGCCTGGAACCTGCAGCACGACTGGGCGTCGTTCAGCTTCCAGGGCTCGCGACGGCTGGCCGCAGATGCGCCGCAGTTCAGTCTGCATGTCTTCCTCGCCTACGCCCTTGTGCTGCTGACACCGCCTGGGGCACTCGCCCTGTGGCGCCTGTTGCATCCAGGCGGTGGCCGGTCGGCGGGGGCGCCGACGGCGCCGGAAAGTGACGCCGCCGCCCTGCTGGCAGGGCGGCGGCGCCTGTTCCTGCTGGTCTTCACGCTGCTGCCGCTGCTCGTTTTCGCGCTGTCGAGCCTGCGCGCGGAGACCAAGTTCCACTGGACCGGGCCGATCTGGCTGGCGCTCCTGCCGGTGCTGGCAGCGACGATGACGCGACCGGGCCTGGGCGACGGCCGGCTCGATCGCCTGCTCGCGCGCAGCTGGGTGCCGCTGCTGCAGGTGCTGATCCTGCTCTACGCCTACGGTCTGTTCTACTATCCGGTCTGGGGGCTGGCCGGCTTGCGCGCGCATCACCATTACCTCGAGATGGGCTGGCGCGACCTGCGCGCGCAGGTGCAGGACATCGAGGACGCAGTGCTGGCGGAAACCGGACGGCGCCCTTCGGTAGTCGGACTCGACAAGCACAACACGGCCGACGAGATGGCGTTCTACGACCCGCGTGGCGACGGCGCGCGCGATACTGCGAGCCGCCACCTGTTCGACAATGCGGGCGCGGTGATGTATGAATACTGGTTCCCACCCACGACCTTCACCGGCCGCGATCTGATCGTCGTCTCGCGTTCGCGCGACGACCTCGAAGACCAGCGAGTCACTACCGCCGCCACCCGTCTCGGTCCGGTGCAGGAACTCGTCGCGACGAAGGGCGGTGTGGCGGTGGGAACCTACTATGCGCGGGTCGTCTATGGCTATCGCCCGCCGGCGTGGCTGAAATGAACCTGAAGCTGCAACGCGCGATCGATCGCTACCTGGGCGTACCGCTGTGCGCCCTCGCCTCGCTGCTCGACCGGCTGCGCTCTCGCTGCGCGATGCCGCAATTCCCGCCGCGGCGGATCGTCGTGATCCTGCTCTCGGAGATGGGCAGTCTGGTGCTTGCGCAACCGATGTTCGCCCTGCTGCGCGCGCGCTACCCGGGCGCCGAACTGCACGTCATGTTGTTCGGCAGGAATCGCGACGTGCTCGACCTGATGGCCAGCGTTCCCCCGGAAAACGTCATCGCCATCGACGATCGCTCGCTCGGCGGCCTGTTGCGGACGCTCCTTGCCGCGGTGCGCAGGGTCCGCCGGCTGCGCGCGGATGCCGTGCTCGACTGCGAGCTCTTCGCGCGCATCAGCAGCCTGCTGTCGTGGCTGTCGGGAGCGCCGCTGCGCGTCGGTTTCCATCGGCATACGCAGGAAGGTCTGTACCGAGGTTCCTTCATCAACCGACCGGTGCTCTACAACCCCTATCGCCACCTGTCGTTGCAGTTCCTGACGCTGGCGCGTGCGCTCGAGTCGCGCACGCATCCGCTCGACAAGGAAGGCTTCGAGCACCTGCCGCTGCCGCTGCCGCTGCCGGTGTTCGCCCCGGGCGAGGTCGAGGCTTTCCACGCGCGTCTGACACGGGACTTTCCACGGCTGGCGGGACGGCGGTTGGCGCTGGTCTATCCCAGTGGCGGCATCCTGCCGATTCGCGCCTGGCCCATGGGCAACTGGCAACAGGTCGTCGCCGGCCTGCTCGCCGAGGACTACGCGGTAGCGATCATCGGCCTTCCCGCCGACAAGCCACTCGGGCGGGCGCTCGCCGACGCCGTCGCACAGGCCGACTGCACCGATCTCACGGGCTATACGCGCTCGGTGCGCGAGCTCGTCGCGCTGCTCGGCCAGGCCGCGCTGCTGGTTACCAACGACGGCGGACCGGCGCAGTTCTCGTCGCTCACCGCAGTACCGACCGTGGCGCTGTTCGGGCCGGAAACACCGCTGCTCTACGGGCCGCTCGGCGAACACGCAAGCTGCCTGCACCTCGCGCTTGCCTGCTCGCCGTGCCTGACCGCGTACAACCACCGCAATTCGCCGTGCGACGGCGACAACCAGTGCCTGCAGCGGATCACTGCCGAGCAGGTACTGGCCGAGGCGCGCGTCGTCGTCGCCCGTGCGCGTCCGCGCGTGGCGCCGGATTCGGCATGATGCTGCTCGAGCGTCTTCATCACCTGCCGCTCGTCGGCCGCCTGTTGCGCCACCGCTTCATCAAGTTCGGCGTGGTCGGCGCTTCCGGGACGGTGGTCAATGTGGCGGTGCTCTACCTGGCGCAGGAATTCATCTTCCGCGCCATCGAGCCGGCGTCGCTGCGCCTCAACGTCTCGCTCGCCGTCGCGATCTTCATCGCGACGATCAACAATTTCCTGTTCAACCGCGCGTGGACCTGGCTCGACCGGCGCCAACACGTGCACACGCCGCTGCTGGTGCAGTTCGGCCAGTACGCGATCGCGTGCTGGCTCGGCATCGCGCTGCAGTTCGCGTTGACCCACGCCTTCGCCAGTCGCATGCACTATCTGCTGGCGAACGTGCTGGCGATCATCCTCGCGAGCGTCGCCAATTTCGTCGTGAACGACCACTGGACCTTCGGCCGTCTGCGCATGCTGATCCACCGCTGGCGTCACGGCCGACACGGTACGCAGCCCCGCGAGTAGACGCCGTGCGGGCAACCGCCCGCCGCCTGCTGACCGCCGGGCGGCGCCTGAGTTGGCCGAATTCCCGGAAGCAGCGCATTTCCTATTCACGCGCAAGTCGGATCGGTTCATACTGTAAGGCTCCCCGGGCGCGAGGCCGACACCGAGCCGGCTGTCGGCGAGCCGCGCCACGGCGCGTTAACCGGCGCAGCGCGAGAATGCGCGTCTGGATTCCCGGGGAAGCGGCACTCGATGCCCGGGTAACTGGAGGACAGTCATGAAGATCGATTCTACGGAGTTTGGCAGCATCTGCATCGGAGGTATCACCTATGCGCACGACGTCTTGATTCGCCTGTCGGGCGAGGTCGAGAAACGCAAGAAGAAACTCTCCAAACAATACTACGGCAGCTCGCACACCATTTCACGTGACGAGGCCGAATTCATCTATGAGCCGGGTTGCGAGACACTCGTCCTGGGCGCCGGGCATTACGGCAACGTCCAGCTCTCGTCCGAAGCCGAGGCATTCTTCGCCGAGCACCACTGCCGCGTGATCCTGCAGCCGACGCGCGAAGCGATCCGCACCTACAACCGCGCCGAAAGTGGCACCGTCGGCCTGTTCCACGTCACCTGCTGAGCGCACGGGCGCGGTCGCCCGGCAGGGGAGCGCCCTGCCCGCGGCGAGAATCCGGTGTCGGGCTGCGATCTAGCTCGGAACACCCTGGCCTGAAAAGATCCCGATAGACTGCCACGAGAGCGTCGCCACACGCTGCGCGCCGCCGTCCCCGCGCGCCGCACGAGCAAGTGGGGCGACCGCTCGGATTGCCGGCAGACCGCCATATTCATGGACAGTGGCTCGGCAAATCGGCCATAATCGAAAAATCCGTCCACCGTATCTGCCATGAAGTTCCTTTTCGACCTCTTCCCCGTCATTCTCTTCTTCGTCGCATACAAGTTTGGCGGAATCTACCTTGCAACCGGTGTGGCGATGGCGGCGACAATCGCGCAGATCGCCTGGTTGTGGTTCAGGGGTCGCCCGATCGACAGCATGCTCTGGGTGAGCCTGGTCATCATCATGGTTTTCGGCGGCATGACCCTGATCCTGCAGGACGAAACCTTCATCAAGTGGAAACCGACGGTACTCTACTGGGCGTTTGCCGTGACGCTGCTCGGCGGTACGCTATTCCTGAAGAAGAACCTGATGCGTACGCTGCTCGCCGGACAGATGGATCTGCCGGAGGTCGCGTGGACGAAACTCAACTGGTCGTGGATTGGCTTCTTTGTCTTCATGGGGGTCGCCAACCTCTTCGTCGCGTTCAATTTTTCGACCGACGACTGGGTCAACTTCAAACTGTTCGGCGGCATCGGGCTGATGCTGGTTTTCGTGCTCGCGCAGGGGCTGCTGCTGTCGAAGTACATCGAGGAGAACAAATGATGCTCTACGCCATCATCGGCGAAGATCGCCCAGATTCGCTGGCCGACCGTCTCGCTGCGCGGCCGGCGCATCTCGAGCGCCTGCAGGCACTGCAGGACGAAGGCCGCCTGCTCGTCGCCGGCCCGTTTCCTGCCATCGACTCGCCCGATCCGGGACCGGCCGGTTTCTCGGGCAGCCTGATCATCGCCGAGTTCGCATCGCTCGAGGCCGCCAGAAACTGGGCGGATGCCGATCCCTACGTCGCCGCCGGCGTGTACGCGGCAGTCGTCGTCAAGCCCTTCAAGAAGGTTCTGCCCGCGTGAATTTCGGTCGGACCTCTGCCGACGAGGTCGACGTGGCAACGGCCATGCGCCGCGAACTCGCGGTGCTGGCGCCGCTCCGCCTCGAAGTGATCGACGATTCGGCCCGCCACGCCGGGCACGCGGGCGCCCGCGGCGGCGGTGGCCACTACCGCCTGTTGATCGTCTCGGCCGCCTTCCTCGGCAAATCGCGTCTCGCACGCCACCGCCTGGTGCACGCTGCGCTCGACGAGCTGCTGCGCAGCCGCATTCATGCCTTGAGCATTCAGGCGCTGACCCCTGCGGAAGTCTCGTCTGTGTCGTCGATCGCTTCCTGATTCCCCCGCTTCACCCCAACCACCCCCACAGAAGGAATACCAGAAATGTACAAGCTCTCCAGACTCGCCAGTGCGCTGCTGCTCGGCTCGCTTCTCTCGGTCCCGGTACTCGCCGCCGACAAGGCTGCGGGCGGGGCCGTCGCCACCGTGAACGGGGTGGCGATTCCCCAATCCGTGGCCAATGCCTTCGTCGCCGAGCAGAAGGCGCAAGGCGCTCCCGATAGCCCCGAACTGAAGAACGCGGTGCGGGAGGAACTGATCCGCCGCGAGCTGCTGGTGCAGGAGGCGAAAAAACTCGGTCTCGACAAGCAGCCCGACGTTGCGGCGCAGGCGGACCTGGCGCGGCAGGCGATCTACATCCGTGCTTTCGTTCAGGATTTCGTCAAGAAGCATCCGGTCAGTGAGCAGGAACTCAAGGCCGCCTACGACAGGATGAAGAGCCAGATGGGCAACACCGAGTACAAGATTCGTCACATTCTGGTCGAACAGGAGGATGACGCCAAGCTGATCATCGCCAACCTCAAGAAGGGCGCCAAGTTCGAGGATCTCGCCAAGCAATCCAAGGACCCGGGGTCGAAGGACAAGGGTGGCGACCTCGGCTGGGGTCCCACGGCGGGTTACGTGAAGCCCTTCGCCGACGCAGTCGCCGGCCTGAGCAAGGGCAAGTATACGGAGACTCCGGTCAAGACCGACTTCGGCTACCACGTGATCCTGCTCGAGGACAGCCGCCCGCTGACCGTCCCGCCCTTCGACCAGGTCAAGCCGCAACTGGCGCAGCGCCTGCAGCAGGAGCAGCTCCAGAAGTACGTCAGCGAACTGCGCGCGAAGGCGAAGGTCCAGTAATCGCCTTCCTGCGCCGCAAGGCTTCGGCACGCCGGCGAAGGGCGGCAGCGCCCGGCGGCGTCGCCGGCAGGGGGGCCTTCCGCGGCGACGACATCCGTCGCGGCAGGCCGCGTGCAAAGCGCCCGCTGCGGTCGGCAACGGGGTGCTCACCCGAACTTCGGGAGGGGTGATGAAGAAGGATTGTGTCGCCGCAGACGACGCGCTGCCGGTCGAATACTCGTCACCGCCCTGTTACGCGCACGAGTTTCCCGGCTACTTCGGGGAAGACGAAGCCGATGCCGATTCCCGACCGACACCGCACTGCACGGACCGGCCATCGGCAGAGCCACCCGACGCCACTCTGCCGCAGGCAGGCTCGTCGGCCGACGGAAAATCGCGGGGGTAGGTGAGGGGATTGTTTGCCAGCGGGCCGGGGAGCGCGTGATGCAGAATATCCGGGGGTACCTGGAGACCCGCCTCAAGTGCAGGGACGATCCTGCCAGGAGCAAGGTGGCGCCAAAGAGTGACCGCCGTTTCCTCGGATTCCCCACCGCGGCGCGAAGATGTGCTGGAGCGACAAGGCGCTGGCGAACTTCGAGCACCGGGTCAGGGCATCGAGGGGGCGTACTTGGGGGATTTCCACGACCAATCGGCTGAACAAACTGGGGAACTTCCTGCGGGCTTGGTTCGGATACTTTGGCATCAGCGAGTATTACCGGCCGATTCCGGAGCGGGGCGAGTGGCTGCGCCGCCGCGTGCGTATGTATTACGGGGAACAGTGGCGCTGGCTGCCAACGAAGATCGGCCACCTGGAGGCTTTGGGCGTCCGTCGGAAGACGGCGATCCCGCATGGCGTCAGAAGCAAAAGCTGCTGGCACAGGGCGCGCACCGCGGCGGTACTGCCGCTTCTGTCGAATGCCTGGCTGGCGGCGCGAGGTCTCCTCAGCGTCAAGGCCCTGTGGTGCAAGGCCCGGGCTTACTCGGCTCAAGTCATTTCGTCGAGCGTGCCAAATCGTTGAACCGCCTACTGCGGACCCGTACGGTGGGTGATGGGGGGCCGGGGGAGAGAAACCTCCGACTACGCGATTAGGTGCCAATCCCGATCGACGCTCAGTCCTGATCGCTGGGAACTTCCCACACGCCGGTCGCTGCATACTTGGTGAGAGCGTCTTTGGCCTTCTTGATCCGCTCATACTCTGGGTGTTTTCTCAGCCGCTGCTTCAATTCCTCAACATACTGGTTGGCAAGCATGCACCCCTTCTGCTCGCCATCGTGTCTTCTGACCGCTGCTGTATGGAGTTCGGAGAGCGTAACTATCGGATAGGCGTTTCCGATCTCTGCCTCGGTTGCATCCAATCGCAGGAGTATCTCTTTCGCTTCTGCAACGAGCGAGTTCGCTCTGGTCCGACTCTCCGACTCGACGGCGAGGATCAGGAGTTGCTGCGCATATGCGTGCTCCGTGTGGCTAATCCGATAAGCCTGAACCGCGGTCTTAAGCTTCTCCATCGCCTCCAAGTGCATTCCTTGGTCTCTAAGGGCAAGGCCGAACTGCAGCCAGAAGAGACCGTCGTTCTCGAAGTTCTTCTGAAATGCCTTATATACACCCAATACCATGCTCTCATCGCCGTCGAATGTGTTCTTAAGGAACCGGTGATTCAACGTGAACTTGAAAACCTGCCCGGCTCCGCGTGTCACATATCGACGGATTGGGCTCGGGTATACGGTATAGGCGGCCAACAGCGCGTGTATTGCACGCTGCTTGTCTTCTGACCCGATGGTGGTCTCGAACAGGTGCTCGACGTAGACGGGATGGCGGACTACGAGCGCGTCTCCCAAGCGGTGCACGACACCCGACAGCTTAGTGAGAAGTGAGTCGATGCCTTCAGGTATTCCGAGGTGGCGAGAGGCACGGGACACGATAACCTCTGGAATCGCCACACGATGAATCGTGCCCAAGCCGACCAGTAACACGAAGCCTTTCTGAGCGTCGTCCGGTAGAGTTTCGTAGTCGTTTGCGATAATGCTTTCGAAGCCCACGCCGGACGTCGCTTCCAAGAGACCAATAAGCAGTTGCCGCTTGGCCTTCTGCAGCAACTCGTCGACGCGCTTTTTCTGTGGCATCTGCCCGAGTCTCGTCCAAGGACCAAACTGCTCGAGCTTCTCGAGAATGCGTTTGGCCTCGGCCTCATTGATAGTCGAGAGGCGAAACTCCTGGGCACAGAAACGACCCATCTCACCTTTGATGCGGCTTACCCAAACATTCTGCCGTTCAGTGCAAACAAGCACACACTTCTTCAGTCTCTCACGGGTGAGCAGATCCTTGATTTCATCTGTCACCTGCGAAATGCGGTCTACGAGAAAGAAGAAGCGTCCCTCGTTGGAGGCTTCCAGGGCCTCCAACGCTTCGCCGAGGTCGTCAGTCGGGGACAGTAGGAAGTAGACAGGATCCGCTGTGCGGTCGCACAGCCATAGCCCCAACGCCATCAGCGCAGTCGTCTTTCCCGATCCAGCTGGACCCGTGATCAGGAACATCCTTTTCTCGGGTGCCGCACTGAGGATCCACTGTCTCAAGGGATGGTAAGCATCCAGTTCCGCGGGTACGCCATCGATCAAATCCTGCCAGGTCGGCTTGAAACCTCGATAAAAATCGCGTATCTGTCCTGGTTGCACTTGCGCTCTGTCGGTCGGTGCGAGCAGTTCCCTACGTACAGGTAATACCTGCTCGAACAGTGCCGCGTATCGCGCCTGGTCTGGCTTGGCGACCATCGCTTTCAATTGAGGTAGAGAAGTGGTCGCGAAATCCCACGGTGTCGGGTGCTTCGGAAATTCCTTGTTCAACCACTCGGCGAAGTCGCTTACAGTCCCCGAGATGTGCTGAAGCCGCAGTGACTCTAAGCTCTGCTTCTCGATCTCGGTCGCCTCGCGTGTGATTACGTAGCCGGTTCCTTCCATAGCGCCAACCGAAGCTCTGTGGCGCTCGATCTGGTGAAAAAAGATCGGTTCGTTCAACCGCGTGCCAATGAACAGGAATACGTAGCGGAAGTAATCTTCTGCGAGCTCCTGGTACCAGAGTGGAGGAAAGGCCGAGGCGGCCCCATACTCCTGAGGTGAAAAGATCACACCGTCTGCCTGTCTGTGGACGCAACCGTTGAGTTTGACGTACTCCATCTCCTCATAGAGAGGATGCCTATCCTTCACTCGATCAAATCTGTATCGAATGTTAAGACGCTGGGGAGATGCGCTCCGGAGTGCAGCCTCAAGGGCATCATCGATGTTGAGGGTGTAGACACGAGGCCAGGGAAAACTCGCGATTATGTTGTAGGCTTTGGAGGGACGGCAGTGGCCAAAACATTCCTCCAGCAGAGGCCACGTGGAATCACCCAATCGTGCCTTGACGGCTGCGTACACTACTGGAAGTGACTCGCCTGAGTAGGTGAAACCTGCCTTAGCAGCCAAGTGCTCTGCCAACTCATCCGAAGTTCGCAGCTTTTTGCCATCCCGATTTAGGCTATCGGCAGACGCACCAGCCCCAAGGAGAAGTACAAGCTTCCCGTTCTCGATCGCGTGCTTTATAGCAGGTGTCACTCTTGATGATTCCGTAAGCGCGACTGGCGCCTAACAAATGGCGGCGTCTATCTGCCGCGCCGAAAGCACCTGGTCCAAGCTCTGGCGCTTCCGCGGCAGACAAATCTCGTTGGACTGAAGCGCCTTGATGGCAGTACTCATGGAGATTGTAAGCGTCCCGCAGCGGGGGTCAAGCCGTGGGCAGCGTTCAGACGCGCTGGCGGGGTGCGAGGGCATCTCGCGTTGTCGCGGGAGCATCACCCGAGTCAAGCGGGCCGTCGGGTTGGGGCAAACTCGGGTCGGGATGCTGACTTCGGCGTCTCGTCGGCGCGTCAACCCCCGACAGCCTCGACCGCCAGGCGTCACCCGGCGTCCCCCGAGGCTTCTCGCCTTGGTTCAGCCGTTCTCAACGCTGCGACAGGCGGCGATCGCCCGCCGCACCCTGGCCTTTGCGGAAGACAGGACGTGCTTGGCGAGGTACGCCGGTCCGTGCCGGCGGAAGACCTCGGCCAGCGTCACTGGCGAGGACTCAGGCGAGCGGGGCGAGCAGTTCCAGAAAAGAGGGGTTGCCCGTCAGCTTCGATGGCGCCAGACGCAGATAGCGCGCGGTGGTCGACCGAGGACCACATGGCCAAGGAGCCGGCCGATGCGGTAGAGAGACCGCGGTCAGGTACCCGCGTGTCTGGAGACCGGGTTCTTTCACATCAAGGTTCCAGGCCGATACGACGCTCATCGGTTTCGGGAAACGGGTATTCCATGTGACGGGCCGTTGCCCGCGCGATGTCTTCGCCGAGATGGTTGGCGACAATCTGCAAGGCCATGTCGATTCCTGCCGAAATGCCGGCCGAAGTGATGATTTTTTCCTGCTGGACGACGCGAGAAGTGTGATCCACCGTGACTCGGGGGAACAGTTCCTGCATCAGTTGCAGCGAACGCCAATGCGTCGTCGCCCGCAAGCCGTCGAGCAGACCGGCCTTGCCGAGAATCAAGGCGCCCGTACAGACGGACGCCAGGGTTTCGACCTGCGCCGCTTGCGCGCGGACGAAGGCGAGCATCGCGTCGTTGTGCATTTCGCTGCGGGTTCCCCAGCCACCCGGAACGACCAGGATGTCGAGTGGCGGGCAGGCAGCAAAGG
Organism: Accumulibacter sp.; assembly: GCF_023806565.1. Classification (GTDB taxonomy): domain Bacteria; phylum Pseudomonadota; class Gammaproteobacteria; order Burkholderiales; family Rhodocyclaceae; genus Accumulibacter. The sequence goes on along the minus strand of NZ_JAMTDV010000125.1, from coordinate 49,576 downwards.
TGATGTCGGGGATCACCTTCATGCCGCCGGTGGTCGTGACCGGTCGCTCGAACTGGGAGACGAGCCATGTCTCGAAAGGGGACGTCTCCTCGCGGCGACGCTCCTCGTTTTCGCGCGTAACTGAAAAGACTTCAAAGGGACCACAGAAATCGAGAACTTCGATGTCATCGAAGAGGACGATGCCGAGCCGCTTGCGGTTCATTGGATTCCTCCAGAGGAAGAGTTTCGGTCCGTCGCGCCGGGAATACACGGCCTCACGCGGAGGCGAACCGTCGCCGGCCCATTGGCGTGACAGTTCAATCCGGCAGCTCCGGCATCCGGGCGAGACGGGCTTTCTCTCCCCGTTCGCCCGCAGCCACGCCCGCTTTCAGCACGCTTGCCCGGCGGCGGAATGTCCAGCGCGCGACCCTGCCGGTCTCGAGGAACCGCAGGGGCCATCGCAATCGATGACGTCACCGGGAAAAATCAGCCGAGCGATCGGCGCGAGACGTTGGCAACAGAAGGCAGTTCGCGGGCGCCGCGGTGGTCAGGCGCCTTGCCGCAGCGGGGGAGGGCAGGTTCACGATTCGGCGGACGCGTTGTCCGAGGTCCGCTCGCGCAGATATTCGCCAAGGCTCTTGGCCATCGAAACGAAGTCCGACGGAATCATCATCACCGTCGTGCTGTTGTTCTCCGCCCCGACTTCGGTCACCATCTGCATGCGTCGCAGTTCGACCGCCACCGGATTGTTCGCCATCAGCAGCGCTGCCTCCGCGAGCATGGTCGAGGCTTCGCGTTCTGCTTCCGCCTTGATGATGCGCGCGCGCTTCTCACGAATCGCCTGCCTGCATCGCCATGACCTCCTGCATGGCCACGGGCAATTCGACGTCCTTCATTTCGAATCGCTCCACTTCGACCCCCCAGGCGCCGGTCGATTCGGCGATGTTCGCGCGCAACAGGCTGTTGATCTTGTCGCGCTCCTGCAGGACCTCGTCGAGATCGTGCTGGCCGATCGAATTGCGCAGGCTGGTCAGTGCCAGCTGATACACCGCGGCAGGGGCATCGGCGACGCGGATGACCGATTTGGCGGCATCGGTGATGCGATACCAGAGGACCGCATTGAGCTTCACCGTCACGCTGTCGCGCGTGATCGTCTCCTGCTGCTCGGCGGACACCGTGCGCGTACGGATGTCGATCGTCACCGCCCTTTCGAGGCCCAAGGGGATGATCCAGTACAGGCCCGGTCCGCGCAGGGCGACGTAGCGGCCCAAGCGGAATACCACGCCACGTTCGTACTCCTGCGCGATGCGCAGCCCCGTCAACAGCACGATCACCAGGACAATTGCGACAATTTCCGGAATGCCCACGCGATGCCTCCGAAGGTCGAGAAGCTCATGCCTTCATCTTATACCCGAAGACTCGCGTTTGCCGGCTTGTTGTGCCAGAAGTGCTGGCCCAGGGCAGAGCGGCGCCCGCCGCAGCGGGCCGCCGCGCGCGAGAAGTCAGGTGGCCGCCTTCAGCAGAGCAAGCGATACCTCTTCACGCATTTTCACCGTGGAGGGGGTGAGCTCTCGCTCCGACAGACAGTTGAGCCAGGCTTTCAGTGGCGTCGCGCGGTAGAAGCGCTTCTGACCAGGGCCGAGAAAGTCGGTCAGATCCGCTGGCTCGTCCGGATACAGCAGGGCAAAGGCCTTGCTCGCCTCGGCCGGATCGCTGACCTCCACCGCCGTGCATTGCAGGTAGAGGCATCGCCGGTTGTTGGTGCCACGCCTTCTTGTCGAGTCAAAAATCGTCAGGAAGGCTCTCGGATTGCTCGCCAGGTTCAGCGAATGGACCGCCTTGATCCACGAAGACCAGTAGAGATTCAAGTCATCGTCCCGGGCTGCCCACACCGGACTGTTCCAGGGTTGCCCATCGCTTTCGGTGGCGACGTTGAAGTACGGCGGGCCGGCAAGCACTTCGAGCGCCCGCTGCGCGAGTTCGTGATCGGTCATGATTGCTCCTTCTGCAAGCGTAGGACCAGGGTTGTTCAGTCGCGACGGAAACGTCCGCTCCCGGCGCCGGCGCTTCCGCCGCGGATCGACGCCCCTGGACCGAAGCGCCTCGACGGCGCTGCATCTGGAGATTGTAGGCGGCTCACCGGCGGGGTCAACACGCGGGCACGGCGCACGGTTCGGATACCTGCGCCGCAACCGGGCAGAGAGCGGGGCAGTTCCTACGACGCGGCGATTTCGCTGGCTGCCACGCGACTCGCCTCCTTTGCCGCTTCGTCGAGCAACCATTCGCGGAAAGCGACGACAGCCAACTGTTCGGCGACGGCCATGGGAGCCACGAGATAGAAGGCGAGGTGCGCGCGCAGGGGCGTGGCAAAACGGGATGACGAGCCGCCCGGCCTCGATTTCCCTGCGCGCCACAGGCTCCATGGCCAGCACGAGTCCCTGTCCGTCGCACGCCGCTTCCAGCGCCAGCGATACATCGCGGAAACGCGGTCCGTGGTGCGGCTTCACTCCGGTCACGCCGGCGACCTTGAACCAGTTCTCCCAGGTCGGCCGGATTGCTTCGTCGGGGATCGTCTCGTCGTGGAGCAGCACGTGCCAGCGCAAGTCCTGCGGTACGCGCAGCGGCCTTTTCGAGCGCAGCAGCGACGGACTGCACATCGGAAAGTAGTCGGCAGCGAAGATGCGGTCGACTCGGCAATCCTTGTAGTGCCCATAGCCAAAGCGAACGGCGATGCTGGTGCCGCCGTCGGTCTCGACGACATCGACCGGGGAGCGAGGGCTGCGTTTCGCGACATCGATCATCTTGAAGCTGCTCGAAAGGTGCAGCTCCACTTCCGGATGCGCCTGATTGAAAGCAGTCAGCCGCGGCACCAGCCAGCGTGCGGCGAAGGTCGGCGGCGCAGTTACCGACAGGATGGTGACCTCCGGTGCGGCGCGCCTGAGATCGACCGCGGCCTTCAGGCACTTAAGTCCCTCGCTCACCTTCGGCAGGAGTGTCTCCCCATCGGCGGTCAAGGCCAAGGCGCGGGTCAGGCGGTGGAAGAGTTGCACCCCGAGACTGTCTTCCAGCGCCTTGATCTGGTGACTCACCGCAGTCGGTGTGACGAAGAGCTTGTCTGCCGCCTGCTTGAAGCTGCCATGACGGGCAGCCGCCTCGAACGCGCGCAAGCCGTTCAGGGGAAGAGACCGGTAGGTCATATGGGTGAAATCAATTCATCCATCGGGTGAGAATTGATCATTTGCTGCGCCGCAGCATCGGCCCTATATTGCCAATATGAAATCGATGATTCTTGGATAAGCCGGAGGTTGAGCAATCATGAAGGTCGCGTTCTATTTGGTGGCCGTGTATGGGGCACTGGGATTCCTGGTTGCGACATGGGGCCGGGCGGCGATTGACAAGTAACGGCAGAAGCATCCGCGCTAGCCCGCAGCGAGTGCGGTGGGATTCGGCCCCAGGCACTGCCGAGAGCGACGGGTGCCGGCTCACCGCGATGCCGACGGTCGGATATCGCTCGAAAAGCCGCGTTGATGGGGTGGCGAAGTGCGCCATCACGCGGCCGCTTCCCGTTGGCAGCCACGACCGATTCGGATTCAACGTCGGTTCCACCTCAGTCTCCTCCCAGACCGTAGCGTACGAGCTTGCTGCGCAGGCCGACGCGGGAAAGTCCCAGTTCGATTGCGGCGCGCGACTTGTTCCAGTGATGGCGAACCAGCGTTTCCTTGATCAGTCGCGCCTCTAATGCATCCAGGCGGCTCTTGAGGCTGCCGTCGATGCCGTTCGTCGGTTCGACCGGCGCGCTCTCGGCATGCGAACCCTTGCGCAGCACCCGTCGGCTGAGGAGCTCGGCGCCGAGCACGGCGTCGGCTCCCAGCGCGAGCATGCGCAGTACTTCGTTCTGCAGCTCGCGCACATTGCCGGGCCAGTGATAGGCGCGCATACAGGCAAGAGCCTCGTCGGAGAAGCCTTCGACGTGCTTGCCGAGCGCCGAGATGGCGCGCTCCAGCAGTTTCTGCGCGATGAGCGGGATATCCATCGGCCGTTCGCGCAGCGGCGGGATGTGTATGGTGATCGCCGAGAGCCGGTAGTAGAGATCCTTGCGGAAGCGGCCGCGCTGGATGTCGTCCTCGAGGTTGGAGTTGGTGGCCGAGATGACGCGCACGTCGACGCGCCGCGAGCGCGTCGTCCCCACGGAGCGCACCTCGCCTTCCTGCAGTACTCGCAGCAGTTTCACCTGAAACGAGCGCGAAGTCTCGCCGACCTCGTCGAGAAAGATGGTGCCGCCGTCCGCCTGCTGGAAGAGGCCGATGTGCTCGGAGTAAGCGCCGGTGAAAGCGCCGCGCTTGTGGCCGAAGAGCTCGCTCTCCAGCAACTCGTCCGGGACGGCACCGCAGTTCTCGACGACGAAGCTGCCCTCGCCCCGACTGCTGCCGTAGTGGATGGCGCGCGCCACGAGTTCCTTGCCCGAACCGGACTCGCCGGTGATCAGCACCGGGATGTCGTAGGCCGCCACCTTGCATGCCGTGTCGACGACTTCGTTGAGCGGGCTGCCGGGTGCGCGCGTGATGCGGTCGAAGTGGTTCGCGCTGCGCACGGCCGCGCGCTGTACCGCCACGCGCCGCCGCAGGACCGGCTGAGCGGTGCGCAGTTCCAGGTGCAGCCGCTGCTCCTGGATTTGCATGGCATAAAGCTCGGCGGCGTTGCGCAGCGTGCACAGCAGCCGGTCCGGTTGCCACGGCTTCAGCACGAACTGGTAGATGCCGGCCTCGTTGATGCTGCTGATGAGGTCGTCCGAGTCGGTGTTGCCGGAGACTATGATGCGCACGACCTCGGGCCACTGCTCGCGCACCTGCTTCAGGAACTCGACGCCGTTCGTCCCCGGAATGCGCTGGTCGCACAGAATCACGTGCACCACTTCTCGCGTCATGATCGCGAACGCATCCTCCGCGCTTTCCGCGGTCAACACCTCGAATTCCTCCTCGAGGGTGCGTCGCAGTGTTTCCCGCGAGTGGACTTCGTGCTCGACGACCAGGACTGCCGGCAGTGCGCTCATTACGCGGCAGCCTCCGGCGAAGCAAAACGGTTGCCGCTGCGATGTACCGCCAGATGGCGAGGCGTCCACGAGTGGGGTATCTTGTTGACGAAGTTGTAGCGGGCGATGTGGTAACTCGAGTCGAAGCCGTAGAAATTGCGCTGCATGCGTGCCAATTCTTCGGCGCGGTGGGCGGCGAGCGGCCGCAGCCGTTCGTCGCTCGCTCGTCGCTCGCTCTTGTCGGCGAGCAAGGCAGCGAGACCGGGGTCCGCCGCGAGTGCGCGCGCGCGTGCCCGCACCTCGTCGACGAAGCTGCCTTCCGTTCCCAGGCACGCATCGATCAGGCCGACCTTCGCTGCTTCGCGGGCAAGCAGGGGAAAGCGGCGCTGCATGATCCTCTGGCCAGCTTCCCAGCCGAGCCGCCGCGGCAGCGAATAGCTCCAGTATTCCGAGCCGTAGAGGTTTCCCATGTTCTTGTAGTGCGGGTTGAGCACCGCGCCGTCGCGCGCCCAGACCTGGTCGGCGGCGAGTGCGAGAAAGACGCCCCCGGCTGCGGTGTTCCCCTGCAGTGCCGCTACGGTCAGATGACTGCCACAGGTGAGCAGGGCGAGCGCGACGTCGTCGATGGCGTTGATGTTGCGCCATGACTCGTCCGCCGGGCTTTCGGCAGCCTCGATGACGTTGAGATCGATCCCGTTCGACCAGAAGTCCTGCCCGCCCATCAGCACGATCACCCGCGTCGGACGCCGCGTGGCCTGCGCGAAGGCGTGGCGCAGGCGTTCGCACTGTCCGGTGGACATCGCGCCATTGTAGAAATCGAAGTGAAGGTAAGCGACCGTGCCGTCTTCCTCGTACCAGAGGTCATGCCAGGTACTGCAGTCGGCAGGCGAGAAATCATCGACAGGCGCTTCGGGCAGTTCGTCGGCGCGCGCGCCGAGCACCATCGTCGCCGGCAGCTTGCAGCGGCCGGGGCCGGGACCCCCGGCCAGTCGCAGGTGCGTGATCCACACCGCGCCGTCGCGGGTCGCGCGCAGGATCGCACCCGCCCGCCGGGCGATGAGAGAACCCGGCGCGACGCCGCGCAGCGTCGCTTCGGGATGGGCGTCGTAGAGGTAGCAGGGCAGGCCCTCCACCTCGTCGAGCAAGCCGGGGTCGCCGTCCGCCGCCCGGATCTTCGCGATCACCGTGGCCATGTCGTCGCGTTCCCAGTCGATGCGACGGTCGGCCTGGCGCATCGGCGGTTGCGGTCGGCCGCGCAGGTCGCGACGGCCGTAGTCGAGCGGTTGCGGTCGGAAGCCCGGCAGGAACAGTCGGTCGAGCGCGAGCAGTACGGCTCTCAGGGCTGCCTCGGTCACCTCGAAGCGGTAGAGGCTGCTCTTGCGTGCTGCCCGCATCGGAAATTCGACGCTCGCCCAGACGTCGCCGGCGTCCATCTCCGCATTCGCCTGCAGCACGGTGACCCCCCACGAAACTTCTCCCTTGCTGATCGCCCAGTCGAGCGCGGAAGGTCCGCGGTCGCCCTCGATGCCGGGGTGCACGACGAGGCATACTACCTGGCGCCACACCGCTTCGGGGATGGCACGTTTGAGGTATGGCGCGAGAACGACGTCGGGCCGGAACAGCGAGACGGCCTCCTCGGTCACGCTGTCGGCAATGTCGAATTCCACCGAGAGATCGTGGCCACGTGCCGCGAGCTCGGCAAAGAGCCGCTGCGTCAGGCTGTTGAACGAGTGTGCAAGCAGCAGGATTCGCATCGGACTCAGCGAGGCGCGCGCGGTGAGGGGCATGGGGTGCAGGAGCGAAGGGCGTGCGCTGCCGACGGGCACCGTTTCTTCTGTGTCGCGCGATCGCTCATGTTCACGTTTCGCCTTCAGCAGATCCGCGGCAACTGTTCGCCGCTGAGCCAATCGACCATGCGGCGGCCGCCGAAGGCGGTTTCCATCTGCACGAAGCAGCGCGCGTCCTCGACCACCTCGCCGATGATGGCGGCACCGCTGCCCAAGGGATTCGCCTGCATCGCGTGCAGCACTGCGGCCGCCCTTTCTGCCGGGCAGATGCACACCAGCTTGCCCTCGTTCGCGACGTACAGGGGATCGAGACCGAGCAGCTCGCAGGCCGCGGCCACTTCACGGCGGACGGGGATCGCATCTTCCCGCAGCACCATGCCGACGCCGGACTGCAGTGCAATCTCGTTGAGCGTCGTCGCCAGCCCGCCGCGAGTCGGATCGCGCAGGCAGTGAATGTCCGGTGCCACGCTGAGTATCTCCGCGACCAGCCGATGCAGCGGAGCCGTATCGGAAAGGAGGGACGTGGTGAAGCCAAGATTGGCGCGCATTGACAGGACGGTCACCCCGTGATCGCCGACCGGTCCCGAGAGGAGGATGGCATCGCCGCGGCGCGCGCGATCTCCGGCCACCTGCACTCCCTCTGGCACGACGCCGAGACCGGTGGTCGTGATGAACACGCCGTCGCCCTTGCCCTGCTGGACCACCTTCGTGTCGCCGGTCACGATCGCCACGCCCGCTTCGCGTGCCGCGCACGCCATCGACTCGACGATGCGCTGCAGATCGCCGAGCGGAAAACCCTCCTCGAGGATGAAGCTCGCCGAGAGATAGAGTGGCTGCGCTCCCGCCATGGCGACGTCGTTGATCGTGCCGTGCACCGAAAGGCAGCCGATGTCGCCGCCGGGGAAGAAGAGCGGCGAGACGACATGGCTGTCGGTTGCCATGACGACGCGCCCCACTGGCAGCGGAAAACACGCGCCGTCGTTCCCTTGCCGCAGCCACTCGTTGTCGAACGCACGCACGAACATCTGCTCGATGAGCTGCGCCATCGCGCGTCCGCCGCTGCCGTGTGAAAGGTCGACGCGACCGTGCCGTACGTCGAGAGGGCGCAGGTAGGCGGTTTTCGTGGCGCCGTCCATCAGCTCACCCGGCGTTCCCTGCGCGCGTCGCCGCGGCTGTAGGTGTAGTGGGCGGCGCACGCGCCTTCGGCGGACACCATGCAGGAACCGATCGGGTTCTCCGGGGTGCAGACCGTGCCGAACAGTCTGCACTCGGTCGGCCGCCTGACCCCGCGCAGGATTGCGCCGCATTCACAGCCCCTGGCGTCGGGAACCGGGCAATAGCCGAGAGCGAAGCGGGTCTCCGCGTCGAAGGCGCGGTAGGCCTGCTTGATCCGCAGCGCGCTGTAGGGGAGCGTGCCCAGACCGCGCCAGTCGAAGCTGCGGCGCAGCTCGAACACCTCCGCCACCAGTGCCTTCGCTTTTTCATTGCCGGTCACGGTGACGGCTCGTGAAAACTCGTTCTCCACCTCGGACCGCCCCTCGTTCACCTGTTGCACCAGCATCAGGATCGCCTGCATCACGTCGAGCGGTTCGAAGCCGGCGATGACGACCGGTTTCCGGTACTCCTCCGCGAAGAACTCGTACGGCTGTGACCCGATCACGGTGGACACATGGGCCGGCCCGATGAAGCCGTCGAGGGGGACGGTGCCGAGCTTGCGCACCTCGGGAGACTCCAGGATGCTTGCGATGGCTGCCGGGGTAAGGACGTGATTGCAGAAGACCGAGAAGTTCTCCAGACCGAGCGCCGCGGCCTGCCTGATTGCCGCCGCCGTCGGCGGGGTCGTGGTCTCGAAGCCGATGGCGAGGAATACGACCTCACGTTCCGCTTCGGCGCGGGCGATGCGCAGCGCGTCCAGCGTCGAGTACACCATGCGCACGTCGGCCCCGTGCGCCCTGGCCTGCAGCAGGCTCATCCGACCCGAGGCCGGCACGCGCATCACATCGGCGTAGGTACAGAGCGTGACGCGACGTTCGAGGGCAAGCTCGAGCGCCGAATCAATGCGGCCGATCGGCAGCACGCACACGGGGCAGCCGGGACCATGGATCAGGTGCAGGTTCTCGGGCAGCAATCCTTCGATGCCGTAGCGCGCGATCGCGTGCGTATGGCCACCGCAGAACTCCATGAAGCGGTAGTGGCGATCGGGTCGGACGGCAGCGTGCAGCGCGCGCGTGAGGCCGCGTGCGAGTTTGCCGTCGCGGAACTCGTCGACGTATTTCATGGCGCTGCCGGCGCTCCCAGGCCGCCAAACTGGGCGAAGAGTTCGAGCGTGCGCCTCGCCTCGTCCTCGTCGAGCTTCTGCAGCGCATAACCGACGTGCAGGATGACGTAGTCGCCGACCGCGACATCCTCCACCAACGCCAGCGAGATCTCTTTCCGCACGCCACCCGCGTCGACGATGGCCATCTCGCCGGGGCCCAGTTCCACGACCTGCACTGGAATTGCTAGGCACATGCTGCGAACTCTGCGAGCGCGGCCCTGGCCGCGATCCAGGCCTGACCGAGCGCAATGCCTCCGTCGTTGGGCGGGGCGTGTCGCGCTTCGAGCACCTCGAAACCGAGCGCAGCCAGCCGGGTCCGCAGCGTGCGGCAGAGCAGGTGGTTCAGGAAGCAGCCGCCACCCAGGGCGATCCGGCGAATGCCCTGGTCGTCTGCCGCGCGCCCGGCCCACTCCGCCAGGGCGGCCGCGAGCGTGGCGTGGAAGATGGCGGCGCCTCGCGCCGGATCGGCGATGTCGAGCAGGCGCGCGAACAGCGGCCTGAGGTCGAGGAGGTTGTCCGCGGTCACCGCGACCGCATCGCTCAGTGTATCCGCCGCACCATGCTGTTCCGCCAGTCCTTCGAGCAGCATTGCCGCCTGCCCCTCGAAGGCGGCTCTGGCCCTGATGCCGTACCACCCCGCCACGGCATCGAACCAGCGCCCCATGCTCGACGCCGCCGGACTGCACACCCCCTTGTCCAGCATTTCGCGCACTGCCTCGCCGGCATGCCCGGGGAAACGCCGCCGGATTTCGTCGCCACGACCGATCGCATGCAGCGCCGCTGCGGCCATGCGCCACGGTTGGCGCGCCGCCGCATCGCCGCCCGGCAGCCTGAGCTCGACGACGTGCCCGATCCGCTCGCAGTGCGCTCCGTCGACGCGCAGCAGTTCGCCGCCCCAGATGCCGCCATCGGGGCCGAGACCGACACCGTCGAGCGCCAGCCCGAGCACGGGACCGTCGACGCGATGCTCGGCGACCACCGCCGCAATGTGTGCGTGATGGTGTTGCACCGCCAGGCTGGGAAGCGCACGTTCCGTGGCAATCCGCAGTGCGTGGCGGGAGGAAGGGAAATCCGGGTGCAGGTCGTGGGCGACGATGGTGGGCTCCACTTCGAGTACGCGCAGCAGGTGGCTGACCGTGCGCTCGAATGCGGCGCAGGTCTTGGCGCTGTCGAGATCGCCCAGGTGCTCGGAGAGAAACGCCTGATCGTCGCGTACGACGCAGATCGTATTCTTGAGCAGCGCGCCGAGTGCAAGCGTCGGCGGATAGGCGCGATCGAGGCGAATCGCCTGCGGCGTGTAGCCGCGCGCCCGGCGCATGAGCCTAAGCTCGCCCGCGCCCTCGCCCTGGCGTGCGACCGAGTCGTCGCAGCGCACGACGATCTCCCGATCATGGAGGAGATAGGCGTCGGCGATGCCGGCGAGGCGGTCGAACGCCTCGTTGTCGTCGATGACCAGCGGCTCGTCGTGCGGATTCGCGCTGGTCATGACCAGCACCAGCGGCTGCGGCGTTTCCAGCCAGGTCGTCCCCTCTGGTCGGCCGGCCGCCTCGTTCCAGAGCAGGTAGTGCAGCGGGGTGTAAGGCAGCATCACGCCGAGCCAAGCCAGTCCCGGCGCCACCCCTGCGAGCAGCGTGTCGCATGCGTCGCGCTTGCGCAGCAGGAGAATCGGCCGCTGCGCTGCGGTGAGCAGTCGCACTGCGTGCTCGTCGAAGTCGACGAGCGGCGCCAGCGAGGCGACGCCGGCGACCATCACTGCGAACGGCTTCTCTTCGCGCTGCTTGCGCCGCCTCAACTCGGCCACCGCCTGTGCGTTGCGCGCATCGCACACGAGGTGGAAGCCACCGAGTCCCTTCACCGCGATGATCTGCCCGCGCTCGATACGCGCCAGTGCCTGGGCGCAGGCGTCGCCGTCCACTGCCGAGCGGTCCGGGCGAAGGAGCGCGATCCGCGGTCCGCAGCGCGCACAGGCGGTAGCCTGTGCGTGAAAGCGCCGTGCGCCCGGATCTTCATACTCGGCGCGGCATGCCGGGCACAGGCCGAAGGCTGCCATGCTCGTGTTCGGGCGATCGTAGGGCAGTGCCCGGGTGATGGTGTAACGCGGCCCGCAATCGGTGCAATTGATGAGCGGGTAACGGTAGCGTGGGTTCGACGGGGAAAGCAGCTCCTCCAGGCAGGCGTGGCAGACGGCGGTGTCCGGCGTGATCGCCGTCCGGCTGCGTCCGCCCAGACTCCCAGCGATGACGAAGCTGCTCTCCCCGTGTACAAGCGCCGCGATTCCGCTCGCCAGCGAATCGATGCGCGTGAGCGGTGGCGCCTCCTGCTCCAGCCGCTGGCAGAAATTGTCCAGCGCGGCGCTGCTGCCCTGCACGTCGATCGCGACGCCGGCACCGTCGTTACGCACCGAACCGGACAGTGCGAGTTCGTTCGCCAGCCGGTAGACGTAGGGTCGGAAGCCGACGCCCTGTACCTGCCCGCGAACACGCAGGTGCAGGCGTGCCGTCGCGGCGGATCGCAACGTGGCAGGCAGGTCGTCCGGCTGACCCAACTTGCGCTCGCTATGGCTGCGGGGTCGTCGCCGCGAGTCGGGCTTCGAGTTCCGCCACTCGCTGGCGCAGCGCTGCCACACTCTCCCGTCGTCGTGCCCGTGCGTCTGCGGCGTGCGTTTCGAGCCAACGCAGCCAATCCGGGAAACCTGCGCCAGTCGTGGACGAAATGCAGATCACCGTGATCGCCGGATGGACGCGGCGTGCATGGCCAGCGCAGCGTTCGACGTCGAAGTTCACGTATGGCAGCAGGTCAATCTTGTTGAGCAGCATCAGTTGTGCCGCACGGAACATGTCGGGGTATTTTAGCGGCTTGTCCTCGCCTTCGGTCACTGACAGCACGACCACCTTCGCCGCTTCGCCGAGGTCGAAGCTGGCCGGGCAGACGAGGTTGCCGACGTTTTCGATGAACAGAATGCCATCGTCGGCGAGGGCGAGGCGATCCAGCGCGCTGCCGACCATGCCGGCGTCAAGGTGACAGCCCTTGCCAGTGTTGATCTGCACGGCGGGTGCGCCGGTGGCGCGGATGCGATCGGCGTCGACGCTCGTCTGCTGATCGCCTTCGACGACCGCCGTCGGAAGTCTGCCGGCGAGTGCCTCGATGGTCCGCACGAGAAGAGTGGTCTTGCCTGATCCTGGGCTCGACACCAGGTTCAGCGCGAGCACTCCGCGGTCGGCAAAGACCTTGCGGTTTCGGGCGGCGAGACGGTCATTCTTGGCGAGGATGTCCTCTTCGATCTGTACCATCCGCGCCTGGCTGATGCCCGGTGCGTGTGCACCCGCCGGTCCAAGTCCGAAGTGCAGGTCGTTGGTGCCTGCCGTTGCGCGCTGGGTGGGTACGTGTTTCCCCGCGTGCACATGCGTGTGGCTGTGTATGCTGCCATCGGCGTGCCGGTGGAAGTGCGCGTGGCCGGCTTCGGCTGCGCGGTAAGCGGATTCCGGCGCGTCGCCGGTGTGGCCAGGGGAATGACTGCGCACCGTCGCGTCGGCGTGCCGGTGCTCCTGCTCGTGAGAAGCGTGCTCTTCGGGGCGCGTTTCACCCGCGCCGCAGCCACAGGTCGTACACATCGGTCCCCTCCTCGCCATTGTCGGGTCGGATTTTTTTATTTCCGCCCATTTTCGGAGCAAACCGGGGCGTCCATGTTGATCCACATCAATGAGAAGGCTGGGGACGACCCGACACAGCTTGCTTCGTTACTCTCCGTGGCCTCTTCACGGTGGTTCGCACCGTGGCCTGCAGGATTTCCCAGCAAGCTCGCCGGGGGGCTCATTCGACCTCAATCTCACGCACCCGCATCTCCGTTCCGCCCGTGATCGCGAGCTGATCACCGCCGCAGCGTGGGCACGGCGCGAACGAAGAACACAGGGCGATCGTTTCGCTGCAGTGCAGGCACCATGCCTGACCCGGAATTCGCGTGATGTCCAGGCCAGCTCCTGCCGCCGGGCCCTCGCGCGTCACCGCTTCCCAGCAGAAACGCAAGGCCTCGATCTCGACCCCGGCCAGCTCGCCGATCTCGGCAAAGACCGTGCGCACGCGGAACGCGCCTTCGCGTCTCGCTGCTTCCTCGGCGATCTCTACGATGCTCTCCGCGATCGACATCTCATGCATGGAACTGCACAAGCTCGACGTCATGGCGCAAGCACGGGTCGAGCGACTGTATGGCGAGATCCACGCGCTGCGCAAGTTCTCGCGGCGCCCGTGCGGGTAGTCCGATCAGGTCCGCCGGCAGTGCTCCCTCGGGGTGGAAGTTCCACTCGGTCGGAGCGACGATGCGATAGCGGGCCACACGCTCGCCTACCAGCTCGGCCGCATGCACCAGCAGTCCTCGCGCCGTCTCCACCCCGGCGATGCCGTGTCCCGGTGCGAGCGTGACGCCCAGGATGCGGCAACGTGGCGTTTCCCCTGCCAGCAGTCTGCTGAGTTGTGGCGGAATCTCGGCCAGTTCGATCCAGCGTGCCAGGACGCGCTGATACGCGCGACTGGTGCCGGACGGCAGGGCCTGCCAGAGAGGATGCCCGATCAGCCGCGCACGCGCCCCGCATTCGGCCGGCGCGCCCTGGTGCAGGGGAAGTTTCGCGAAATTGACGTCGCGCTCCAGCGCATCGCCGATCTGCCGCAAGCCTGCGTCGCTCAGACACGGCAGGTACGGCGGCTTCTCGCCGTGCCCCAGGGCAGCCAGGTGCAGCGCCCGCAGGATTTGCGCGAAGGGCGCGTCGCATGCGGCTTGCCATTCGCGGAGCGCCTCCGGGTCGCCTTGAGCGAATGGCTCGCCGCCGCACTCTTCCTCGATTGCCGCTTGCAGCGCGACGAGGAAACGCGACCAGTCTTCGCCGGTACCACGATTGCGCTCCAGCTCGTGCTTGAGACGAGCGACGGCGGCCGGCCGCTGCGGCAGCCCGAGCAGCCCGGGCAGGTCGATCCGCAGCCGCCACAGGTACTCGACAGCGACTTCCGCGAGCACCTCCATCTCGCGGTGCCGGGCAGCCGCTGGCGGGGCACCGCGGGCGGCATCCAGCGCCGCCTCCACGGCCGCGGCCTGCGCGCGCTTGCAGATCGAGAAAATTCGCGGCAGCAGTGCCTGTACTTCGGCTGCTCGCCGCCCGCCAACCAGAGCCCGGGTGACATCCGGGCGCGAGGAGAACACGCGGACCCCGCAGATGCGCTCGCCATCCCAGTCGACGCTTATCCGCAGGCTGCCTTCGATCTCCACATCGCGCGATTCGGAAACAGGTTGCAAGTGGAAAGCGAGATTCCATTTCTGCAGGCGATTTGTCAAGCCCGTGATCAGCGTGGGGTTGTGCGGATGCTGCGCCGCGTCCTTAAGTCCATAATCTAATGGTGAGAATGGATGGCGTCGGCGGCCGGCACGGAATTTGCGCAGTTTGCGTCCAAGAGATTTCAAATGACCGTCCACTGTGATGCGACGGCGGCCACACTGCGGAGGGGGACTTCGATGCTTGCGCATAGCGAAGAGGAATGCTCGCTGGATTTCGACGCAATAGAAGGCCGACTGGGCCTGTCGCGTCGTGATTTTCTCAAGTTCTGCACCGGGCTGGCGAGCACCATGGGCCTTCCGGCCGGCGCCGACGCAGCGATCGCGAAAGCAGTGGAAAGCGCAAGGCGGCCGTCGGTCATCTGGCTGCACTTCCAGGAATGCACCGGCTGTACGGAAAGTCTTCTGCGCGCGAACCACCCGACGCTCGAGCGGCTGATTCTTGACATCATCTCGCTCGATTATCACGAAACGCTGTTCGCGGCTGCCGGGCACCAGGCCGAGGCGGCGCGCCGGCAGGCGATGGCGGACAACAAGGGCAAGTATCTGCTGGTGGTCGAGGGCGCCATCCCCACCAAGGACAAGGGCATCTACTGCAGGATCGGCGGGCAGACGGCGGTCGATCTGCTGAAGGAGTGCGCAACCGACGCGGCGGCGGTGGTCGCCATTGGCTCCTGCGCCTCGTGGGGTGGCGTGCCGTCGACGAAGCCGAACCCTACCGGATCCGAGGGCGCGGGCGAAGTGCTCGGCGCAAAGGTGGTGAACCTTCCCGGCTGTCCACCGAACCCGTACAACCTGATATCCACAGTGGTCCACTATCTCACCTTCAACAAGCTGCCGGAGCTGGATGCCAAGGGCAGACCGAAGTTCGCCTACGGACGTCTCATTCACGAGAACTGCGAGCGCCGTGCGCACTTCGACGCCGGGCGCTTCGCCGGGGAATTCGGCGACGAAGGCCATCGTCAGGGCTGGTGCCTGTACAAGCTCGGCTGCAAGGGCCCGGAAACGCACGCCAACTGCCCGGCGGTACTCTTTGGTGACGTCTCGAACGCGTCCTGGCCGGTGGGCACGGGTCACCCCTGTATCGGCTGCACCGAAAAGGGCATCGTTTTCACCAAGCCGATCCACGCGCTGGCCGAACTCAAGACGGTCACGCCGCCGATCTTCTTCGCGCGTCCTGCGGAAGAGCGCGGCACGGGCGTGACCTTCGCCGCGGCAGCCGCGCTCGCCGCGATTGCCGGTGCCGCTGCCGGCGGTACGGCGATGCTCGCGCGCAACCTGGGCAAGAGCGTGCCCGAGGCAAAGGCGGACGTCGCTGCGCCGGACGAGCAGAGGGGAGGGTGAGAGATGGGCATGGATCGGCGCAACTTCCTGAAGGCTGCGTCGGGTGGAACGCTCGCGGCAAGCTGCGTACCTTCCGTCCAGGCCCGCGAAACGAGAACCATGCCGGAGGGCGCGGTGGGACTGCTGTACGACGGCACGCTGTGCATCGGCTGCCGGGCGTGCATGGCCGCCTGCAAGGCGGAAAACGATCTCCCACCCGAATTCAACGAAATCGAAGGCAGCGCCTATTGGGACGCACCGCTAGACCTCTCGGGTCGGACGATAAACATCATCAAGGCCTACGTCGGCGGCGACAGCGACAGGAAGGACACCCTCGACGGCTACGCCTTCACCAAACTGTCGTGCTTCCACTGCGTCGACGCCTCGTGCGTCTCGTGCTGTCCGGTCGCGGCAATGACGAAGGACCCGGTCACCGGCATCGTCAGCCACAGCAAGGAAGCCTGCATCGGCTGTCGCTATTGCGTGGCGGCCTGCCCGTTCGGCGTGCCGCGCTTCACCTACGACGAAACCTTCCCGCACATCGCCAAGTGCCAGCTCTGCAGGCACCGCATGGCGCAAGGGAAATTCGCGGCGTGCGCGGAAGTGTGCCCGACCGGGGCGACCATTTACGGTCCGGTGAAAGAGCTGAAGAAGGAAATCGCGCGGCGCAGGGCTCTCGCGCCGGGAACGGAAACGGAGTTTCCCCGCGGGCACATCGGATCCGGCGACACGCACATTGCCCCGATTGCGAACTACGTCGATCACGTCTGGGGCGAAAAGGAAATCGGCGGCACTCAGGTCCTGCATTTGTCTGCCGTTCCCTTTGACAGGCTGGACAAGAAGCCGCTTCCGGATGTCGCTCCCGCGAACGTGTCGGAGTCGCTGCAGGGACGGATCTACCACGGCATGATCGCTCCGCTTGCCTTCCTGGGTGCACTCGTGTTTGCCGCCAAGCGCAGCGCGAAGGCGCTCGGCGAACAAGGCGAAGCGGGCGGCACGGACGCGGGCGATGACCGCAAGGGAGAGTGACATGGCAGGCTCGGATGCTCATCCCGCGCCGGCGCCGATGGGCGGCAGGCTGATCACGCCGTGGACGGTCTTTCTCGGACTGCTCGCGCTGATTGCCGTGTTCTTCATCGGGAAGCGGCTGATCTTCGGTATCGGCGCCGTCTCCAACATCAACGACGGATACCCGTGGGGCATCTGGATGGTCTTCGACCTGGTCATTGGCGCGGCACTGTCGTGCGGCGGCCTCGCGATGGCGCTGATGGTCTACATCTTCAACAAGGGGCAATACCATTCGCTGGTGCGACCGGCGTTGCTGGCATCGGCCTTCGGCTACACGCTGGCGGCGACTTCGCTCTTCTTCGACCTCGGACGCTACTGGAACTTCTGGCATGTCTTCTGGCCCCGTTACGCCCAGGCGAACTCCGTGATCTTCGAACTCGCGGTGTGCATGACCGCGTACATACTGGTGATGTGGATCGAGTTCACGCCGACGGTCATGGACAAACTCGGAATGCAGGGCCTGCGGAGGAAATTCGAGAAATGGCTGTACGTCTTCATCGGCCTCGGGGTGCTGCTGCCGGTGATGCACCAGAGTTCGCTCGGCTCGATGCTGGTGATCTTCGGTCCGCAGATCAATCCACTCTGGCAGACGCCGCTGCTGCCGCTGCTGTTCCTGATTTCGTGTCTTGCCATGGGCTACTCGATGGTCATCTTCGAAGCGTCCGTGACTTCGGTGGGCTTCCGGCGACCACTGGAGAGGAAAATTCTCGGCAGCATCGGTCTCGTGCTGAAGTGGTTCCTGATCGCCTGGCTGATCGCACGTTTCGCTGATCTGGTCTGGCGCGGGGCGCTCGATCCGGCCTTCGTACCGGGCGCCCGTTCGCTCATGTTCTGGATCGAGAACATCCTGGTGGCGATTCCGCTCTTCCTGCTGTGGACGCCAGCTTGGCGCGGCAGTCCGCAGAAGCTTTTTCTCGCGGCGGTCGCGATGGCCTTGCAGGGGATCATCTACCGCATCAACTGCTACTACACCGCCTATGACACGGGCGACGGGTGGAACTATTTCCCGTCCCTGCCCGAAGTGATGGTGTCTCTCGGCTTCATCGCCATGGAAATACTCGCTTTCGTCATCGTTGTGCGCCTGCTGCCCGTGCTGCCCGCGCCAGAGCCTTCGCCGAATTCGGCTCCGGCGAGCTAGTGCGACTTGGAGACCAAGGAAATGTCGAAACGTATCACTATCGATCCGATCACTCGTATCGAGGGGCATCTTCGCATCGACTGCGAGGTGGGCGGCGGCAGCGTCAGGAAAGCCTGGGCTTCGGGCCAGATGTGGCGCGGAATCGAAGTCATCCTCCTCGGTCACGACCCGCGCGACGCGTGGGCGATCACGCAGCGATTCTGCGGTGTGTGCACGACCGTACATGCGATCGCGTCGGTACGCGCGGTCGAAAACGCGCTCAACATGGAGATACCGGTCAACGCGCAGTACATCCGGAACATGGTCATTGCCGCGCATGCAGTCCATGACGAGATCGTGCACTTCTACCATCTTTCGGCGCTCGACTGGGTGGACGTCGTTTCGGCGCTCCAGGCCGACCCCGACATGACGGCGGCGCTGGCCGAGAGTCTGTCCACCTGGCGGGGAAACGGCAAGTACGAGATGCGCAAGGTGAAGGAGAAGCTCGCGGGGTTCGTCAATACCGGGCAGTTGGGGATTTTCACCAACGGCTACTGGGGCCACCCGGCGATGAAGCTGCCACCCGAGGTGAACCTGCTGGCCGTCGCGCATTACCTGCAGGCACTGGAGGTTCAGCGCAAGGCGAACAAGATTGTCGCCATTCTGGGTTCGAAAACACCTCACATCCAGAATGTCGCGGTGGGCGGCGTTTCCAATCCGATTGCGGTAGACAGCCAATCCGTACTGTCGATCGAGCGCCTACTGGCCGTCAAGAGCGACATCGACGAACTCCGGGATTTCGTTCAGAACGTCTACCTGGTCGATGTCGGTGCCATCGGCGCGTTCTATCCAGACTGGACCAAATACGGTGCGGGAGTTACCAACTATCTTGCCGCCCCGGACTTTCCGCTGGACCCCAGAGGGACGCAGTTCGTGACGCCAGGTGGCTACATCAAGGCTGGCAACCTCGACAGCTTCCAGCCGATCACGCAGTTCGGCGATGCGCTGCTGCGCGACAACGTTGCAGAGTCGGTGAAGCACTCCTGGTACAAGGGCGGCAGCGGCGCCTTGCATCCTTACCAGGGCGAGACGGTTCCCGATTACACCGATTGGCAGGAGAACGGCAAGTACTCGTGGGTGAAGTCGCCCACCTTCGCCGGCGAGCCGGCGCAAGTCGGTCCCTTGGCGCGGGTGATGTGTGCCGTGGCGGCCAAGCACGAGCCGATCACGAAGCACCTGAAACGCGTCGTCGAGATCGTGTCCACGGTCGGCAAGATCGAAGTGCCCGCCAGCGCACTGCACTCGACCATCGGTCGCCACGCGGCGCGGGCCGTGATGTGCGCGGTCAATGTGGATGTCCTCGACGCGCAGTGGACGATGCTGATGGAAAACCTTGCCCGGGGCGATCTCAAGACCTTCCACAAGCCGGTGTTCCCGAAAGGCGAGCAGCAGGGATTCGGCATCCACGAAGCGCCGCGCGGCCTCCTGTCGCACTGGGTCGTGATAGCCGATGGCAAGATCAAGAACTATCAGGCCGTGGTGCCGACGACGTGGAATGCGGCCCCGCGCAACGAAAAGGACGCGCCCGGACCGTACGAGGCGTCGCTGGTGGGCACGCCCATCGCGGATCCGGAGCGCCCCCTGGAAGTGCTGCGCACCGTGCACTCGTTCGATCCGTGCCTCGCCTGCGCGATCCACATGGTCGATCCGCGACGCCGCGAGATCATGCGCGTCAGTGTTCGCTAGGGCAACTGGCGGTTCGTTGGCGATTCAAGCACACGCAAGGGGAGACGCGGCGTCGATGCGCATCGTCGTGCTCGGGATCGGGAACATCCTCCTGTCGGATGAAGGCGTGGGGGTAATGGTGGTGGACGAACTTGCACGCCGCTACCGCCTGCCGCCGGAAGTCGCGGTGATCGACGGTGGCTGTTCGGGTATGGAGATGCTGGACGATCTCGCCCGAGCAGACCACGTGATCGTCGTCGATGCGGTGCAGGCGGACCTGCCACCGGCGACTCTGCTCGAGCTGCGCGACGACGACGTCCCGGCCTTCTTCACGGCCAAGCTGTCGCCGCACCAGCTTGGCCTGTGCGACGTCCTGGCAGCACTCAAGCTCACGGACGAGAGCCCGGCCAATCTCCTGTTGATCGGCGTGCAGCCGGGATCGCTCGATCTTGCGATGCAACTCTCGCCGCGAGTCGCGGCCATCGTGCCGACCATCGTCGCGCGCGTCGTGCGCGAGCTCGAGGCGCAGGGTGTGCGTCCGGTGCTGCGCGCGGCAGCCTGACGGAGCGGGCAGGGTGTGCGTCGCGATTCCGTCCCGGGTGACCCGGTTGTGTGGCATGACTGTCACCGTCGAGTGTTTCGGCATCGAGCGCGAAGTGAGCGTCGCACTCATGGGCGAGCCAATCGCGGTGGGCGATTATGTGCTGGTTCGTTCCGGACGCCATGCCATCGAGCGTATCGACCGTGACCGCGCGCTCGACGTACTGTCCGTCATGGAGCAGTTCCTGACAACAATCGAAGCGGAGGCGGCCAGCGAGCAAAGGCTTGGCGGCGCCACTACGGGACGTGGCGCATGACCACGGCCGGTCGTTTTCTCCGTCACCAGGGGCCGTCGGTCCGGGCAGACGATTTCGGGTTTCAGGATGACCCTGGCCCGACTCTCGAGCGCGCGTTTGGCAACATCCACCTGCATCGCATGCAGGATGTGCCGCTCTGCAACCACGCGCTGCGGGTGGAGGCAGTCGGCTTTCGACGCACCGACGATGGCTGGCTGGGCGTTCTCGTCACGCCGTGGTCGATGAACGTCATGCTGCTGCCGGCGCGCGGCGCCCACTGGACGCACATGTTGCTCGGCGCCAAGCGCTGGCAGTCGTTGCCATCAGGGACGTACGAGGTTTTCGGCAGCACGGAGGAGGGCGTGGGCGAGTATCACTATTTCTCGCTCTTCTCTCCCATGGCGGGCTTCGCGTCGCAGGACGAGGCGCGGAGCATCGCCAAGGCGGCGCTGGCCTTGCTCGTCGACCCGGATACGGCCGAGAAGATCGATGCCCCGGCCACGAAGGAGTCGCGTGACGAATCAAGAGATCGCAGCAGGCGTGATTTCCTGTTTGGTCGCTTTCCGAGCACGCGTCACTGAGCGGCGCCACCACCGCGAGGGGGCTCGCCGTTTCCGTGCAGCAGACGCTGGCGATCGGTCTTCGATAGCCTTTGCAGAGCGAAGGTCAGCCGGCGCGTCGATACCCGCAAGCCGTTGCGCCAACAGCGGCTGGCGCCGACTCCAGCCGGTATCGCCCGTCAGCGTCTGAGTGCGGCCGGCCTGCTTGCGCACCTGACCTCCGCCGTGCAATGAAGAGGCACTTGCTTGCCGTCCTGCTGCTGTCCGGCACGATGCATACGCCCGGCGCCGGCGACAAGGATGCACCCTATGTCGTCAAGGACGGCCGCAGGGTCGATGCCGGGACGCTGGAGGGCTGGCGCACTTGGCGCGCGATGGGCTGTGCCCGATGCCATGGCGAGGAACAGGACGGGGCCATTCCTCTGGTCGACCGGCTGCAGCGCCTGAGCAAGGAGCAGTTCAGGATTACCGTCCTGAATGGACGACAGGACAGAGGGATGCCGCGCTTCGCGGGAATCAAGCAGGTCGACCAGAACATCGACAACCTTTACGCCTACCTCAAGGGCCGCGCGGACGGCGCGATCGCGCTGGGGCATCTGGAGAAGCTGGAGTAGTCGACGAGTGGCCGCCACCGCGAGCGAAGGCAAAGGGCGGCAAGGCGCGAGCAGTGCGGCAGTTGACATGATGACGATCATGCGAAATAATCGCCGCATGATAGGTAACATGTGAACTCATGGCCACTCGCGCTGAACTGAAGGCTGAATCCCGGAACCGAATACTGCAGGCCGCAGGGACGCGTCTGCGCGTCGAGGGCCTTGCCGGCGCCGGCATTTCGGACGTAATGAAGGATGCCGGGCTGACGCATGGTGCCTTCTACGCGCATTTCGCGAACAAGTCCGAGTTGTCTGCCGCCGCTTTGCGACACGCCCTGCTCGAAAACAGGGAGCGTTGGGTTGGCGAGCGAAAGGACGAAACGTGGAAGCAACGTCTGCGACGACTGGCGCATCGCTACCTGACGCAGATCCATCGTGATCGTCCCGCGGAGGGCTGCGCCCTGGCTGCTCTGGCGACGGAAGCCGGACGCGGCGACGAGCTTATCCGGCGAGCATTCGATGAGGAATTGCTCAAGTCCTTGCACGGCATCTGCAACGGCGCGCAGGAGGAGCAGGTGCCCACCGACCTCCGGCTGGACGATGCGATTGCCCTGATGGCCCTGTGCGTGGGCGGCATCTCCTTGTCCAGAGCAGTTGCCGACAAGGAGCTTTCAGCACGAATCCTTCGCGCCTGCGGTGATGCGGCGGGTCGGATCGCCTCCGTTACCAAACAAGACTGAATGGAGATTGACCAGCGAAGCCATGCCATCCATCGAAACATTTCTTGCCAACTATCCGCTGCAGACCTACGAAAAGCTTCGCTATGCCGATACCGATCGGCAGGGGCACATCAACAATGCCGTCTTCTCGACAATGCTGGAGACGGGCCGGGTGGAGCTGCTCTATGCGCCTGATTCCTCGTTGTCGGCGGCGGGTTGCGCCTTCGTCATCGCCAGCCTGCATCTGGACTTCCACGGCGAAATCACCTGGCCCGGGCAAATCGATATCGGCACTCGCGTATCCGCCGTGGGAAAGAGCTCGCTGACCCTCGAACAGGGGCTGTTCCAGGGTGATTGCTGCGTGGCGACCGCCCGGACCGTCATCGTGCAGATGGACGAAGGAAGTCGTCGCTCTCACCCATTGACTGATTCGGCAAGGCAGACACTTGTCCGGCTCATGCCTCGTGCCGCCTGAGGAAACTTCCGTGAGCCTGTTGATGACGCATGTCTGCCAATACACCGGTCCGGGTTGCATCCCTGTCTTGCTGCGTGACCGTGGCACGGTCTATTGCCACGACATCTCGTTTGCCGAAACGAGCGCAGCCGAGGAGTACGAAGCAAGCCATGCCGGCGCGGTGGCCCTGCGCGCCCAGACGCCGCAAGGGCTCGTGGCCGAACTGAGCGCGCTCGGAGTCGCCATCGAAACGGTGATTCACAACGACGTACACCCCAACACGCCAGTGCCGATCGAGCAGATCCCGCTCGAAATGTTTCGACAGTCGGTCGACGTCCTGCTTCTCTTTCCGATCGAACTCACGCAGCGACTGTTGCCCGGCATGAAAGCGGCGAAGCTGGGGCGCTTTGTATTCGTGACCTCGGCTCGCTATCGTCAGCCCGAGGCGGGTTTCTCCGTGGCGACGACGATCCGGGCGGCGACGACCGCATTTGCCCAATCGCTGGCCCGGGAGGCAGCACCGGACGGCATTCAGGTCAATGTCGTGGCGCCCAACTACCTGTACAGTGAAGCCTACTATCCGCGTGCTCGGTTCATCGACGATCCGGCGGGCAGGGCGGAAATCGCCGGCAAAGTGCCCATGGGCAGGTTGGGCAGGCCAGAGGAAATCGGTGAATTGATCGGATTCATGGCTTCCGGAAAATCGCAATTCGTTACCGGACAAGTGATCGACTTCACAGGCGGCTGGCCGTGATGCTCTGACTGCAAGCATTGGCGCTCACCGTCGATTGCCGGTGTGCTGGTGCTCCCCGCCGGCATCGTTGCGCTCGGCCGGCAGGATGCCAGCAGTTATCGTCGAATATTTGATCCGGACCGCTGTTCCCCGCTTTCTTGCGTTTTGCGTCAACGGATGGGTGGTACGGGAGTGTGCCGATGCGCGGCACGGGTCAGCCAATAGCCAACGGCGAGGGCGACGGCGAGGGCGGCAGTCGCGTACACGTAGTCTGCACTGATTTCCTTGTAGTCGAGAATGATGATCTTCCGCAGCACGGCCATGTAGGCGGTCGCCAGTACGATGTCGAGTTGCAGGCCCTCGTCACGAAGATAGCTGACGATATTCACGAAGACCTCGATGGCGATGAGTACTGCCATGAAGGCGCCGAAAGTGGCGAGAATGTCGCTGATGTCGAGAAGCAGGAACGGGTGGCTCCTGGCCCGCGTGTAGAGGACGTAAATCACGTCGGCGACACCCCACCAGATCACCAGCACCATGAGCACTGCCAGAACTCGCGCGGCATAGCGAATGATGGCGTGCAAGCGGCGGACAAAGTGGTATTCGGCATCGTGGTCGAAGTGGGAATCCCGGTCGGGGTGCGGCTCATTCATCGTCTGTTCCAATCTCTGGACATGTCTCTCGTGTGCTCCTTGGCTCCGGGGATGGTGGCCCCGCCTTCGCTGCTCGTGCTGCTCCGGACGGCACGCCTCGCAGACGGAACAAGTTTCCTGATTTGGCTACAGGCTGGTGCCGTGGTCGCCCGGCCTTGCCGGGCTGCCCACGGATAGGTTGGAGCCTTTGGGGCAGATCCTCTCGAATCAGGCCGTTGGCATTTTCGTTGTTGCCCCGTTGCCAGGCGGGGGTCGGCGAAATGGTTTCGCGTGCCGTCGGCGGCAGCCAGGCCGCGATGACGGGCCATTTCTTTAGCCCGATCATGGGTCATCGTCTTACGCAGTGCGGAGGTCCCAATGATCGCTTCGACGCGGACCACGGTGAACGATTTTCGAGCGGTGCCGGTCCCCTACGACGGGAGGTGAATTGTACCGGTTTTCGTCGCGGGCCACCCGGTGTTGCGGAAAGTCGGATAATCTGGTGCCCGGAATCGCCAGGGAGGGAAACATGGACGCAGGACGCGAACGAGACGACATGGGGTTGGCGGCGCGGCCAAGGGGTGACACGTATCCGCTTGCCCTCGTCCGGCACGGTCCAGGCTTTGGCGATGCCGCTGGCCGTTGGGACGAGCTCGGGTTTCGTGCTGGCGCAAGGCAGACGGGCTTCACTTACCTCGGGCTGATGATTCTGGTCGCGGTACTCGCCCTGGCAACCAGCGCGACGCTGACGCTCGGCAGCATCGCGCAGCGACGGGAAGCAGAACAGCGACTGCTCGAGGTCGGTGACGCGTACCGCCGGGCGATTGCCAGTTACCTGAACAGCAGCCCGGCCGGCGACCGCCGCTATCCCGCCGCGCTCGGCGATCTGCTCAAGGACCCTCGCTATCCCGGCGTTCGCCGACATCTGCGGCAGCTTTACCCGGACCCGATCACCGGCAAGAACGAATGGGGTCTGGATCTGGCGCCTGGTGGCGGGATCATGGGGATCCACAGCCTCTCGAACGCGCCACCGATCAAGATCGCCGAGTTTGAAACCGAGAATCGTATGTTCGAAGAGAAGTCGCGCTATTCGGAATGGGTCTTCGCCGTCGTGCCGTCGGTGGCCACTGTCATTCCGGCCGCCGCGGGAACAGTACCGGTAATGGGAGGGGCGGTACCGGTAGCGGCGGGGGCGGTACCGGGAGCACGCGGCAGCACACCGGCGCAGGCGCCGCTCCCTTCGATGCTACCGGATTCCTCGCTGTTTCCCGCGCAAAATCCGGCGCCGGTCGCTGGTGCGGGGCAGTCGTTGCCGTGAGCTTCAACTGCCCGCGTAGCCGCGTCGGAATCCGCTAGCCTTCCCAGCGACGACAGCCGGAAAGCCATCGATGCGCCGGGGCAGGCGGTTCTACTTCGCGGTGACGCAAATCTGTCCGGTGTAGAACGCGGCGCCTCCGATCTCTTCTCCGGCGACGGCGATGACTCCCGACGCGCCGTCAAAATCGTCCGTGCCAGCAGTGATCTTGAGCATCTCCGCCACTAGCTGCCGTTGTCCGTCGATGGGAGTGACCGTGATAGTGTCCTCCGTGTACAGCGTGCCGCTGCGACCAGTGACCAGCTTGCCGGTCAGAGTGCTGTTCGCGGTCAACACGCTGACGTTGGTGCGTGTACCCACAAAGGCCAGCGGTGTAGTGAGCTCGGTCTGACTGACGTCGGAGACTTGGACGGAGGTGACGTCGGAAACTCCCTTGAACTTCGCCTTGCCTTTCCCCTCGATAAAGAAGCGGGAACACCCATTTCCCCCGCAACTGGAGAGATCCGGGATGGACGTCACCGTTCCATCCACCGGGATGCACACCGGGCCCTTGACACCACCAGCCGCCGCAAAGCCACTGCCCGCGCACGCGAGCAAGACAGTCGTCATCGTTGTTCGGATTATTGGTTTCACTCTCGACTCCTTCCAAGAAAGCGGTGAGACGCCCGTTTCTCTGCCGCACAAGAATGGGAAAACGCCGGGTCGATTCATTATGCAAGATTTGCTCGCAAAAACAAGCCTGCCTGCTGTCAGGCCAGGACTTGTACGAGCGTTCCGACCGACTTTCCGCATCAGTACGAGGCCCCGCATCCGGTCCGCCTCGCACTCTCATAGGCGTACAGACGTTCCTGCATCCAATGGCAGCGCTTCTGCGTAATAGCCGGCAAGGGAGCTGACTTCGCTTCCTTGTGCCTGCAAGGGAACCCGGGGCAGTGACGCACGAACTGTGCGGCGAACCGGGAAGTGTTCATCCTGTGAGGAGGTATCACCATGATTCGTTTGAAAACCCAGTGCAGGCAGAACGCCGTCGACCAGCGTCACGCCGCGGTCCTGCGACGCGCGCGCTGCCGGCTCGTTTCCGCCATCGCCACGCTGTTTGGCGTCCTCTGTCTCGGCGGCGCGCCGCAGGAGGCATCGGCCGTCGTCATCAATCTCGATACGACGTCGCTCGCTGGCACGCCCGCGGTGCTCGATTTTTCGCTGATCGACGGCGATGGTCTGCCGAACAATTCCATCACCATTTCGTCGATCGTCGCCGACGTTCCTCTCGGCAACAGCGTCTGTGTCGTCGGCTGCAGCGGAGGGCCGCCGTTCACGGTCGATGACGCCGGCGGTTTCGGTCAGTTCCTGCAGTACCTGACGCTGGGCGACCGCCTGACCCTCGACCTGAGCTTCACCGGCAACTTCTCGGGATTCGGAGCTCCCGACCGGCTGGCGCTGTCGCTGCTCGACCCGGCGAGCAACTTCACTCTGGTCGATAGCGATCTCGA
Organism: Accumulibacter sp.; assembly: GCF_023806565.1. GTDB lineage: Bacteria > Pseudomonadota > Gammaproteobacteria > Burkholderiales > Rhodocyclaceae > Accumulibacter. The sequence goes on along the minus strand of NZ_JAMTDV010000125.1, from coordinate 22,582 downwards.
CTTTGCCAGTGACCCGGTGCCGGTTCAGGATGCCTTGCTGATCGTGGACTACGCGCCGGGAGCGCCGATCATTCGGCTCGCATCGGCAAGCAATCCGTCGCTGCCACTGGCCATTCCCGAACCGGGTGTCGGTGCTCTCTTCCCGTTCGCGCTGGCTCTGCTCGGCGGGCAGCGCATCCGCCGTGGAGCCCCGCGCGTATCCAGCAAGACGCTGCCCGTTGCAGCCTCTCGCTTCCCCCAGTCGACTCAAGCCAATACCGGAGAATGAACATGAAACTCTCTGCCGCATCGCTCCAAAGTTCCCTTGCCGCCCTGGTGCTGGCGGCTTCATGCCTCGTCTTGCCCGGATCCGGCGCGTTTGCCGCCAATCACCGCGAGGCACCCTTGACCGCATTCGACCACAAGGCCGACATCACCGACTGGTTCGCCTTCGTCAGTTATGACGATCCCGGCAAGGTGACGATGATCCTCAACGTTGACCCGCTGCTCGAGCCTGCAAACGGGCCGAACTATCACCCCTTCGATCCCGAGGTCCTGTACGAAATGAAGGTGGATAACAACTTTGACGGCGATGAGGATGTCAAGGTGGTATTCCGCTTCCAGACCGAGATCCGCGCGCCCGGCGTGTTTACCGGTTTCGTCGGCGTGGGGTCCGGGGTGGCTACGCCAGCGAATTCGCCGGCGCCGGTAGCGCCCGGGACGGCGCTGCTGCCGCCGGCGATCGCCACTCTCGACGGGCCCGGTTCCGCCGGTCTCAGCCTGCGCCAGAGCTACACCGTGACCATCCAGAAAAAGAGCGGTGGCAGTTGGCAGACGGTGTTCAGCAGCGGCAGTCAGAAGCTCTACGCGGTTCCCGCCAACGTTGGCCCGCGCACCATGCCGGATTACCCGGGACTCGCCCGCCAGGGCATCTACGATCTTGGCAGCGGCATCAAGGTATTCGCCGGTACCGTCGACGATCCCTTCTACATCGACCTCGGCGCCGCTTTCGACACGCTGAACTTTCGCACCGGCGCCTTCGGCAGTGGCGTGCCGGCGGTCTTGACCGACGCGCAGGATGCGGTCGATAACGCCAACTTCGCGTCCGACGCGGTTGCCGGGTACAACGTCAACAGTATCGCCATCGAACTGCCGATCACCATGCTGACCAGCGACGGTGCACGGCACCCGGCGACCGACGCGAAAGCGGTGATCGGCACCTATGCCAGCACCTCGCGGCCACGCATCAAGGTACAGCCGACGGCTCCGGGCGGCAAGCCGTCGCTGTCGACCAATTTCGTGCAGATCCAGCGCATGGGCAATCCGCTGATCAACGAGTTGCTGATCGGGACCGGCGACAAGGACAAGTTCAGCATGTCCGAGCCGAAGAACGACAGCCAGTTTGCCGGCTACCTGCTCGACCCGCTGCTGGCGCGGGTGATCAATGCGGCCTATGGCGGCGCCGTCACCATCCCGCCGCCACCGCGCAACGACCTGCTGCCGCTGGTCACCTATGCGCCGCCGATCTGCCCCGGCTGCACGCCGGCGCAGGCCGGACCGGTTGCCGATCTGCTTCGCCTGAACACCGGTGTGCCGCCGACGGCGCAGGCCAGTCGCAAACGGCTGGGCGTTCTCGCGGGTGATCCGGCGGGCTTTCCGAACGGCCGCCGCGTCTCCGACGACGTCACCGACATCGCCATGCGCGTCGTTGCCGGGGTGCTCCGGCCGCAGTTCAACGTCTTCCCGAACAATCGCCTGGGCGACGGCGTGAACACCAACGATGTGCCCTACCAGGAAACCTTCCCGTACGTCGCCTTCGCCAACAGCGGCCGCGACAGCCGCCATCAGGGCCCCGGACACCTTGGCTGCGTGGCGCCGACTTCTCCCTTCGTGTCGGTGACCTGCCCGACCAACTGATCGGCAACGGCAACGAGCGGATTCCCCAGCCGGCATCCGCTCGCCCTCTCTCTCTCGCCTGCGAGGATGTCCCGTGAATTACTTGTGCCTGCCCTGGCTGGTAATGGCCGCTACGCTGTCGCTGCTGCCGACCGGAGCGTCGGCCTTGCCCTACCTGCCGAAGTCCGACGATCAGATTCTCGAACGTCTGCCGCTCGCACCGAGCGATCCCGTCGCCCGTGAAGTGCGCATCCTGCGCCAGGAACTCGCCAGCCAGCCCGGACGGCTCGATCTCGCCGTACAGCTCGCGCGTCGCTATACCGAGCTTGGCCGCGTGCGCGGCGATCCGCGCTTCACCGGCTACGCGCAGGCGGCGCTGGCGAACTGGTGGGAGCAGCCCGAGCCACCTTCCGAAGTTCTCCTGGTGCGGGCGACCCTGCGCCAGCGCAGCCACGATTTCGCCGCCGCGCTGGCCGATCTCGACGAACTGATCCGGCGCAATCCACGCGACGGGCAGGCACGTCTGTCGCGGGCGACGATCCTGCAGGTGCAGGGCGACTACACGGCGGCGGCGAGTGAATGTGCGGTGTTGCGGCGTCTCGCTTCGGAGGTGGTGTGGGCGGCTTGCGCCTACGGCCTCGCCGGCAGCAACGGCCAGTTGCGCGAGAGTTACGCGGCATTGGCTGCCTTGCTAGCCCGGCAGCCCGACGCGAGACCCGAGGTCAAGGCCTGGGTGTTGTCGATGCTCGCCGAGATGGCTGCGCGCGCCGGCATGAACGATGCCGCCGAAGCGCATTTCCGCGCGGCGCTGGCGATCGATCGCGAAGACCATTATCTGCTGACGGCCTACGCGGACTGGCTGCTCGACCAGCAGCGACCGGCAGAAGTGGTGCGACTGCTCGAAGCGCAGCAGCGTACCGATGCGCTGCTGCTGCGTCACGCGCTCGCGCTGCGGGCGCTCGATTCCCCGCTGGCTGGCGGCGAGATCGAGCAACTGCGTGCACGTTTCGCCGCCAGCCGTCTGCGCGGTGACCGCGCCCATCTGCGCGAGGAAGCGCGCTTCACGCTCGATTTGCTCGGCGATCACCCGCAGGCATTGGCTCTGGCGCGGGAGAACTGGTCGGTGCAGAAGGAAGTGCCGGACCTGCGCCTGTTGCTGCAGGCGTCGCTGGCCGCCGGTGACGCGGCAAGCCTCGCCGACGTGCGCCGATGGCTGTCCCGGTCGCGCAGCGAAGATGTCGTGATCGGGCGCCTGCTGCCCAAGGAGCTGCCATGAGCAATTTCGCACTTCTCCGCCGCCTGACACACGGACTCCTGCTGCTCTGCCTCGTGCTGGCCGCGCCGGCGGCGAGCGCGCACAAGCCCAGCGACAGCTATCTCACGCTGCAGTGGAGCGAAGCCGGACTCGATGGTCAGTGGGACATCGCCCTGCGCGACCTGGACTACGCGCTCGGGCTAGATGATAACCAGGATGGTGTCATCACCTGGGGCGAGTTGCGTGCGCACCACGCCGACATCGCCGCCTATGCGCTGGCCCGGCTCGCAGTGTCTGCCGGCGGCAGGGATTGCCCGTTGCGCGTCGTCGAACATCTGGTCGATGACCACAGTGACGGCGCGTACGCCGTGCTCCGCCTTGCGGCTGCCTGCGGCAGCACCAGCGATGTCCTGCGGGTGAACTACCGGCTGTTCTTCGATCTCGATCCGCAACATCGGGGGCTGCTCCGCCTCGAGAGCGGCGGGCAGACGCGCACCGCGATTTTCAGCAACACCTTGCCGGTGCAACAATTCATCGCGTCCGAGACGGGCGGCATGCGACAGTTTCTCGACTACACGGCGCACGGTGTCTGGCACATCTGGCTGGGCTTCGACCACCTGCTCTTCCTGCTGTCGCTGCTCCTGCCTGCGGTGCTGATCCGTGTCGACCGCGCCTGGGTGGGCGCCGAGCGCTTTGGCGACGCGTTCCGGGACGTGGTCAAGGTGGTCACCGCCTTCACGCTGGCGCATTCGATCACCCTGTCGCTGGCGGCGCTCGACGTCGTCCAGTTACCGTCACGATGGGTCGAATCGGCGATCGCCGCGTCCGTGATTCTCGCTGCACTGAACAACCTGTTCGTCGTCGCCGGCGGCAGCCGCTGGCTGTTTGCCTTCGCCTTCGGGCTGATCCACGGCTTCGGCTTTGCCAGCGTGCTCGCCGACCTCGGTCTGCCGCACGATGCCCTGCTGCTTGCGCTCGTCGCCTTCAACGTCGGCGTCGAAGTCGGTCAGCTCGCCGTCGTCGCCGCATTCCTGCCGCTCGCCTGGCTGCTGCGCCGACAGTGGATCTACCGGCAGGGAGCGCTGGCCGGCGGGTCGCTGCTGGTGATCGCGCTGGCCAGCGTCTGGCTCGTCGAGCGCGCCTTCGATCTGAAACTGACCCTCTGAAACGGGGTGAAGCGGATCATCGCCGCCGACCGGGTTCGGCTGCCGGCGGTTGCTTCCACTAGAATAGGCGCTTTTCCCGACTGCGACCGACGCCATGATCCGCACCCGCTTTGCTCCATCGCCCACCGGCTTCCTGCATATCGGCGGTGCGCGTACCGCCCTTTTCTCGTGGGCGTACGCGCGTCGCCACGCCGGCAGATTCCTGCTCCGCATCGAGGACACCGACCTCGTTCGCTCAACCCCGGAAGCGGTGCAGGCGATTCTCGGCGGCATGCAGTGGCTGGGTCTGGAGCACGACGAGGGCCCGTTCTACCAGACGCAGCGGATGGATCGTTACCGGGCGGTGATCGAGCAGATGCTTGCCGCCGGCAGCGCATACCATTGCTACATGACACCCGAGGAACTCGACCACTTGCGCGAGGAGCAGCGTGCCGCCGGCGCCAAGCCGCGCTACGACGGCCGCTGGCGGCCGGAGCCGGGCAAGACCTTGCCGCCGCCGCCGGCCGGACGAGCGCCGGTAGTCCGTTTCCGCAATCCGACTGCCGGCGTCGTGGCCTGGGACGATCTCGTCAAGGGACGGATCGAAATCGCCAATGCGGAGCTCGACGACCTGGTGATTGCGCGCGCCGACGGCGCGCCGACCTACAATTTCTGCGTCGTCGTCGATGATTGGGACATGGGCATCACCCATGTCATTCGCGGTGACGACCACGTCAACAACACGCCACGCCAGATCAACATCCTGCAGGCGCTCGGCGCCGAGGTGCCGCTCTATGCGCACCTGTCGATGATCCTCGGCGACGACGGGCAGAAGCTCTCGAAGCGGCACGGAGCGGTCAGCGTCATGCAGTACGACGAACAGGGCTACCTGCCGGAAGCGGTGCTCAACTATCTCGCGCGCCTCGGCTGGTCGCACGGCGACGACGAAATCTTTTCGCTGCAGCAGTTCTGCGAGTGGTTCGACCTCGATCACATCACGGCGTCGGCTGCACAGTTCAATACCGACAAGCTGAACTGGCTCAATGCCCATTACCTGAAGCGCGCCGGGACAGCACGGCTGGCCGAGCTGGTGCGCCCGCGGCTGCAGGCGCGTGGCGTGAACGTCGGCACCATACCGTCGCTTACTGCGATCGTCGATCTTTACAAGGAGCGGGCAGGCAACCTCAACGAACTCGCCGACATGGCGGAAGTGTTCTATATCGACCTGCATCCGAAGGCCGAACTGCTGGCGAAGCATCTGACGGCGGAAGCACTGCCGGTGCTCGGCGAGTTCATCGACCGCTTGCCGGAAGTCGCCTGGGAAGCCGCCGCGATCGGTGGGCTGATCAAGGATTGCGTCACCCGCCATGGCCTGAAGATGCCCCGGCTGGCGATGCCGCTACGCGTGCTGCTGACGGGCCTGGAGCAGACGCCGTCGGTCGACGCCGTGGTCGCCCTGCTACCGCGCGCGACGGTGCTCCGGCGTCTCGCCGCGGGCCGCGACGCCGCTCTCTCTGCGGCCGGCACTTCGTAGCTGTCCTCGTCGCACCCCCGGCGCGGATCACCGCTCGGTGGCGCACGGCGCTTTACAGTTGCGGGCTCACTCCCTATAATCGCCGCTTCTTTCGGGCGGGGGTATAGCTCAGCTGGGAGAGCGCTTGCATGGCATGCAAGAGGTCCGCGGTTCGATCCCGCGTACCTCCACCAGCATTTCGAAAGAGATTTTCCGGGTCCCCATCGTCTAGAGGCCCAGGACACTACCCTTTCACGGTAGGTACCGGGGTTCGAATCCCCGTGGGGACGCCAGATTTCCGCCGCTTCGCCGGGAAACCTGGCGACTGACGCCGTCCGGGCGGAAAAGCGGATCGCAGCGACTCCCTTCGATTCGCGGGCCGATCAATTTCTCCCGATGTCGCGCCCCCTGTGGCCGCGTGTGCGGCGGGTGCCGCTAGGATTCTGCGAAGACCGGGCGCCACCTTCCGGCACGGGCGCCACTTTCCGGTAATTCATTCCGGCTGGCGCGAATCGATGCTGATCGTCACCGGGCCGTCGTTCACCAGGTGCAGTTGCATGTCGGCGCCGAAGACTCCCGTTGGCACGGGTCGGCCAAGTGCGCGTTCGAGATGATCGACGAAGCGCTGGAAAAGTGGTTGCGCGATTTCGGGTCGTGCCGCACGGCTCCACGACGGCCGATTGCCCTTCCGTGTCGACGCGAAGAGCGTGAACTGGCTGACCGCGAGGATCTCGCCGCCGACCTCGAGGATGCTGTCGTTCATCGCGCCGGCGGCATCGGCGAAGATGCGCAGCCTCACCAGCTTGGCGGACATCCAGGCGAGGTCGCTGTCGGTGTCGCTCGCTTCGAAACCGGCGAGCACCAGCAGACCCGCTCCGATCGCACCGACCACTTCGCCGCCGACTTCGACCCGCGCTGCGGCAACGCGCTGCACGACCACCCTCATCGCGGCGATTGCTGCCCGATCCTGTCGGCTGGCGACAACCAGCGCACCGGCTGCGTCAGCGGCTCCGGCTGCAGCGTCACGTGCGTGATGCCGAGATCGGCGAGGGTGTGCCGGCTGGCGGCGAGCACGCCCGGCCACTGTTCGAGGGATTCGACGATCAGATGCGCCGAAAGCGCCACGCGTTTCGACGAGAGCGTCCAGATGTGCAGGTCGTGCACCGAGGCAACGCCGGCAACGCCGGCCAGCACGCGTCCGATCTGTTCGGTCGACAGGCTGCGCGGAACTCCCTCCATCAGTGCCTGCAGGACTTCGCGCAGCAGGCGCAGGCTCGATGCGAGCATCAGCGCGCAGATCAGCATCGAGAGCAGCGGGTCGACGGTGGTCCAGCCGGTCCACATCACCACCGCGCCGGAAACCAGCGCAGCCACCGACCCGAGCAGATCGCCAAGGACATGGAGCAGGGCGCCTCGGGTATTCAGCGTCTGCTCGCCGCCCATCAGCAGCCAGGCAACGGCGATGTTGAGCAGCAGGCCGAGCGCCGCGACCAGCGTGACCGCCTCGCCGTTCACTGCCGCCGGTTCCAGGATTCGGCCGACCGCGGCGACCGAGATGCCAACGACGACGACGACCATGAACAGCACGTTGAACAGCGCCGCCAGCGTCTCGACGCGCCCATAGCCGTAGGTGTGACGCTGCGTCGGCGGCCGTTGCGACAGCCAGGCGGCGAACGCGGCCAGTCCGAGCGAAGCGCTGTCGGTAACCATGTGCCCGGCGTCGCCGAGCAGTGCCAGCGAACCGGACCAGAAACCGGCCGCCGCCTCGACGCCGGCGAAGCCGAGAGTCAGCAACAGGGACCAAAGCAGGCGCGGACCGGCGTCCGCATGGTGATGGTGTGCGTGCCCGGCGTGATCGTGGTGATCGTGCTCGTCGTGCTCGTCGTGCTCGTCGTGCTCGTCGTGCTCGTCGTGCTCGT
>NZ_JAMTDV010000125.1:0-14775 GCF_023806565.1 Accumulibacter sp. | reverse complement strand
TCGTGCTCGTCGTGCTCGTCGTGCTCGTCGTGCTCGTCGTGCTCGTCGTGCTCGTGGTGATGTTGTTGGTCGCTCATGGTGAGGGCATTCTACCCGACATCGGCGTCGCCTTCGCGGCGCCGGGGAGGGACGGCCAGAGCGGAGAACCGGCGACCCGGCGAAATTTGCCTCTCGTCGCAGAGCGGCGGTGTTGCTATCATCGCCACTGCTGCGAGGGGATGGACGACGACCGGGGGCGGTGTCCGGCCCATTTTCGTGCGATGTGCGCTGGCGAGCTTCGATTGGAAGCCGGCGAAAACAAGGGCGGGAGGTCGATGGCAACCCACCGTGAGAGCCGTGCCATTGCTTTGCCACCCGAGTGGCTGTTCGACATCGTTGCCGACGTCGAGCGTTATCCCGAGTTCGTCCCCCTGGTGCGCGACGCGCGGATCGTCAACCGCTACCAGGATGCCTACGAAACCGAACAGAGTCTGGCTTTCGGCCGACTGGTGCATCGCTTTCGCACGCGCACCGAACTCTCGCGCCCGCGCAGCATCCGCGTCCTTTCCGACGATCGCGCCTTCTGCCGCTTCGACATTCGCTGGACCTTCTCGGCGGTGCGAGAAAATCACTGTCACGTCGATTTCGTGCTCGATTGCAGGACACGCTCGCTGTTTCTCACGCCGGTGATCGAAATGCTGGTGCTGCCGATGGCGGCCAGCATGGTCGGTGCGTTCGAGGCCAGGGCGCAAGCCCTCGCTGCCCGGTCGGGCGTACCGGAAAACGGAGCGGAGCGCGGCCGACGGTACGATTGAACGTCCGGCGACAGGCTCTGGCGCACGCCCGGCACCCGGCAGCGATGGCTTCGGCCAGCCATTCGCCGCTGCCCGGCGCGCGCAATTCTCGCGGATTTGTCCGCATGGGCGGTTAGAATGCGAGCCTTCCCGAATCGAGGACTGCATCGTGAGCAAGGAGCCAAGAAGCCCGGCGGCAATCCCGGCCGCAGCCGCCAGTACCAACTTCATCCGCAACATCATCGAAGCCGACCTGGAAGCCGGCAAGCACGCCGCCCGTCGCTGGTCCGGCCGCCCCGGCCCGGCGGCGCAGCAACTTGCCGGTCCGCTGGATCCGGCGAGGATCCGCACGCGCTTCCCGCCCGAACCGAACGGCTACCTGCATTTCGGTCACGCCAAGTCGATCTGCCTCAACTTCGGGCTGGCACAGGATTTCGGCGGGCGGTGTCACCTGCGTTTCGATGACACCAATCCCGAGAAGGAGGAGCAGGAGTACGTCGATTCGATCATCGATTCCGTGCGCTGGCTGGGCTTTTCCTGGGACGAGGCGGCCACCGGGGAGGCGGCGGGCGAGAACAACCTGTACTTCGCCTCGAACTATTTCGACTGGATGGTCGAGTTCGCCGAGTATCTGATCGCCAGCGGACACGCCTACGTCGAAAGCCAGAGCGCCGAAGAAATGCGCGGCAGCCGTGGCACGCTCACCGAGGCCGGTATCGACTCGCCATTCCGCGAGCGCAGCGTCGAGGAAAACATGGAGCTCTTCCGGCGCATGCAGAAGGGCGAATTCGCCGATGGCGCCCATGTGTTGCGCGCCAAGATCGACATGGCATCGGCGAACATCAACCTGCGTGACCCGGCGATCTACCGCATTCGCCACGCCAGCCATCACAATACCGGCGACCGCTGGTGCGTCTACCCGATGTACACCTACGCGCATCCGATCGAGGATGCGCTTGAGAACATCACGCATTCGATCTGCACGCTCGAATTTGCCGACCAGCGCCCGTTCTACGACTGGGTGCTCGAACGCCTGGCCGAGGGCGGTCTGCTGCAGCGGCCGCTGCCGCAGCAGATCGAGTTCTCTCGCCTCAATCTCACCTACATCGTGCTCTCGAAGCGCCGGCTGATCCAATTGGTCGAAGAGGGGCACGTCAACGGCTGGGACGATCCGCGTTTGCCGACGCTCGTCGGCGCGCGTCGTCGCGGCTACCCGGCGGCCGGTTTCCGCCTGTTTGCCGAACGCGTCGGCGTATCGCGCTCGGAATCGCTGATCGAGTACACGCAACTCGAAGACACCATGCGCGAAGTGCTCAACGAATCGGCCGAGCGTCGCGTCGCCGTGCTCGACCCGCTCAGGCTGATCATCGACAACTACCCGGCCGGCGAAAGCGAGGATTGTCTGGCGCCCAACCATCCGCTCAAGCCGGAACTCGGCAAGCGGGCGATTCCCTTCGGCCGCGAACTGTGGATCGAGCGCGAGGACTTCATGGAAGAGCCAAGCAAGGGCTACCATCGCCTGTATCCCGGCAACCTCGCGCGCCTGCGCTACGCCTACGTGCTCCGCTGCGTCGGCTGCGAGCACGACGAGAACGGCAAGGTCATCGCGGTGCACTGCGAGTACCTGCCGGATTCGAAGAGCGGCACGCCGGGTGCCGACAACTACAAGGTCAAGGGCAACCTGCATTGGGTTTCGGTGGCCGACGCCTGCCCCGCCGAGGTGCGCCTGTACGACCGTCTGTTCGCCGTTGCCTTGCCGGGCGCCCGCCGCGAGGGCGACCCCGAGGATCTGGAGCGCGACTTCCGCGACGACCTCAACCCGAACAGCATCCGGGTGATCCAGGCGTGGCTCGAACCGGCGTTGAAAGGCGCCCGACCGGAAGAGAGCTTCCAGTTCGAACGCCACGGCTACTTCGTCGCCGATCGCGTCGATTCGCGGGAGGGTGCGCCGGTGTTCAACCGCACGGTGACGCTCCGTGATTCGTGGGCGGCAAGACCCGGACAGCGTCAGAGCGGCGGCTGATCGAACGAGCCCCGCTCGCCGGGGCCGAGCGACCTCTTACAGCAGCTCCAGCACCTTTTCGGGTGGCCGCCCGAGAACCGCCCGCTCGCCGCGCACGACGATCGGCCGCTCGATCAGGATCGGATGCGCGACGAGTGCGTCCAGCCATTCCTCGTCGCTCAGCGAACGTCCCGCGTAGTGCTCCTTGAAGACGGCTTCGCCGCGGCGAACCAGCTCGCCGGGACGCATGCCGAGCATGCGCAGCAGCGCGCGCAGTTCTTCCCGGTTCGGCGGCGTCGCCAGGTAATCGACGATCTCGGCGGTGACGCCTTTTTCGGCGATCAGCTGGCACGCGGCGCGGCTCTTCGAGCAGCGCCCGTTGTGGTAAATGCGGACGGGCGCTTCACTCATGCGGGTTCCTCTCCATTACATCCCATCGTCGTTGTGGTCTTCATCGTCGGCATTCCGGCGCACGGTGGGCCGTTGCTTGAGCGAAATGGTAAACGATCGAGCATGGAATGTCGGGAACTGTCTGCGAGAATCGCAATGCCTTCATGTCCCGTGCGGCGGGCTGTGCGGCGTCGGGCGAGGGTAACGCCGGCCGTCACTGCGGTCACCCGGGCAGCCAGTCGATCGCCGAAGCGAAACCGCGGCGGCCGATCGCGCGCGCCAGCGTCGTTTTGCCGACCTGGCGTGCGCCGAGAATCAGCACGGCGGGGAACTGCTGGGCGATCTGGCATGAACGGCCGGTGGCGAGTCGCGCGTACATACCTTTTAACCGATGATGCAAATTTGCAGGGTATCGGGCCGTTGCGACGTCTTCCTTGCGGGTCGCCCGCCGGGCACCTGATTCACGCGATCGCGGCCGGCAGCCCCCTCCACACGATTCCGGCCGGCAGGCTGGCGCGTCCGATGCGGCCCTGGATCTCGGCGAGCAGCTTGCGCAGACGCGCTGCGAGCGACTCCCACTCGGCGTAGAAGCGCGCCCGGCCGTCCTCGCTTCCAGCTTCCGGCCGGCGAGGGTGGGCTTCAGCGCATGCCGACGACGGTTTTCGCCGCCTTGAGGTAGTTGGTGTTGGCCATCACAGCGAGGCCGAGCTCCTCAACGACGGTCTTCAGGCCACCGTAGTCTTCGCTCTCGGCGCAGGCCGATTCGAGCAATGCGCCGTTGAACCAGACCTTGGCGTATTCGCAGACGATGCCGTCGATGGTGAAGCCATAACGGATCTTTTCGACGGTGACCGCGGCAAGATCGGGATTCGCCTTCGTCATGGCCAGGAAGTCTTGGAAGCGGCAGGTCGCACTGGCCAGCGGCGCGTCTGTCCGCAGGCTGGCGAGGATGGTGGACAGCGCCTCGCGGTCGACCGGGAAGTTGAACTTGCCCCTTGGCTGGAAGATTTCGTAGCCGTCGGCCGTCTCGCCGACCTTGACCTTGATGTCGAGGAGGTCGTCGCGGACCTTGACGTTGGCCTCATCGGTATGCCGCGAAAGGAAATAGATTTCAGGCGGCATCGTCCGCGCCTGACCGAGGATGGTCCTGCCGTTCCACATCCTCTCCTGAACGCCGCGGATGATGTTCCTGCCAAAGACGCGGAATTCCGCGCGCGGGGCGATCCGCGCTGCCTCCTCGGCCGAGGTGGCGACATTCCTGGCGAATTCGTTGACCATGCTGACCTCCTGCTCTGCTGGTTATGGATGGGCGATGCGCCCGACAAGCGGCAACGCTCGCGGCGCGATCTGCGTTTACACATCATAGTCCCTGCGCACTCGGGAATCGCCTGCCGACGCCATTGCCGGCAGCATCGTTTGCAGTGGGCGGGGTTCTGCAGGAGAATCCACCGATCGAGGCAGCGAGCGGAGGCGGAGATGAGCGACAGCACAGGCATGTTGCGAGTACGGCAGGCACTCCTCCGCGCGCGCGCCCGGGCGCAGTCGGGGAAGGTTCGGGTGGTGATGGGCAACGAGGCGGCCGACCTGGACTCGATGGTGTCGGCGGTGATGTTTGCCTGGTACCTGGGCGAGCGTGACGCCGCGCTCGCCAGCCTTCCGCTGATTCCCATTCCGCACGAGGATTTCCGGCTCCGCACCGAAGCCCTCTACCTGTTCGATGCCGCGGGTCTGCCCGAGTCGGAACTCGTCTTCGCCGAAGACCTCGATCTCGCAGCCCTGCACGCTGCCGGCCGGCTCGATCTCGTGCTCGTCGACCACAACCGGCTCGGCAAGGCGTTCGCCGCGTTTGCCGACGCGGTATCGGCGATCGTCGATCACCATGCCGATGAACGCCTCTTTCCCCACGCCCAACAGACGATCGAAGGTGTCGGCTCGTGCGCCACGCTCGTCGCCGAGAGTATCCTGCGTGACCTGCCGCAAGCGCTCCCGGCGGATGGGGCGCGACTGCTCCTCGGCACGATCCTCCTCGATACGGTAAACCTCGACGAACAAGCCGGGCGCGTCACCATCAAGGACAGGGAGACAGCGCAGCGACTGATCGCCGTCTGCCGCGACGAACCGGACGGGCTGTTCCAGCGCGTCCAGTTCGAAAAGTTCAATGTCGCCGCGCTCGACACCGCCGACCTGCTGCGCAAGGACTACAAGGACTATCGCGCCGGCAGCATCAACTACGGCGTGAGCTCGGTGCTCCTGCCGATCGCCGACTGGACGCAGAAGGACCCGGGACTCGTCGCGGGGCTGGACGATTATTCCCGAAGGCGCGGGCTCGACGTACTGATCGCGATGAACGCGTACACCGCGCCGCACTTCTGCCGCGAACTCGTCGTTTTCTCGCGCAGCGCCGAGCAGCAGCGAAAGCTCGTGACCTTTCTGTGCGCCAGCGACCTCGGCCTCGTTCCCCTGACCGCCGGCACCCCCGCGGCCAGCGCGCAGGTGGCCTTCTTTCGCCAGCACAACGAGTCGTACTCGCGCAAGAAGCTGCAGCCCGTGCTCGACAGCTTCTTCCGCGAGACCTCCAACTCGTAACGAAAATCCGCCAGCGCGGAAAACGAGGCGCATTCTGCCGTCCTGCTCGTGTTGTCGGCGGGAGGGCGGAAAGCAAGTCGTCGGCGACTGCCCGCTCGTCGTCGCGCCAGTGATGCTGCCTCTTGCCCGGAAGGTTCAAGTCCGGGCGACGGTCCAGTCCTGCACGGTCAGGCCATTGGGCACCAGGCCAAAGGCACGACCCCTTGTCACCAGGATGGCGCCGACGGCCCTGGCGTGTGCCGCGATCATCATGTCCATCGCTGCCAGTGTTACACCGGCGGCCTCGCACGCGGCACGCAGGTCGCCATAAACGCGCGCAACCTCCTGCGTCCAGGGCAGTACCTCGACCCGAATCAGGAACTCCTTCACGCGCGTCGCCAGGCCTGGGGGATGACCGCGCTTCGCGACCCCGTAGCGAAGTTCGGCTTCCGTAATGACGGACACGGCAACGTCTCTCATCGGTAGCGCCGCGAGACGTTCCGAGACGCGGGGGATATCGCCCCGAATGACGTGGCTGGCAACGTTTGTATCCAGCAGGTCGATCGTCATCCCTCGGTTCCGGTGAAAGGGTCACGCGACTGCTCGCCCTGATTGCGATCGGCCTCGTTCATGAAGTCGGCTGGAATCTCGGTCGTGTCGTAGAACGCGAAAAAGTCTGTCCACGAATTCGGCCGACGGGACAACACCACATCGCCGGAATCCGGATCACGCCGGATGAAGACCTCGGTCCCCTCGAACCGGTATTCCTTCGGCAGGCGCACGGCCTGGCTGCGGCCGGTGGTAAAGAGCTTTGCGGTGGTGGTCATGGCAGCCTCGGCAGGGGCAGATGAGTATGTATCAAAATACATACCGAGCGTTGGTGCATGGCAAGGAATGTCGCCGCTACCCCGACTTTTCGCGCGGGGCATGAACGCCCTCCCTTCGCTGTCGGCCAGCCGCGGAGGACGTCTTCCGCCCATGATCGGCGCACGGATGACGAAGCGTTCGCCGGCTCCCCCGATTGCGCCTGGCCGTTGCCCGCCCGTCCTCAAACTGGTGGCGAACAAAGGTCATCGTGTCGGGTGCCGTACGCTTCGCCATCCGGCCAGTGTCGCGATCGCGTCGTCGAAATCGAGAAGCCGATGGACCCCGGGCCGTGGCGCGAGCTGCGCTGCGCCACGGCCGCCGATCCAGAGTTCGATCGGCTCCGGGAGCATCGCGCGCAACTGCGTCAGCAGGCCAGGAAGCGGACGCGACGGGAAGTGGATCGAAAAGGAGAGGCCGACGATGTCGGCCTGATGCGCCGCGGCCGCACGGCCGATGTCGATCAGCGGCGTCTGCGTACCGAGCGCGATGCATTCGGCCCCCTCCAGGGCGAACAGCGTTTCCGCCATCAGCAGCCCCAGCACATGCTGTTCGCCGGGCAGCGTCGTGAGCAGGATGCGGGGCCGATCGCCGGAGGGCAGAGCGGCGATCGTCTGGCGCAGCAGGCGCACGGTGAGTTCGGTGAACAGATGCTCCTCGAACACCTCGATCCGCCCCTGCTCCCAGGCGTCGCCTATCCGTTGGGCGAGCGGCGCCACCGTGTCCTGAACAAATCGTTGCAGGCCCTGGCGGGCCAGGCGCTGCTGCATCGCCTGCAGGTAGGCGCCACCCGCGTGCTGCCGAATGACGGCGATCAAGTCTTCGAGTTCCGAATCGGGGTCTTGTGGTGCGACCGGGCCGGCGCCCACCCGGCGCGGCGGTGCCAGTTCCTCGGGGGAAGTCGCGATCAGCTTGCCCGGCCGGTGGCCCTGATCCATCAGGCGTTTGATCCGTCGTAGCCGCTCCACCTGTTCGGTCGAATAGAGGCGGTCGCCATTACCGTCGCGCTCGGGCATCGGAAAGCCGTAGCGGCGTTCCCACATGCGCAGCACGTCCTTGGACAAGCCGGTATCACGTTCGACGGCGGCAATGTTGTAAGTGAATTCGCTCATTTTTGTCCTGTACGAATGTTCGTCAAAACCTTGACAGACGACGATCTGATCGCTATCGTACGAACAAAATTGATTTTTGTCCAGGACAAACAGAGAGAGGAAGCGCGTCATGAACAGCCCTGCACGCAACGATCATCTGCAGCGCCGGCAGCGCATCGCCGTCGTCGGCGCAGGCATTTCCGGCCTGGCCAGCGCCTGGCTGCTTTCCGACGACCATGAGGTCACGCTGTTCGAGGCGGGCTCCTATCTGGGGGGCCACACGCACACCGTCGACCTGACGCTGGACGGCAAGACCCATCCCGTCGATACCGGCTTCCTGGTCTATAACGACCGCACCTACCCGAACCTGGTTGCCCTGTTCGCCCTGCTCGGCGTCGATAGCGTGCCGACGGAGATGTCGTTCTCGGTGAGTCTGCAGAATCCGGAGCTGGAATGGGCCGGCAGCAATCTCGCCACCGTCTTCGGCCAGAAGCGCAACCTGCTGCGACCGCAATTCTGGGCGATGCTCGCCGACATCCTGCGCTTTCACCGCGAGAGCCAGGCCTGGCTGGCGGCGCCGGCCGACGACGGGCGCAGCCTGCGCCAGTTCCTGAGCGAAAACCGCTACTCCGAGGCGTTCTCCAACTGGTACCTGCTGCCGATGGCGGCCGCGATCTGGTCCTGTCCGACCGGGCAGATGCTCGACATGCCGCTATCCACCTTCCTCCGCTTCTGTGGCAACCACGGCCTGCTGCAGATCTTCGACCGGCCGCAATGGCGCACGGTGCAGGGCGGCGGCCGCGAGTATGTGCGGCGCATCGCCGAACGACTGCGCGATGTCCGCCTTGCCTGTCCGGTGCAGTGCATCGAGCGCGAGGCCTGTGGCCTGCACGTACGGCACGCGGGTGGCAGCGAGAGTTTCGACCAGGTCGTGCTCGCCTGCCACAGTGATCAGGCGCTGGCGATCGCCGGCGGCGCGGTCAGTGCCGGCCAGCGCGAGGTGCTGGCGGCGATCCGCTACCAGCCCAACCGGGCCGTGCTGCACACCGACCGCGTGCTGCTGCCGCGCGACGAGAAACTCTGGTCGGCCTGGAACTACATCGCCGGCAGCGGCGAGATCGGCGAGCAGCCGGTCGGCGTCTCCTACCTGATCAACCGCCTGCAACCGCTACCGTTCGCGACGCCGGTGATCGTCACGCTCAATCCGGCGCGCGCGCCGGACCCGGCCAAGGTCGTCTCCTGGTTCGATTACGACCATCCGATCTTCGACGGAGCGGCGATCGCCGCCCAGCAGCGGCTCGCCAGCGTCCAGGGCGAGCATGGTCTCTGGCTCGCCGGAGCCTGGGGCAGGTACGGCTTCCACGAGGACGGTCTGCGCTCGGCGCTGCTGGTCGCCAATCGCCTCGGGGTGTTCGCGCCCTGGCAAGGCGGGGAGTGTGCCGCGCCGCGTGCGTTGGCCGCGGCCTGAGCGCGCCATGCAGCCGCAACTGATCGTGGGCCATGTCATGCACCGGCGCCTGCGGCCAATCGTGCATGCCTTCGTCTACCCGGTGTTCTGCGTCCAGCTGCCGCTCACGCGTCTCGCCGAGTCGGGCAACGCCATCCTGCGCATCGACCGGCCGGGGCTGATGAGCCTCCGGCAGCGTGACCACGGGCCGCGCGACGGTCGCCCGCTGCTGCCCTGGATACGCGAGCTGCTGCGCCGTCAGGGCCTGCCGGCCGACGGCGAGGTGCTGCTGCAGACCTTCCCGCGCGTGCTTGGCTACGTCTTCAACCCGGTCAGCTTCTGGTACTGCCACGACCGCGCCGGGGAACTGGTGGCCGTGCTGGCCGAAGTGAACAACACCTTCGGCGGTCACCACGACTATCTGCTGTTCAATCCCGATCGCTCGCCACTGCGTGACGGCCAGGTCCTGAGCAGCGCCAAGGCGTTTCACGTTTCGCCCTTCTGCGACGTACAGGGAGAGTATCGCTTCCGCTTCCGGCTGAGCGATCGGCGGGCGGTCGCCCACATCGACTATTTCGACGCGGGCAAGTCCGCCGGCCCACTGCTGCTGACCTCGATCAGCGGCGTCCGACTACCCTGGCGCGAGTCGACCCTGCTCGCCACGTTCCTGCGCATGCCGTTCCTGACCTTCGGCGTGATCGCGCGCATTCACTGGCAGGCGCTGCGGCTCTGGAGCAAGCGCGTTCCCTTCGTCGGCGCGCGGCCCACCCTGCCTTCCCCAACCCGACCCATCGAGGAACCCCACCGATGAAAAACACCCTCACGCTCGGCGCGATGCCGCGGCTTTCCCGCGACACGCGCACCGTCCTCGGCCTGCTCGAAGGCTTGCGCGGCGGCCTGCTGGAAGTCCGCCTGCCCGACGGCACGAACCATCTGTTCGGCGCCGGCGAGTCGGTCGCCACACTGCAGGTCGCCGACGAGGCCGTTTTCTGCGCGGTGCTGGCACGCGGCGACATCGGCTTTGGCGAGGCCTACGTCGACGGCCACTGGGATACGCCCGATCTGACCGGCCTGCTCACCCTGCTGGCGAACAACCGCGAGGTGCTGAAGAAGGCGCTGTATGGCTCCTGGCGGGCGCTTCTCGCGGCGCGCCTGCGTCACTGGGCGAACCGCAACAGCCGCACCGGCAGCCGCCGCAACATCATGGCGCACTACGACCTCGGCAACGATTTCTACCGCCTTTGGCTCGACGAGACGATGAGCTACTCGTCTGCGCTCGATGCGGCTGGCAATGACCTCGCCGCTGCACAGCGTGCCAAGTACCGTCGCATCCTGCGCCGGCTCGCCGCCAGGCCCGGCGAGACCGTGCTCGAGATCGGCTGCGGCTGGGGCGGCTTCGCCGAAATGGCGGCGGCCGATGGCCTGCAGGTGACCGGCCTGACGCTCTCGCCGGCGCAGCTCGACTGGGCGCGGCGGCGTGTCGCAACGGCGGAATTTCGCCTGCAGGACTATCGCGACGTCAGCGAATGCTACGACCACGTCGTCTCGATCGAGATGTTCGAGGCCGTCGGCGAGCGCTGGTGGCCGACCTATTTCCGGACCATCGCGCGCGCGCTGAAACCGGGCGGACGTGCCGTCGTGCAGAGCATCGTCGTCCGCGACGACCTCTTCGCCAGCTACCGGCGCGGTACCGACTTCATTCAGCAGTACATTTTCCCCGGCGGCATGCTGCCCTCGCGCGCGGCGTTCCGGCAGGCGGCGGCGAAGCAGGGGCTGGCGGTGCGCGACGAGTTCCGCTTCGGTCGCGACTACGCGCGCACGCTGGCGGAGTGGCGTCGGGCCTTCGAGGCGAACTGGCCGCAGATCGAGGCGCTCGGTTTCGACGCCCGCTTCCGCCGTCTGTGGCGGCTGTACCTCGCCTATTGTGAGGCCGGCTTCCTGGCCGGCAGCATCGATGTCGTCCAGTTCGAGCTTTGCCATGCTTGAGAAACGACGCGCGCTGCTGCTGGCACTTGCCGCCTGGCCCGCCTGGCCCGCCTGGCCCTTTTCCGGCATCGCGGCGAGCGAAGCGCCGGCGAACCTGCGCCGCTGGGGCAGCGGCGAGTTCCGCCGCTTCGGCTTCCTCATCTACGAGGCGACGCTGTGGGCCGGCGACGATCCGCAACAGCCGCCCCTGCTGCTGCGGCTCGACTATAAACGCGACATCAGCGGCACCGACCTCGTGGCGGCGAGCGTCCGCGAAATGCGCCGAACGGTCGCCGACGAGGCAAGGCTGCGCGCGTGGGGCGGGCGGCTGGCGCGCATCTTCCCCGACGTGAAGGCTGGCGATCACCTGATCGGCCACTACCGGCAGGAAGGCGCGCTGTTCGTGCAGAACGGACGCGAACTCGGCGGCATCGACGATCCCGATTTCGCGCGCGCCTTCTTCGGCATCTGGCTGGATTCGCGCAGCAGCGCACCCGAACTGCGGGCCGCGCTGCTGCAGCAGCCGGGAGTGTGAACGATGAGCCACGCGCGCGTGCTCGCCTACGGCCTGCTCGGCCTGCCGCTCGCCTTCGCGGCGCTGCCGATCTACGTGCACCTGCCGCGCTACTACGCCGAAACGGCCGGCATCGACCTGGCGCTGCTCGGCGCCATCCTGCTCGGCGCGCGCCTGCTCGATGCCGGTATCGATCCCTGGCTCGGCGCGCTCGCCGACCGCGTGTCGCGCCCGACGATGGTCGCCGTCGCGTTGCTGCCCTTCGCCGCCGGTTTCGTCGCGCTGCTGCATCCGCCCGCTGGCGCAGCGGCGCCTTGGCTGCTCGGCTCGCTGGCGCTCACCTACCTCGGCTATTCGGCGGCGACGGTGGCCTATCAGGCGTGGGGGGCGGATATTGGCGACAGTCCCGGCCTGCGCACCCGCCTTACCGCGGCGCGCGAAGGTTTCGGCCTGCTCGGCGTGGTGCTCGCCGCGGTGCTGCCGTCGGTGCTGGCAGCGGATTTCGCGGTCGGCGTCGAGCGGCTGTCCTGGGTGCTGCCACCGCTGTTGCTGGTCGCCGCGCTGGTCACGTTCTCGCGTTTCGGCAGTGCTGGGCGCCGCTCGGCGACCACTGCCGGCTGCGCCGACCCGCGAGAGGGGCTGCAAGACAGCGTGCCTTGGCCATCGCCGGCCGCTAGCCAGCCGTGGTGGCAGGCCGCGCGCGCGGTGCTTGCCGAACCGGCTTTCCGCCGGCTGTTGCTGGTCTTCGTCGTCAACGGCTTCGCCTCGGCGCTGCCGGCCACGCTTTTCCTCTTTTTCGTCGCCGACGTCCTGCAACGGGAATCCGCCAGCGGCCCGCTGCTCGCGCTCTACTTCGTCGCCGGCGCCGCCTCGCTGACGCTCTGGGTGAGAATCGCCGCGATCCGCGGACGTGTCGCCGCCTGGTTCCTCGCCATGCTGCTCTCGATCGCGGCCTTCGCCGGCGCCGGCCTGCTCGGAAGCGGCGACCTCTGGCCCTTCGCCGCGATCTGCCTGGCGTCGGGACTTGCGCTCGGCGCCGATCTCGCCCTGCCGGCCGCCATTGCTGCCGACATCGGCGAACGCATGCGCCAGACGGGCGCCTGCTTCGGCGTCTGGAACTTCGTCGCCAAGCTCAACCTCGCGCTCGCTGCCGGTCTGGCCCTGCCCCTGCTGTCCGTACTCGGCTATTCGCCGGGAAACGCAAGCGGGTTGCCCGCGCTCGTCTTCGCCTACGCGCTGCTGCCGCTCGCCTGCAAGGCGCTGGCGGCGTGGCTGCTCTGGCGCTGGCGTTCCACCCTGGAGATCGAAAAATGAAAAGGATGCTCGCTGTCCTCACGCTCGGCCTCGCCGGTTGTGCCGGTGCCGGTGTCGACCACTATCGCGCCGAACAACCGGCGCTCGACCTCAAGACCTACCTCAATGGCAGCGTCGACGCCTGGGGAATGTTCCAGGACCGCTCCGGCGAAGTGAAGAAGCGCTTCCATGTCGTCATCGATGCGCAGTGGCAGGGCGACACGGGTGTCCTCGACGAACGCTTCCAGTGGTCAGACGGCAGCACCTCGCGCCGCGTCTGGACCTTGCACAAGCAGCCCGACGGCAGTTTTCGCGGTACGGCCGACGACGTGGTCGGTGAGGCGATGGGCGAGGTGGCCGGCAACGCGTTGCGCTGGCGCTACGTCCTGGCGCTGCCGGTAGATGGCAAGACCTATCACGTCGATTTCGACGACTGGATGTTCCTGATCGACGACAAGGTGATGCTCAACCGCTCGTACATGTCGAAGTGGGGCTTCCGCCTCGGCGAAGTGACGCTCACCTTCGTCAAGCGCTAGCCATGGCGATGAACCCGAGGATCGTCGATTGGCAGGGCAGGCGCGTCTGGCTGGTCGGTGCCTCGAGCGGCATCGGTGCCGCCTTCGCGCGGGCGCTGGCGGCGCGCGGCGCCCGCCTCGCGCTCAGCGCGCGCAACCGCGAAAGGCTGGGCGAACTGGGCATCGAGGGTGCCCTGATCCTGCCCGCCGACGCCACCGATGCGGCGAGTCTGCTGGCCGCCCATCGGGGCCTGCAGGCAGTCTGGGGAGGGCTCGATCTCGTCGTCTATCTCGCCGGCGACTACGTGCCGATGCGCGCCGACGATTTCGACCTCGCCGCGGCGGAGAGAGTGGTCGACGTGAACTTCCGCGGCGCCATGCGCCTTGCCGCTACGGTGCTGCGCGAGCTCGAGGCGGGGGGCGGCATCGCCTTCGTCGCCAGCGTTGCCGGTTACCGCGGCCTGCCGAAAGCGCTCGCCTACGGCCCGGGCAAGGCGGCGCTGATCCACTTCGCCGAGTGTCTGTGGTACGACCTCAATCCGAAGGGCATAGGCGTCTGGATCGTCAATCCCGGCTTCGTCGCCACGCGCCTCACCGACCGCAACGACTTCGCGATGCCGGCGCTCCAGACTCCCGAGCAGGCCGCCGCGGCCATGGTCGAGGGCTTCGCCGCCGGCGGCTTCGAGATCCACTTCCCCAGGCGCTTCACGCGGCTGATGAAGTGCATCGCGCACCTGCCGTATCGCTGGAGCCTGCCCCTCGTGCGTCGTTTCACCGGAGCCTGAAATGGATCTCGATGCCCTGGTCCGCTTCTACCAGGAACTCACCCCGGCGAGCGTGGCGCGCTTCCCGGAGTTCTACGCCGAGGACGCCTGGTTCAAGGACCCGTTCCAGGAAGTGCGCGGCGTTGCCGCGATTCAGCGAATCTTCGCCCACATGTTCCGGCAGGTGGAAGAACCGCGCTTCGTCGTCGGCGAGCGGCTTGCCGACGATCGTTCGGCGATGCTGGTGTGGGAATTCCGCTACGGTCGCGGACAGTGTATCCGCGGCGTCTCCCACCTGCGCTTCGCCGAAGACGGCCGCATCGCCTACCACCGGGACTACTGGGATGCGGCCGAAGAGCTCTACGAAAAGTTGCCGGTTCTGGGCATTCTCCTGCGCCGCCTGCGCCGGGCCCTGGCGGCCTGAGACGCTGCCGTCGCGGAACCCCGTAGGCAATCGCCGGGCAGGTCTGCGGGAAAGCTGGCCAAGTCGGCATGCCCGCAGGCATGAGGGCCGCCGGAGGAGTGGCTTCGTTCCCAGATTGCTTCACGCAGCGGAAACCTGCGAAAACTGCGTCGCCCGCGAGTGACCCAT
>NZ_JAMTDV010000124.1 GCF_023806565.1 Accumulibacter sp. | reverse complement strand
CTACATCGGCTTCCCCGGCGGCGCCGGCGGCGACTTGCGCTCCGGGCGTACCGCAGGCGGCGTTGCCGGCCGCCCGCCGATCGCCGGAAAACTGGCCCTGCACTTGATTCCCGCCGGCAGCTTCAGCCCGGGGTTGGCCATCTCCAGGCGCACCCCGAAAGTACCGCTGGCAGCATCATGCACCCGGTCGATCACTTTCACCGTCGCCGTGTAGCGGCCACCGACCGGCGCTTCCGGCAACACCTCGACGCTCTGCCCGAGCGCTAGCCTGCCGAACGCCTCCAGCGGCATCAGCACCTCGACGTACAGCGTGCCGATGTCGGCGAGTCGAAGAATCGGCTTGCGCAGGTCACGGTTGTCGGCGAGTTCTCCGGCATGCAACAGGCGATCGACGACGACGCCGTCGAGCGGGCTCTTGATCGTGCGCAGACGCAGTTGTTCCGACAACCGGCGAAATTCGATCTCTGCCAGCCGCCGGTCGTCGCGCGCCTCGATCAATTCGGACTCGGCGAGCCTCTTTTCGGTCAATGCCTCGTCGCGATCATGCAAGGAAATGAACGACTGGCTGGCCAGCTTTTCCCGGCGGTCGTACTTGGCGGAAGAGAATTCGACGCGGCTCTCTCCGGTGCGAATTTTTCCCTGCATCGTCGAGCGGTAACGCGCCGCGTCGGCGGCGGCACGTTCGACCCCCGAGTCGAGAGTCACCAGCACCTGCCCGATCCGGACCATGTCGCCGCGGTCCACCCAGATTTTCTCGATCAGCCCCTCGCTGGCGGCCCGCACCTCGACGCTCTTGCTCGGCTCGATGATGCAGTCGAACTCGCCGGCCAGCCCCCTGCCCGCCAGCAACGCGCCCAGCGCAATGATTGGCAGCCCCCTCATCGCCTACTCCCCCTTCCCGGCAAACGCCAGCGATTGTTGCACGCGCTTGTCCATTTCCAACGTCTGCCGCCGTACGCGCGAATGCTGCCGTTCCGCTGCCGCCTGGACATGGTGCCGCAGCGGTCGCGCGAGCCGCGCCGGCAACACGCCGTCGCTCCCGGTGCGGGTGCGCAGCCAGGCGAGCAGCCGCGGCGGCACATGCGCCCGAAACAGTTCGTCATCGAGCGAGACGATCGCTTCACACGATCCGGGGTCGCCCTGCCGACCCGCGCGACCGAAGAGCTGCCGATCGATGCGCGCAGCATCGTGAAACTCGGTGAGAACGACGTGCAGACCGCCGGCCTGCCGCACCTCCGGACTCAGCAGGATGTCGGTGCCGCGTCCGGCCATGTTGGTCGCCACCGTGATCCGCCCGGATTGCCCGGCGGCCGCGACGACTTCGGCCTCGTGCGCGTCCTGACGGGCGTTGAGCACGGCATGCGGCAGGCCCGCTGCGGTCAGCCGCTGGCTGGCCACTTCGGACGCCGCGACCGAACGCGTGCCGATCAGCACCGCCCGCCCACAGGCGCGCATGGCGGCAGCTCGTTCGACCACCGCCGCCCAGCGCCGATCGCTATCGACGAACAGGCGCTGGCCGAGATCGCGACGGCTCACCGGCCGGTTGGGCGGAATGCGCACGACGTCGAGCGCATACACCGCGCGCATTTCCGGCGCCACCTCGATCGCCGTACCGGTCATTCCGGCGAGACGCAGGTAGCGGCGGAAAAAGCGCTGATAGGTGATGCGCGAGATCGTGTCGCGCCGCCGGGAAAGATCGAGCCCCTCCTTGACCTCGATCATCTGGTGCAGACCGCGCTCCCACGAACGATCGGCCATCACGCGCCCGGTGTATTCGTCGACGATCTGCACCTTGTCGTCGGCGACGAGATAATGGCGATCGAGCTGATACAGATGCAGCGCCGACAGGCCCTGCTCGACGAGTTCCTCGCGCGCCCGCGCAATGCTCCACAGGCCCGGCAAGCCGGCCGCGAATTCGGCCACTGCGGCACGACCGGCGTCACTGAGCTCGACGCTGCGCTCCTGCGGTCGCAGCCGGTAATGCAGCCGACGATCGAGGCTGGCGGCCAGCGCCAGCGCCTGCTCGTAGAAGGCTCGCCCATGCGGATCTTCGACGTCGCTGGCAATGATCAAGGGCGTGCGCGCTTCGTCGATGAGCACGCTGTCCGCCTCGTCGACGATCGCGTAGTACAGCCCGCGCAAGCGTGCCGTCGGCCGGTCCCGCCGGCGTGGCCCATCGAGCCAGCCGGCGAGCAGCGCCTGCGTGCCGGCACTGCCGCGCGGCTGCGCGATACGGTCGCGCAGATAGTCGAAAACCAGGTCCTTGTTGACGCAGTAGGCCACCTCGCAGGCGTAGGCTGCCGCGCGCTGCGCGCTTTCCTGTTCGGGAACGATCAGCCCGACACGCAGACCGAAAAAACCGTAGACCGGGGCGAGCAATTCGGCATCGCGTCCCGCCAGGTAGGCATTGACCGTGATCACATGCACCGGCGCACCCGCGAGCGCGACCGTCACCGCCGGCAGCACGGCGGTCAGCGTCTTCCCTTCGCCGGTCTGCATCTCGGCCAGCGCACCGCGCAGCAGCGCATAGCCGCCCATCAGCTGGACCGGATAGTGGCGCAGACCAAGCTCGCGCGAACACACTTCGCGCACCAGCGCGAAACACTCGGCGACCGGCGCGTTCGCCGGACCTTCGCGCACCAGTGCGGCACGCACATCGACCGCGCGGCGGCGCAGCCCGGGACTGTCCAGCCTGGCCAGCTCATCGGCCAGCGCTTCGACGCGCTCGGCAAAGCGTCGCAGCCGCTGCCGGCGAACGCCGGAAGCAGCCTGCGCACAGCGCCCGAGCAGAGCGCCGAGGAAACGATCGACGCGGCCGTCCTGGAGATCGCGCCGTTCGGGATGAGGGCCGGGTGCAAACTCGTGCACCTGCCAGGCAGCGAGCAGCGCCCTAGACATCGAAGCGCGCCAGAAAAAGCTGTCGCAGACGACGCCCCCACTGCTCGGCGAGTGGCTCGGCGTGGTGATGGAAGCGGACGAAGACACGCGTCCCCACCTGCGCCGGGCCCACCTCCTCGGGCAGTTCGAGGTCGAACTGAAACAGCCTCTGCAAGGAGCGGAGACCGTTCGGGTCGCGTGGATCGGTGCCGTGACGGCCACCGCCTTCGAGCGACAGCGCCTTGCTCGGCAACTGGTCGCGGCCGCCGGGCACCTCGCGCAGCACGCGCACCGGGTAGGTCTCCTGCAGGCGATCGACGATCTTGACTTCGACCTCGGTGCGCCGCTCGCGCACCAGCGCGATGTCGTCCTGGCTGACCACCACCCGTACCAGCCGCGGCGGCCCCGTCAGTAGGTAACCCAGCAGGTCGCCCTGCTCGACGTGGCGCTCGGGCAGATCCTGCGCGCGCGCCAGCTTGAGCACGCCGGGCACTTCGGCGACGAGCAGCAGCGAGTCGAGTTTCTCCTGCGCACGCGCCAGAGCGACCTGCTCTCGCAGCAGATCTTCGCGAATCGCCGCGGCCTGCGCCCGCTCGTCGAACATCAGCGAAGCGTACTGCACTTCGAGCTGGCGCAGCCGCGCGCGACTCTGCTCGACGTCGGCCGTGAGCGCCGGATCGGCAGTCGACAACAGCGGCTCGCCGGCTTCGACCAGCGTATCCGGGGCGACCAGCAGGCGTTCGACGAAACCGCTGGCAGCGGCACGCACCTCGGCATTCTCGGGCACCCAGATCACGCCTTCGGCGTGCGTGCGCAGCGGCATGGGCACCCAGAGCACGAATCCGAGGAGGACCGCCACGCCGCCGAAGCTGACCAGCCGCGCGCGGGTACGCGAACGCTGCAGCTCGGGGTTCGACCACAGGTACGTGATCGCCTTGCCGATCGGCAGCACGAACATGGTGATCGCCGCCCAGATCGCCAGCACGACGCCAACGAAGAAGAACTCGCCGGCAATGAACAGCGTGATCAGGATCATCACCAGCGTCCGGTACACGAAGGAAGCGGCGCCGTAGAAAACGAACCAGCGACGTTCGCCGGCCGTCGCCAGCGGCCGGTCGACGCTCTTCAGACCAAACAGGTAGCGCTTGCCGAGCCACAGCCAGTACTGGTTGGCGCGAAGGCCGAGATTGGGAATCTCGATCAGGTCGGCGAGCACGTAGTAGCCGTCGTAGCGCAGCAGCGGGTTGCCGTTGAAGAGCAGCGTCGACGCGCCGGCGACGAGCATCACGTTGAACGCGATCGAGCGCAGCAGACCGGGCTCGATCAGCACCCACAGCTCCATCGCCAGCGCTGCCAGGAAGAGTTCGACGACGATGCCGGCGGCGCCGACCATCGCCCGCCGCCACTTGCTGCGAAAAGCGCCGGCCGCGCTCGCGTCGACGTACGGAATCGGCGCGAGAACGAGCAGCATGATCCCCATTTCATGCACTTCACCATCGCCCGACTTCACCGCATAGGCGTGTCCGAGTTCATGGCAGGCCTTGATCAGCGGATAGATCAGCCAGAGCAGCAGGAGATTGTGCGTGGCCAGCACCTGGTCGCTGAGGTTGCTGCTCAGCTCGCGCCAGTGCAGCCCGGCGAGCAGCAGCGCCGGCAGCACCGCCAGCAGCCACAGCGACAGCCCGAGCGGTCCGCACAGGTGGCGGACCAGCGGCCAGGTCCGATCGAGGAAGGCATCCGGGTCCCACAGCGGAATGCGGATCGACATCGGATTGATGAAGCTCTGCAGGAGTTTCTGCCGCTTCTGCCGGCTCCCTCGTTCGGCGAGTTCCTCGATGTCCGGCGGCACGTCGCTCTGCAGCAGGTCGCCCGCGTGCAGTTGCGCGAGCAGGCGGATCACCTCGTCCTGCGTCGGTGCGTCGCTGCCCATGGCTGCCGCCACCTCGTGCCAGATCGCGTCGATCGTTCGCCGGCCGTCCAGCAGTTGCATGACGGCATACGCCGCCGGACTGAATCGATGCAACTTGCTCGCGGCGCTGTCGTGCAGCACATACCAGGGCTGTCCGCGAAAGCGCTGGCGGTGGATGCGCGCGTGTGCACGCAACGCCGGCCGCAGGTCGGCAACGCGATACCACGAGGCACTCAGGAAGGGGCCGGCCATGCTCTCGCTCGCCGGCTACGGCAGCCAGGTCCACAGTTGCAGACGCAGCCAGTCGGTCAGGCGGTGCGTCCAGATCCAGGCGTAGCTCTGCCGGCCGACATCGATCTTGCCAACTCCCTCCATACCGGGCCGCAACTTCAGGTCGCTGCGTTCGAGGCGGGCTTCGACGCGAAAGACATTCCTGCCGTCTTCGGCCTCTGCCATCGAAATATTGTGCACCGCGAAAGCGAGCGCCTCGCCGGCCAGCCCGGTCAGCATCAGCTTGCCCTCCTGCCCGACCCGCACGTCGCGAATGTCGCGATCCTCGACCTTGAGGATCACCCGGTAGGCGTCGAGCGGCGCGATCTCGAACAGCAGCTTGCCCTGTTCGACCGGCGAACCAAGCAACTGCGTCAGATCGCCGCTGACGACGACGCCGTCGAACGGCGCGACGATGTTCGCGCGCAGCAGCTTCTCTTCGACCAGCACGAGTTGCGATTCGGCCTGCTGCACCTGGGCGAGCGAGACGTTGGCGTTGGCGCGCTCGTGCTTGGCGAGTGCGTCGCGGTAGCGCCCCTGATGCTGTTCGCGTTCGGCCAGCCAGCGCTGCCGCTCGACCAGCAGATCCCGGTCGTCGAGCGTCGCCAGCAACTCGCCCTGCCTGACGACGAATCCGGCGCGCACCGGCGCGGTGCGCACGAAGCCGTCGAAAGGCGCAACTGCCGCCCGTTGCACTTCGCCCTCGACGACCGCTTTGGCGCTGACCCGGTAGTCTCCGTCGAGCAGCACGACGGCAAGCAGAAACACGGCGCCCAGCGTCAGGCCGACGCGAAGCGCCGGCCGACGCGAGTCGCCGAGATGGCGCCAGCCAGAGCGCAACCGATCGACGAGGTGGCCGGCGAACCAGCGCTGCAGCTCGATCCGGTTGTCGAGCGGAGGCCCGAGCAGCGCCGCCACCGCCTCGAAGGCGCGCAGGTCGTCCGCAGAGAATGGCGTGCTCCGCTCGCAGGTCAGCACGCCGACCCCGACGCCGCCGCTGGCCAGCACCACCGAACACACGCAGCGCGTCGCTGCGAAATCGCGATGCGCGATGGCCAGACCGCCGCTCCCTTCTTCGATTGGCGGGAAAACGATGCTGCGACGCTGGTCGAACGCTTCGTCCATGGCGTTCTCGAGCGCGGCGACGAACTGGCTCTTCTTCTCGAAGAAAGCCGAGTGCGACATCGCCAGCAGGCGCGCGCGCCCGCCCCGCTCGATCCCCAGCGAAACGCGGTCGCAGGCGAACCGGCTGGCGAGATCGTTGACCACCGCCATCGCCATCGCCGGCAGGCGCTCGTGCTCGGCGGCGACGGCCAGGACGTCGAGCGCGCTGCGCGCGCGCTGCAGCAACTCGGCGTCATCGAGCCGGCGACGGCGCAGAAAAAGCGTCTCGATCCAGCCGATTCCCCAGTGCAGTTGCCGCAATACTGCCTGCAGCGCTGCGTCTGCGCGCTCGGCGACGTCGAGGACGACGGCTCCCTGCACCTGCCCTTCGAGTTCGACCGGATAGGCGACGATCACCAGGCCCTGCTGGCGCAGGACCAGCCCGCGCCGCTCGCCAAGGCATTGCTGCGCCGCCGGCGCGAGATGGGTGACGTCGCTGCTCGGCGACGGCCAGACAGCCGCCGGAACGAAGGTACCGCCCTCCTGCTCGAGCAACAGCAGCGCGCAGCGCGCCTCACCAACCTGCCGGCACTGCAGCGACAGCCAGCTCGCGCAGAAATCCGCCGCGGTCTGTGCCGAGGCGAAGGCGGCCCACAGCGCGTCGTCTGCGGCAAATCCCGACTGGCCTTCGGCTCCCGATGGCGGATTCGCCTCCTGAGTGCGAGAAGAGTAGGCGCCTGCTTGCACGTGGGTCCTTGCCAATCGGGGTGACGCAGAAGAAGACGACGACAACGGGGAATTGTAACGAAACATGACCGCCGCAAGGCAATTCGCTTTTCCGATTGCCGCATCGCGCTCGTACGGCAGCGATTTCACCGGCCCCGGCTCGCCACCGCTGCGCTCGCCGGGTGCAGCCTACGAAGCCGGGCAACGGCATCAGGAGATCGACGTGGAAGCTGCTGCGGCGCCTTCCCTTGAATGAGGCGAAGGGCTGTCGGGCATCCCGTTGCGGGACGTCCACGAAGCGAATTCCGGTGGAGTGCAGTATCACTGGTGAGCAAAAGAGCGAAAACCGTTCGAATTGCTGCGTTCGCGCACGCTGCCCGCCGTGCCTTGGCAGCGCTGCCAGTTTCATCTGCAACAGAACGCGCAAGCCTATGTCACCCGCCTCGACCAGCGCAAACCGTTGGCGCAGCGCATTCGTTCCCTCTTCAACGCGCCCGACAAGGCCGAGGCCGAGCGGCTCCTGCGCCTGGCTCTCGATGACTGGAAGCGCGATGCGCCCAAACTGGCCGCTTGGGCCGAGGAGAACCTGCCCGAAGGCTTCGCGCCGTCTTCGATCTGCCGGACAGCCTGCGGGCCCGATTGCGCACCACCAACGGCCTCGAACGCATCAACCGCGAGATCAAGCGCCATACCCGCGTCGCTTCGATCTTCTCCAACGCCGCGTCCTGCCTGCGCCTCATCTCCGCGCTCCTCGCCGAGTGCGATGAGGAATGGATGACCGGCAAAATCTATCTCAACTTGCATGCCTGATCTCAACATCCCGATGGCATCGCCTCGGAATATTTACAGAAAGAACGTTGCACTGCCATTTCGCCAGGTATCCCGGCGTAAGACAAGAGAACTGACTGACGCCTGCGGAACGATGACTTTGCCCGGCATTTCAACGCTGGCACATCGCTGTCCCGCAACCATGGCCGGAAGTGAGCATCGTGCTTGTCGCTGCGAAGGTAGCGTTCGAGGGAATGAGAAGGGAAAGGGGCAGAACCCAGGCCTTGATCGGCTAAAGGTCGGCAAACGGTCTGCCGTTCAGTGTCGAGCCGGTGGCGCTGCTCTTGATATCGTAGACCTTTCCCCTCGCGTCGGGTGATTCGGGTGGAATGATCGTCCAACTGTTGGCGCTGCCGGTGATCGGGTCATAGGGTAGCGCACGCAGGTATTTTTCGTTGACCAGTTCTTCGAGGCTTTCCGGATAGCGCCCCTTGTCGCCGTAGAACTTGTCGATCGTCTCGCGGACGAGATGCAGGTTTTCGTTGAGCACGGCCTCCTTCGCCACGTCTACGCTGTGGATGTACTTCGGCACGGCCAGGCTGAGCAGCAGGGCGATGATCGAGAGTACGACGAGCAGTTCGATCAGCGTGAACCCGCGAGCGAACGGCAGGACGCGAGTACCGCCGGTCTGCCCACCGCGGCGACCTCCGATTCTCACCATTTACGGTAGGGAACGCCGTTCAACCCGATCCCTTTCGACTTCGAGTAGACGTCGTACACGTCGTCACCCTCCTGCGGGTTGTCGGGTTCGCTCGCGTAGGCTCGCTTGCCCCAGGTATCGGCCGCCGGCACGCTGGCGTCCGGGTGCATCGGATCGCGGGGAATTTTCCGGAGGAAACGAATCTTGCTGTGTTTCGGGTCGCGCAGATCGTCCTCGCCGTCGACCAGGACCTTGAGGTTCTTCGGGTAGCCCGTATCGTTCCCCGATTTCTGGATGCGCCCGTCGTCGCTCGCCTTCTTGTAGAGGTCGATGGCGGCGCGCAGATCGCGCAGCGCCAGACGGAGATCCTGTTCCTTGCCACGCTGCAGCGACGTCTGCGCAACCGGAACGACGACGGTGGCAAGAACGGCGACCACTCCCAGGGTGATCAGCAACTCGATCAAGGAAAAACCGTTCCCCCGGCCTGCCCTGCGCGTCGCAGCCAGGCGCGGATAGGGAAGGAACGTACGCCGCCGCGACATGGTTCAGGGCGTGATCGCCACGGCGTGCGATGCCGGAAGAATGGCGCTGACCGTCGATCCGCCACTGCCGACGGGTGCCGCCGTGATCAGTTCGATGCGTGCGGCGCCCGCCGCCAGAGCACGGAAATTCATCATGACCACAGCGTCGGGAGCCGTGGCGCCGGCACTGCCGGAACTCGTCGCGGTCATCACTACCTGTCCGCCAGGGTCCACGCGGTAGCTGAAGTTGGTCTGGGCACCGCCCTGCCGCAGGAATCCCCCCTCGCTGACGTCGACCACCTGCAACAGGCGCGGATCGAAGCCGATCGCAATGGGCACGCTGACCACGGGCTGCTCGGCCTGCATCACCAGCTGCACCGCGAAAGTATCGCCAACCTTGGCTTGCGTCGTACCCTGCCAGAGCATCTGCGCCGATCCCCCGCCTCCCGACGCAAGCGGCGGCGAGGCGGCAGGTGGGGCAGCAAAGTTGGGGGGGGCCGCCGGCTGGGCGAGACTACCGTCCGCCACCGGAGCGACGGGAAATCCCTGCGGAAAGAGCCCCATTGCGGGCGGCGCTGGCGCGCCCGCGGCCGGCGCGCCAGCGCCGGACTGCACCGGCAATGCCGTCGGGTTGCCCAGTCCGGGGGGGACCGCCGGCGTCCCCGGCGGCCGCGTCGCCGTCCCGG